>NZ_JBIQEU010000013.1:0-75770 GCF_045369765.1 Sphingomonas olei
CGGCTAGCCCCGCCGCGACGCCGCGCCCGGCGCCGGCCGTCGCCGCGCCCCGGCCTGCACCCGCGCCCGCACCCGCTCCAGCCGCGAGCGGCGGGAATTGGCGTATCCAGCTCGGCGCGTTCCGCGACGAGTCCAACGCGCGCAACCTCTGGGCACAGGTCGGCAGCCGCACCGGCGGCAGCCCCAGCTACGTGAAGGCAGGCGCCGTCACGCGCTTGCAGGCGACGGGATTTGCCTCACGCAGCGCGGCGCAGGCGGCGTGCGCCAAGGCCCGCGTCAGCTGCGTCGTGGTCGCTCCCTGATGATCGCTGACGCGGCGGGGTTCAGATGATCCCGCCGCCCAGCATCAGGCGCAGCGCGAAGATCACGACCAGCACGACGTTCAGGTTGCGCCCGCCATTGGTGGACGACAAAGCGCCCACCGCGATGCCCACGATCCCGATCGGGATCACGAACCAGTTCAACCAGCCGAGCAGCGGCATGAACGCCACGATTCCCAGCAAGAGGGTGACGAGGCCGATCAGAATCGAAGCAATATTCAGCATCCGCAAGACATGGTGCCAGACGGGGTGTGTTGCAAGCATGGGACACATCATGGGCATCCTTCCTTAAGGATGCGGCGATAATCATGAGGCCGTTTTCGAGGGAGCGATGATGAAAACCAACGTCATGCTTGGGGTGGCAACAGCGTTGCTCGCACTCGCCTCCTGCGGATCTCCGCCCGCGGATCAAGCCGCGGTGGCTGATCTCGACAACAGCCTCGCGACGATGAACGACGCGGCAAGCGCAAATGACCCGGCGCTGCAAGGTGCGCTTCGCGATCCGATCATGGTCGATCCGAAGCTGGTGCAACAGGCGAACGCCAATACGGTGCGACCGCCGCTTCAGCCAGGTTCCGGCGCGCTACCGCCGGAAGGCATTGGCCAACGCGCTGACGCTCAGGTAGCCGGCGCGCTCCGCGCCGCGCCCGCACCGACCGGAACCTGCACGCAATGTGCCGCCGCCCGGCGCGCGCTGACGCTTGGGGCCTTGGCGCAGAGCCAGGGCGCCTCGGCGCAATGCGTGAACAACGTCGCCTATTCCGCGGATTGGGCCAACCGCCTTCCGCAAGGCGTGCCGCTTTATCCCGACGCCCAGATCAGCGAGGCGGCCGGCGCCGATCGCGACGGCTGCGCGCTGCGAGTCGTCAGCTTCATCAGCGCAGCGCCCGTCCAGCGCCTGCTCGACTGGTATTACACCCGCACCTCAGAGGCCGGTTTCCGATCCGAGCATCAGGCCGACAGCGGAGAGCATATCCTGGCAGGCACGAAGAAGAACGCCGCCTTCTTCCTGATCGTCAAGCCGCGCCCAAACGGCGGATCGCAGGTTGACCTGATGGCCGACGGCGGCGGCTGAGCAAGCCGACCGAACGGCACAGGGCACGCGTTCGGCGTTCCCCTTTGGGCGTTTTGGCTCTAGGGGCGCGGTAATGAACGGATTACTTCTGGTGATGGCCGGTGGGGCCGCCGGGGCGGGCCTGCGCCACCTCGTCGGGCGCGCCGCCCTGACCACCCTTGGCACAGGCTGGCCCTGGGGCACATTGATCGTCAACATCGCGGGCGGCTGCGCCATGGGCTTGCTGGCCGGAACGCTGGCGCGGCTCAGCAGCGGCGGCGAGGCTTGGCGCCTGCTGATCGGGGTGGGCGTACTCGGCGGGTTCACTACCTTCTCCGCCTTTTCACTCGAAACATTGCTGATGATCGAACGCGGCGCCTGGCTTCAGGCGTTCGCCTATATTCTTCTATCGACGATCGGTTCGATCGCGGCGCTGGCGGCCGGACTCGCCTTCACCCGGGTGGCAGCATGAACGACAGCGTCCGCCAGTTCACCGTCGCCGCCGATGACGACGGCATCCGCGTGGATCGCTGGTGCAAGCGGCATTTGCCCGACACCAGCTTCACCACTGTCGCGAAATGGGCGCGCACCGGCCAGTTACGCCTTGATGGCGCGCGCGTCGGCCCGGGCGACCGCGTGACCGCCGGCCAGGTCCTCCGCCTCCCGCCAGCGGAACCGGTGCGCACCGATGCCAAGCCAAAGCGCGAGCGTCCGCCGCTCAGCGAGGATGAGGTCGCCTTCGCGCGCGAAATGGTGATCCACCAGGATCCCGCCGCATTCGTCCTGAACAAGCCGCCGGGCCTCGCCACGCAGGGCGGAACGAAGACGACCGCCCATGTCGATGGCCTGCTCGACGCGCTTCAGTTCGATGCCGAGGGTCGGCCGAAACTGGTCCATCGCCTCGACAAGGATACGTCGGGCGCGCTGCTCGTCGCCCGCACCTCCCGCGCTGCCGCTTTCTTCTCCAAGGCGTTCTCCGGGCGGTCGGCGAAGAAGGTTTATTGGGCGCTCGTCGTCGGCGTTCCCTCGATTGACGACGGCACGATCAACCTGCCAATCGCCAAGCAGCCCGGCACCGGCGGTGAGAAGATGCACGTCGACGAGGAGAACGGCCAGCCCGCGCGCAGCCGCTATCGCGTCATCGAACGCGCCGGCAACCGCGCCTGCTGGGTCGAGCTACAGCCGTTCACCGGGCGCACGCATCAGCTGCGCGTCCACATGGCCGCGATTGGTCATCCGATTGTCGGGGACGGCAAATACGGTGGCCCGGCCGCGTTCCTGACCGGGGGCATCAGCCGCAAGATGCATCTGCACGCGCGCCGCATCCGGGTGGATCATCCCGATGGCGGGGCGATCGACGTCACCGCCGAACTGCCCACGCATTTTGCGGAAAGTCTGGCCGGCCTTGGCTTTGACGAGGCCGCTGGTGACGCGCTTCCGGCCGATACGCGGCTGCCGGTGACCCGCGAGGACCGCAAGGCGAAGGCACGCGCGCATGCCAAGCAGGTCCGCAAGGCGCGCCGGGGCGAACGCCGCGGTCGCGGCGCGCGGGGCGAGTGAATGGCACGCCGGGAGCCTGGCTCCCGGCGGCGCTCAGATGGTGAGGTTGAGCAGCGGCGCGCCCAGCGACAGGCTAACCACATGCGCTGACAGGATCAGCGATGCGCCTGCGGTGATGCCGCACATGACATAGCCGACATAGGTGAGGACCGGCGGATTGGGGCGGCGCAGCTTGGCGTTGCGCGATGCGCCCGAAAAAATGAAGCTGACCAACAAACCGTAGATAAAGACTGCCGCGCCGACCATCGTCGTTCCGTTTCCATAGGCTCAGAAAATGTGAGGCCTGCCCCCCCGGGCCCGCTCTCGCTATTGCTTCCATAGACCATAAAGCTGATACGTAACCAAGAGGTTGACTGCCAGTTGATCCCGTTGCGGAACCAACTGGTCGCGACTGGCGCCTCCACGAAGCATAGGCCATAGCGGCGACATGGCACGCGACCCCGCCCGAACACGCTGGCTGATTATTTCGCTGACCCGCATCGTCACGGCGATGGCTGCGGTGCTCGGCGTCATCCTGCTCGCAGAGGGGCCGGACACTGGCAGCAAGATACTGGGCGGCGCGATTGTGCTTGCCGCATTGTGGGCCATGGCGGTCGTACCGCGCGCGCTGGCGCGGCAATGGCGGAGCCCGAGTGAATGAAGCGTTTCTGGACTGACGTCACGATTGACGAGGAGCGGGTGGTGCGGCTGGACGGCCGCCCTGTTCGCACGCCGGGTCGAGCACCGCTCGCATTGCCAAGCACCGCCCTTGCAGAGGCAGTCGCGGACGAATGGCGCGGGGTCGGCGAGACGCTCGATCCACGGTCAATGCCGCTCACCGGGCTCACCAACGCTGCGATCGACCGTGTCGCCCCCTCCCCCCGCACCTTCGCCGCAGGCCTGGCGGCTTATGCCGAGACCGATCTGCTCTGCTATCGCGCCGAATCGCCGGTCGAACTGGTGCAGCGTGAGGCCGGAGCATGGGATCCGCTGCTGGAATGGGCGCGCGGCCGCTACGACGCGCATTTCGAGATCGTCAGTGGCCTCATGCACCAGCCACAGCCACCAGCGACTGTGACCCGGCTGGCAGAGGCTGTCGCGAGTCGCGACCCTTTCTGCCTCGCCGCGCTTCAGCCGATCGTCACGATCACGGGCACACTCGTCGGTGCTCTTGCGCTGGCCGAGGGGCAGATCGACGCCGACACCCTGTGGGCCGCCGCCACGGTCGATGAAACGTGGCAGGCCGAACAATGGGGCGTGGATGAGCAGGCGGCCGAAGCCAATGCCGCGCGCCGCCGCGATCTCGACGCGGCTGTACGCTTTCTCGCGCTACTCGAGTGAACCGCTTTTCTTGAGCAGACTGCGGATGAAGCCGATGATGCCGGTCTGGCGTGATCGCTTCAGCCGCTCGGCCGCCAGGATCATCCGGACACATTCGAAGCAATGTTCGAGGTCATCGTTGACCAGGACGTAGTCATAACCGTCCCAGTGGCTCACCTCGTTCGCGGCACGCGACATGCGCGCGTCGATCACCTCCTGGCTGTCGGTCGCGCGCTTCTGTAGCCGATCCTGAAGGATAGCCATCGACGGGGGCAGGATGAACACACGGACTACGTCGCCGCCGGCCAGCTGGTGCAGCTGCTGGGCGCCCTGCCAGTCGATGTCGAACAATATGTCCTTGCCCTCGCTCAACGTGTGAAACACGTCGGCCTTGGGCGTGCCGTAGCGATTGTCGAAGACATGCGCCCACTCGAGGAATTCATGGTTGTTCGCCATCTCGCGAAAGCGATCCAGCGTGACGAAGTGATAATCCTTGCCGTCGATCTCGCCGGGGCGCGGCGCACGCGTCGTATAGGATACGGACATCGACAGCTCCGGCTCAGCCGCCAGGAGCTTCTTGGCTATCGTCGACTTTCCTGCGCCCGAGGGTGATGACAAGACGAACAGGACGCCGCGACGGCGAAAGCCATGCGGATCGGTCGGGGAAGATGCGGCCATGCGCGCTCCTGCCGCGCGGAGGACATGAGCGTCAAGGTTCCGTCCGCGTCATTCCCGCAAAAGCCGCGCGGCTGAGCAGCTCGGCCGGTGCTCAGCCGCTCGTCACTGTGCCGGCAGATCCCATCATGGGCATCTGCCTGGCAGGATCAACGCACGGGGCGCCCGGACATGCCTTTGCCCGCCTTGCGCCGGTCGTACATCTTCTTCGCTACGTAGCCGCCACCGAGCAGCAGCCCAAGCGGGCCCGTTCGGGTCGCCATGCGTGCCGCCAGGGCGCCCACGGCCGCGCCCTTCAATCCACCGCGCCCATCCCGACGATCGATTTCCTTGCCGACGAGTGCGCCAACGATGGTGCGAAGCATGGATGTTCCTTTCTCTACTTGGCTCGCTAAGCGCTTCGGCGCGGTTCAGGTTCCCAGCATCCCCTCGGGGCGAACCACGCGGTCGAACGTTTCACCATCAACCAGCCCAAGCGCCAGACCTGCCTCACGCAGCGTCAGCCCTTCGGCATGGGCATGTTTGGCGATCTTCGCCGCATTGTCATAGCCGATCTCGGGAGCGAGCGCGGTGACCAGCATCAGCGATCGGCCGACCAGATCAGCAATCTGCCGCTCATTGGCGACCATCCCATCGACACAGCGCTCGGCAAAGCTGGTCATCCCCACTGCAAGCAGGTGGATCGATCGGAGCACGTTGGCCCCGATCAGGGGCATGAACACGTTGAGCTCGAAATGCCCCTGCATGCCCCCGACGGTCACCGCCTGATGATTACCGATCACCTGCGCTGCAACCATGGTCAGCGATTCGCACTGCGTGGGATTGACCTTGCCCGGCATGATCGAACTACCCGGCTCGTTCGCCGGCAGCGAAAGCTCGCCCAGGCCGGAGCGCGGACCGGAACCCAGCAGCCGGATGTCATTGGCGATCTTGTTGAGCGCCACCGCCAGCGTGTTGAGCGCGCCGGAAAAGAAGACCAGGCCATCCTTGGCGGCCAGCTGCTCGAACTTGTTCGGCGCCGGTTCGAACGGAAAGCCCGTGATGTCGCTGATCGCCGCGGTCATGTCGGATGCCCAGCCCTCGGGCGCGTTCAATCCCGTGCCAACCGCGGTACCGCCGATCGCGAGCTTGCGAATATCGCGGTGCAGCGCCTCCTCGATCCGCCCGCGGCAACTTGCGAGCTGCGCGGCATAGCCGGAAAATTCCTGCCCCAGTGTCAGCGGCGTCGCGTCCTGCGTATGCGTCCGCCCGATCTTGACGATGTCGCGCCATTGTTTCGCCTTGGCGTCCAGGGCAGCGTGAAGCCTGTCCAGCCCCGGGAGCAGCGCATCACGCGTCGCGAGCGCCGTCGCGACGTGCAGCGCCGTGGGAAAGCTGTCGTTGGACGATTGGCTCATGTTGACGTGATCGTTGGGGTGCACCGGCGCCTTGCCGCCGCGCTTGCCGGTCAGCACCTCGTTCGCGCGTCCGGCGATCACCTCGTTCACGTTCATGTTGGTCTGCGTACCGGAGCCGGTCTGCCAGATGACCAGCGGGAATTGCTCATCCAGGTTGCCTGACACGATCTCCTGCGCGGCATCCTCGATCGCCTTGACGACCGCTCCGTCCAGCCCATGGCGGGCGTTCACCCGAGCGGCGGCTTGTTTGACGATCGCCTGCGCGCGGACGATGCCGATTGGCATCCGCTCCATCGCCCCAAAGGGGAAGTTCTCGATCGAGCGCTGCGTCTGCGCGCCCCAGTAAGCGTCCGTTGGCACCTCGATGCTGCCAATCGAGTCGGTCTCGGTGCGCGTGTCGTTCATGCCTCAGCCTATCTGTCGTGACAGGCGGTATTTGGAGGCGAAGCAGTAAGGCGCAAGGGGACACGGCGGTCGGCCGCCGTGTCCCCTTGCGCCCATGTTCATGGTGCCGGCACGCTACCGGCCCGAAGCGAGGCTATTTCTTGCGCTTGAAGTCCACGGAGACGACGTTCGACCCGTCCTCGCTCGACGTGGATGGCGGGCCATCGTTTTCCGCCGGATCGTGCGGCTCGGGACCGTCACCGGGCCCTTCCTGCGCCTGGAAGCGCAGCTCGAAATTGACCGCCGGATCGTGGAACCCGGTGATCGCCGAATAGGGAATCATCAGCTTCGAGGGCACCTGGTTGAAACTCAGGCCGACAGAGAAGCGCTCCGCGTCGACGGTCAGGTCCCAGAAGCGGTTCTGCAGCACGATCGTCATTTCATCGGGGAAACGCTCGATCAGCCGCTGCGGGATATCGACCCCCGCCGCCTGCGTCTTGAAGGTGATGTAGAAATGATGGTCGCCCGGCAGCCCCCCGCCGGTCGCGACCGAGCCCAGCACGCGACCGACGACGGCGCGCAGGGCCTCCTGCACGATCTCGTCGTAGGGAATCAGGCTGTCAGGTGCTTGGTCGTCCATTTGCATCATCGGTAACGGCACGAACCGTTCGGTCAAGATTGCATGGCGCGTCGGCTCCGCTATGTGCGCGCTCATGCGCAGCGCGACGATCCGCCGTGACACCAGCGAAACCAAGATCGCGGTGACCGTTAACCTTGATGGCACGGGCGCGTACCGTGTGTCGACCGGAGTTGGCTTCTTCGACCATATGCTGGAGCAGCTCTCCCGCCACTCGCTGATCGACCTGGATGTCGAGACGAAGGGCGATCTGCATATCGACCAGCACCACACCGTCGAGGATACCGGGATCGCCATCGGCGAGGCGCTGGCCAAGGCGCTCGGCGATAAGCGCGGCATTCGTCGCTATGGCGATGCGCTGTCCCCGATGGACGAGACGCTGACCCGCGTCGCGCTCGACATTTCCGGGCGCCCCTGGCTCGTGTGGAAGACCGAGTTCAGCCAGAAGCGGCTTGGCGAAATGGACACCGAGATGTTCAAACACTGGTTCCACAGCTTCGCGCAGGCCGCGGGCATAACGCTGCACGTCGAGACGCTGCACGGCGAGAACAACCACCACATCGCCGAAAGCGCGTTCAAGGGCCTCGCCCGGGCGCTGCGTCAGGCGATTGAGATCGATCCGCGCAAGGCCGATTCGATCCCGTCGACCAAGGGCGTTCTGTGACGCTCGCATTGGTCGACATACAGTCGGGGAACCTGCTGTCGGTCGAAAACGCCCTGCGCGCCGCCGGCGCATCAGACGTGATCGTCACCGCCGATCCGGACGCGATTGCCCGCGCCGATCGCATCGTCCTTCCCGGCGTCGGCGCCTTCGGGGCCTGCGCGGCAAACCTGCGTGCGGTCGACGGGCTTGAGGCGGCGCTGCGCTCCCGCGTTCTCGACCAGGGCGCGCCGTTCCTTGGCATTTGCGTCGGCATGCAGCTGCTCGCGGAACAGGGCGAGGAACTCGGCCAGCATCGCGGGCTCGGCTGGCTGCCCGGCAATGTCCGGCGACTCGATCCCGCCGGTACCGATGCAAAGGTGCCGCACATGGGCTGGAACGATGTGGTGCCCACCGGCGATCACCCGCTCCTGCGGCCGGGCGAAGCCTATTTCCTGCACAGCTTCGCTTATGATGGCGACGGCGTGCTCGCACAGACCGACCATGCTGGCCCCGTCACTGCCGCGATCGGCCGCGACACGATCGTCGGCGTTCAATTTCACCCGGAGAAGAGCCAGCGCTACGGCCTCGATCTTCTTGCTCGCTTTCTGGAGTGGCGTCCTTGAGCCTCATCGTGTTTCCCGCCCTCGATCTAAAGGCGGGCCAGGTCGTTCGCCTCGCCGAGGGCGATATGGATCGTGCGACCGTTTATGGTGATGATCCCGCAGCCCAGGCGATGTTGTTCGCCGATGCGGGCGCAGGCCACCTCCATGTCGTCGATCTCGACGGGGCCTTTGCCGGTGAAAGCCGCAACGGGGAGGCCGTGCGCGCGATCGTCAGCCGCTTTCCCGGCCATGTGCAGCTCGGCGGCGGCATTCGCACGCCGGAGAGCGTGGAGGCCTGGTTCGACGCCGGCGTCGCCCGCGTCGTGATCGGTACCGCCGCGCTCGAAAATCCGCAGTTCGTTCGTGACATGGCCGCCGCCTTCCCCGGCGGCATCGTCGTCGCGGTCGACGCGCGCGACGGCATGGTCGCGACCAAGGGTTGGGCCGACGTATCCACCACCACCGCCACCGACCTCGCGCGCCAATTCGAGGATGCCGGCGTTGCGGCGCTCCTGTTCACCGACGTCGGCCGCGATGGCCTGTTGAAGGGCTGCAATGTCGAGGCGACGGTCGATCTGGCGCGGGCCGTGTCGATCCCGGTGATCGCCAGCGGCGGCGTTGCCGGCATCTCGGACATTCACGTGCTGGCGCTTCACGCCCGCGACGGGGTCGAAGGCGTCATTACCGGGCGCGCCCTATACGACGGCAGGCTTGATCTTGCCGCCGCGCTTACCGTTGCTGCGGCGGCCTGAACGATGACGGTTCGTGCCCGCGTCATTCCTTGCCTCGACGTCGCCAACGGCCGTGTCGTGAAAGGGGTCAACTTCGTCGATCTGATCGATGCCGGCGATCCGGTGGAACAGGCCCGCGCCTATGATGCGGCGGGGGCCGACGAATTGTGCTTCCTCGACATCACCGCCAGCCATGAGGGGCGCGACACGATCCTTGAAGTGGTGCGCCGCACGGCAGCGGTCTGCTTCATGCCGCTGACGGTGGGCGGCGGCGTGCGCAGCGCCGATGATGCGCGCGCGCTGCTGCTGGCCGGGGCAGACAAGGTGGCGGTCAATTCCGCCGCGGTGGCGAGGCCCGAAGTGGTCGCTGACATTGCCGAGCGATTTGGCAGCCAGTGCTGCGTCGCCAGCGTCGATGCGCGTCGAGTCGATGGCGGGTGGGAGGTATTCACCCACGGCGGCCGACGCGGAACGGGTATTGATGCCGTCGCTCATGCCTTGCGCCTGGCGGAGCTTGGCGCAGGCGAAATCCTGCTGACGTCGATGGACCGGGATGGAACCCGCGACGGCTATGACCTCGACCTGGTCCGCGCCGTTGCGGACAGGACGAGCGTGCCGGTGGTCGCCTCTGGGGGTGTCGGCACTCTCGACGATCTCGTCCGCGGGGTGACGGAGGGTCATGCCTCGGCGGTGCTTGCAGCCTCGATCTTCCACTTCGGTCAGGCGACCATCGCCGACGCTCATGCTGCCCTCGCCGCGGCGGGCGTGCCGGTACGGCGGCATTGACGCTTCGCTGCATGTCGGTGGCATAAGGGACGCCTCGTCCCTTCCGGAGCCGCTTGCGTCATGCCGCCTTCGCTGTTCACGCTGACCGCCGCCGCTCCGCCCGTCGGGGCTGCGGCGGTGTCCACGCCGCGTACCGGTCCCGAACTGTCCGATGCGGCGCTGTTCGTTGCCGCCGCCATCGCCGTCTGGCTGACCCGGCGTGCGCTGCGCAACCGTGGTCGGAAAGGTTGACCTGGATCGCCGCGCGCGGCACCTCGCGCGGCATGGCTGACGACACTCTCGACCGTCTCGAAGCAACGATCCGCGCGCGCAAGGATGCACCCGCGGTACGCTCCTATACCGCGAGCCTGTTCTTCCAGGGACGACATAAGATCGCGCAAAAGTTGGGCGAGGAAGCGGTCGAAACGGTCATCGCCGCCTGCTCCGGCGAGGATGCGGAGATCGTTCCTGAGGCGGCCGACCTGATTTTCCATCTGCTGGTGCTGCTCGCCGACGCCGGCCTCTCGCTCGACGACGTCCGACGCGAGCTCGACCGGCGTGAGGGCCAGTCGGGCCATGACGAAAAGGCTGGCCGCCCCCTCTCCTTCCGCCCTGAATAAGGCTTCGCTCATGCCCGTCGATGCAACGCTGCCCTATGACGATCAGAACATCTTCGCGCGGATCCTTCGCGGCGAGATACCGGCCCGCAAGGTGTACGAGGACGAATACGCGCTCGCGTTCCACGACATCGCGCCTTGGTCTCCGACGCACATTCTGGTGATCCCGAAGGGCGCCTACGTCAGCTGGGATGATTTCTCCGCCAGGGCCAGCGATGCGGAGATTGCCGGATTCGTCCGGGCGGTTGGCCACATCGCGCGGGAGGCTGGTTTGGTCACACCGGGCTACCGCCTCTTGGCCAATGCCGGTCCGCACAGCCATCAGGAAGTGCCCCATCTGCACGTCCATATCCTTGCTGGCCGGCCGCTAGGCCCTATGCTGGTTCAAAATGACAGCCATAAGTAGCAGAAAAGACGCAATCTTGCTTCCGAACGCCGTGAGGGATTGCGCGATGACGATCTCCCGCTAGTTTCGCGCGCTTTAATGCACATGCGGCCGCCAGTGCCGCGCTCCTGGGGGAAAAGGCCGCATGATCTTTGGCCGAGTAAAACCGCTCGACGCCATCTTGGCGACTGCCGAGAAAAAAGCGCTTCATCGCACCTTGGGCTGGTTCCAGCTCACCTTGTTCGGCATCGGTTGTGTGATCGGTACCGGTATTTTCGTTCTCACCTCCGCCGGCGCACAAAAGGCCGGCCCGGGCCTGATGCTCGCATTCGCGATCGCCGGCCTGATCTGCATTGTCGCCGCGCTTTGCTACGCGGAGATTGCAGCCATGATCCCCGTCGCGGGATCAGCATATACCTACAGCTACGCCACGATGGGCGAACTCGTCGGCTGGACCGTTGGCTGGGCCCTGATCCTCGAATATGCCGTGGCGGCCAGCGCCGTGTCCGTCGGGTGGTCGGGCTATTTCACCGGCACGATCCTCAATGAATTTCTCGGGATACACCTGCCGGCGTGGCTGTCGGGCGCACCGCTCGCACTAGGCGGTGTCGAAGGCGGCTTCATCAATCTGCCCGCCGTCGTCATCTCGCTCTTGATCACTTGGCTGCTGATGGTCGGCACCACTGAAAGCGCCCGCGTGAATGCGGTGCTGGTGGCGATCAAGGTGACGGCGCTGACCGCCTTCATCGCACTCACCATTCCTTCCGACGCGTTCGACTCCGATCGCTTCAACCCCTTCCTCCCGGCCGGCATCTTTGGTGGCTTCGGCACCGGCGTCGGTGCAGTCGGCGCCGCGGCGACGATCTTCTTTGCCTATGTGGGCTTCGACGCCGTGTCGACCGCGGCTGAGGAAACTAAGAATCCGCAGCGCAACGTCCCGATCGGTCTGGTCGGATCGCTGCTGTTCTGCACCGTCTTCTACATCCTGGTGGCTGCGGGTGCGATCGGCACCGTCGGTGGTCAGCCGATCATGGGGCCGAACGGCGTGCCGTTCCCGGCCGGCTCGGAAGAGCTTGCCCGCCAGTGCGCCACTTTCGCCGCCAACGACCTCCCGCTCGTCTGCTCGAACGAGGCGCTCGCCCATGTGCTGCGTCAGATCGGCTGGTCGGGCGTCGGCAACATGCTGGGCATCGCGGCATTCCTCGCGCTGCCGTCGGTCATCCTGATCCTGATGTTCGGCCAGACCCGCATCTTCTTCGTGATGAGCCGTGACGGCCTGCTGCCGGAGCGCCTGTCGGCAGTGCACCCGAAGTGGAAGACCCCGTATATCGTCACCGCGATCACCGGCGCAGCCGTGGCCTTTGCCGCTGCCTTCCTGCCGGTCGGCAAGCTCGCGGATATCGCCAATGCGGGTACGCTCTACGCGTTCATGATGGTGGCCATCGCGGTCATGATCCTGCGCCGTACCGAGGCGAATCGTCAGCGCAGCTTCCGCACCCCGGCGCTCTGGATCGTCGGCCCGCTGACGATCGCAGGCTGCATCTTCCTGTTCTTCAACCTGCCGCTAGACGCGATGCTGGTGCTGCCGCTCTGGGGCATCCTGGGCCTCGTGATCTACTATGGCTACGGCTACCGCGCGTCGCACCTTGGCCGCGGCCTGGTCGAAGTGCACGAGAGCGAAGCGGTGCATGAGGTCGATCCGTCGGTGCCGGGCACGCGCTAGGCACGGCGACGCACCTTAGTTACAGCAAGAGGGCCGGGGCATTGCTCCGGCCCTTTTCGCATCGGGCGCACTGGCTTGGCGGCGCGTCCCGGCTCGCCTAACCAGCCGGCATGACCGCGCTTCCCACCACCGAAACCGCCGGTGCTGCCGAGCTCGAGTATCTCGCCGGCGAGATCGCGCGCCACAACCGCCTCTACCACACCGACGATTCTCCGGAGATACCCGACGCGGACTATGATGCGCTCGTCCGCCGCAACAATGCGCTGGAGGCCGCCTTCCCGCACCTCGTCCGCGCCGATTCCCCCTCGCGGCAGATCGGTGCAGCGCCCGCGGGCCATCTCGCGAAGGTGACGCACGCACGCCCGATGACCAGCCTCGACAATGCGTTCAGCGACGAGGAGGTGGAGGAATTCGTCGCCCGGGTCCGCCGCTTCCTGCGCCTCGGTGATGACGAGGAGGTGGCGCTCACCGCAGAACCGAAGATCGACGGCCTGTCCTGCTCGCTCCGCTACGAACAGCGCCGGCTGGTCCAGGCGCTGACCCGCGGTGACGGTACCACGGGCGAGGACGTGACCGCCAATGTGCGCACCATCGCGGACATTCCCGCCAACCTCCCAGACGATGCGCCCGATATCTTCGAGGTCCGCGGCGAGGTTTATATGGCGAAGGCCGATTTCGCCGCCCTGAACCAGCGGCTGGCCGAGGAAGCGGCTGAGACGGGCAAGGAAGCACGCCAGTTCGCCAATCCGCGCAACGCCGCCGCCGGTTCGCTGCGGCAGAAGGACGCCGGTGTGACGGCGCGGCGCCCCTTGCGCTTTCTCGCGCATGGCTGGGGAGAGGCGACCGCCCTCCCCGGCACCACCCAATCGGCCGTGATCGCCGCCATTCGGCAATGGGGCTTTCCCGTCGCCGACGGCTTCACCACCGTTGCCACTACCAGCGACGCCCTCGCCCAATATAACCGCATCGAACGCGAGCGCGCCGACCTGCCCTTCGACATCGACGGCGTCGTGTACAAGGTCGATCGCCTTGACTGGCAGGAGCGTCTGGGCTTCGTCGCCCGCGCCCCTCGCTGGGCAATCGCACACAAGTTTCCGGCCGAACGCGCGCAGACGACCCTCAACGATATCGACATCCAGGTCGGCCGCACCGGCAAGCTGACGCCGGTGGCAAAGCTGGAGCCGGTGACGGTCGGCGGCGTCGTTGTCCGCAACGCCACCCTCCACAATGCGGATGAGGTCGCGCGGCTCGGCGTCCGCCCCGGCGACCGTATCGTGGTGCAACGCGCCGGAGACGTCATTCCGCAGATCGTCGAAAACCTCACCACCGATGAGGAGCGCCCCGCCTGGCACTTCCCCACCCACTGCCCCGAATGCGGCTCCGAAGCGGTGCGCGAGCCGGGCGAGGTCGACTGGCGCTGCTCCGGGGGGCTGGTCTGCCCGGCGCAGCAGGTGGAGCGCCTGCGCCACTTCGCCTCGCGCCACGCGCTCGATATCGAGGGCCTCGGCATCACCAATATCGAAAGCTTCTTCGCCGACGGCCTGATCGCCACCCCGGCCGACATCTTCCGCCTGACCGAGGAACAGCTGCTCGCGCGCGAACGCTGGGCCGCGGTTTCGGCGCGCAACCTGATCGCGGCGATCGACGCGAAGCGCCAGCCCCCGCTCGACCGCTTCCTCTTCGCGCTCGGCATTCGCCATATCGGCGAGGTGACCGCCCGCGACCTCGCGCGGCGCTGGCGCAGCTGGGCGGACTTCCGCGCCATGGTGCAGGCCGGGATCGAAAAGCGCGACACCATGCTGCAGGCCATCGGGGAGAGTGACGACAAGCTCCTCGCCCGCACCGCGAAGGAACTGGCCGCCATCGTCGACACGAAGCAGGTCGGGCCGGAGGTCGCGCTCGCGCTGATCGACTTCTTCGCCGAGGAACGCAACGACTCGGCGGTCGCGGACCTACTCGGCCAGCTGACACCCGCGGATGTGGTGCATGAGACTCGCGCCTCCGACGTGTCGGGAAAGACCGTGGTCTTCACCGGCACGCTCGAAACGATGAGCCGCGACGAGGCGAAGGCTCAGGCAGAGGCATTGGGCGCCAAGGTGTCCGGATCTGTATCCTCGAAAACGGATCTTTTGGTCGCTGGGCCGGGCGCTGGATCCAAGGCGAAGAAGGCCGCGGACCTGGGCATTAGGGTCGTCGATGAGGCAGGCTGGCAAGCCATCGTCGCAGCTGCCGGATAGCGCAAATACACCTGTCGCTTTTTTGCAACGCACCAAAATCAAAAATGGTTCCCTTTGGATTCTTCTCGCCCGCGTAACCGAACGGAAATATTGCGCGGGCACGGGCGCGGCAGCGGTTCAGGCACCGTTTGTCAGAGCACCTGCTCCAAGGGGAATTTGATTAAATGCGACATAACCTGTTTCTGGGCGTAGCTGCGGTTGCGCTCATCGCACCGGCCGGCGCGATGGCTCAGGAAACCACTTCCGCCATCCGTGGTACGGTGACGGCAGCAGGTGCGCCCGTCGCGGGCGCAACGGTTACCGCGCGGGAAACCGCGTCGGGCACGACGTCTTCGACCACCACCGATGCGAACGGCGGCTTCTCGCTGAGCGGTCTGCGTCCGGGTGGCACGTTCACCGTTGATGTCCAGTCGCCCCAGGGCGCCAAGCAGGTTACCGACATCTACACCGTCGTGGGTCAGACCTATTCGCTGCCGATCGACGTTGCGGCGGCTGACGAAGGCGACGGCGACATCGTCGTGACCGCCTCGTCGATCGCCGGCGCCGGCGTCACCTCGGACGGCCCGCAGACCGTTCTTAACGCGCGCGACATCTCGAAGGTCGCCTCGGTCAACCGCAACGTCCGCGATCTCGCCCGCCGCGACCCGTTCGCCGCGCTTGATCTCACCAACGGTCAGGGCGCCGTCAGCTTTGCCGGCGTCAACCCGCGCTTCAACCGCTTCACCATCGACGGTGTGCAGGTCGGCGACACCTTCGGCCTGAACTCGGATGCGAACCCGACCAACCGTGGCCCGGTCCCCTTCGACGCCATCGGTCAGTTCTCGGTCTCGATCGCGCCCTATGACATCCGTCAGGGCAACTTCCTCGGCGGCGTCATCGACACCACGCTGAAGTCGGGCACCAACACCTTCACCGGCACCGGCTTCTATTCGCAGTCGACCGATGGCCTGCAGGGCGACCGCATCGGTTCGAACCGCATCACCCTGCCGAAGTACAAGTCGGAAACCTACGGCGCGACGATCGCCGGTCCGCTGATCAAGGACAAGCTGTTCTTCATGGTCTCGGCGGAGCGCAACACTGATCCGCGCCCACTGTCGATCGCCACGCTGAACCAGATCCCCGGCTACAACCAGGGCGTGCTGGACGAGGTGATCAACATCGCCAACACGCAGCGCTACGGCGGCTATGCGACCGGCGATTTCGTGACGATCAACAATCAGAAGGACGAGAAGATCGTCGGTAAGATTGATTGGAACATCACCGACAATCACCGCCTCTCGCTGTCGTACATCAACGCGTACGAGGAAAGCACGGTCGCCAACGGCACCAGCGCCAACAACAACACCCCGGTCATCGGCCTGGCGTCCAACTATTATCAATCCTCGAACCTGCTGCGCGCCGGCATCGTGAAGCTGAACTCGGACTGGACCGATCAGCTGTCGACCGAAGCCCGCTTCCTCTATCGCAGCACGCGCCGCGGCCAGGATCCGCTGCTCGGCACCGGCTACCCGCAGATCCGCGTCTGCACCGACCCGACGAGCATCGTGAACGGCACCAACACCGCGTCGAGCTGCGGCGTCGGCACGCCGATCGTGGCCTTCGGCCCGGACAACAGCCGTCAGGCGAACGAGCTGTTCTTCGACACCTGGGGCGGTTCGTTCCTGACCCGCTACTCGGCCGGTTCGCACGAGCTGAAGTTCCTCGTTGAATATAACGAGAACCGCAGCCGTAACCTGTTCGTTCAGAACGCCACCGGCAGCCTGTACTTCGACTCGATTACGGATTTCCGCAACGGTCGCGCCAGCGCCTACAACCTGCAGGTCGCGCTCGACGGTGACATCAACAGCGCCGCAGCTGACTTCAAGTACGGCCAGTACACCTTCGGCTTCCAGGACGATTGGGCGATCACGGACCGCCTGACGCTGACCTACGGCGCCCGCTACGACCTGTACGGCATGCGCACCCAGGTGCCGCTGAACAGCTTCTACCTGGCGCGCTACGGCTTCCCGAACACCAAGACGTTCAAGGGAATGGACAATTTCCAGCCGCGCATCAGCGCGAACTGGCAGACGAACGACTGGCTCAGCCTGCGCGGCGGCGTGGGTGTGTTCGGTGGCGGTTCACCGGACGTGTACCTGTCGAACAGCTTCTCGACCACGGGCGTCCTGACCAACGCGCTGAACTCGTCGACCTCGGGCTTCGGCGTGATCCGTTCGAATACCGATCCGGCGGGCTGCAGCACCGGCGCAGCTTTGTGCGGCATCCTCGACAACGTCGTCGCGCCGGGCATCCCGCAGGCGGCCGTCGATTACCTGCGCAACAACACGCAGTCGCTGTCGCTCGCCCCGACCTCGTCGCTGGCGCAGGACCTGCGTCTGCCTTCGGTGCTGAAGGCGACCTTCTCGGCTGATGCGAAGGTTCGCGGCGTGAACCTGGGCGCCGACTTCCTGTACACCGACGTCCTCAGCGCTCCGTCGTTCACCGACCTGCGTGTCCGCCGCGTCGGCACGCTGCCGGATGGCCGCCCGCGCTATGCGCCGCGCACCACGCTGACCGATGGCAACAGCGACTTCCTGTTCTACAACGAGGATCGCGGTCGCAGCTTCATCTTCGTGGTTCGCGGTGACAAGCGGTTCGACTTCGGCCTGTCGGTCCACGGCAGCTACACCTGGCAGGACGTGAAGGACGTCAGCCCGGCCACCTCGTCGACCGCCAGCTCGCTGTACGGCAACGCCGCGATGATCGACCCGAACGTGCCGGCCTATGGCATCTCGAACGATCAGATTAAGTGGGCGTTCAAGTACGGTGTCGGCTTCGATCGTGCGCTGTTCGGTGACTATCGCACCGCGATCCAGCTGTTCGGCGAAACCCGCGCGGGACGTCCGTTCAGCTTCACGATGCAGGACAACAACAACGGCCGCTCGCCGGTGTTCGGAACGATCGGCAACAACGATCGCTACCTGATGTACGTGCCGACCAGCACCACCGACCCGCTCGTCAGCTACGACAGCGAAGCGACGCGTAACGGTCTGGAAGGGCTGATCAACCGCACCAGCCTGAAGGACTATCGCGGCCGCATCGCTGGCAAGAACATCGCCCGCAACCGCGCCTTCACCCGCATCGACCTCCACGTCGAGCAGGAAATCCCGACCTTCGTCGGCGGTTCGCGGATCACGCTGTTCGGCGACATCGAGAACCTGCCGAACCTGCTGAACAGCAACTGGGGCGGCCTGCGTCAGCTCGGCTTCCCGTACACCGCAGCGACGGTTCAGGTGCAGTGCCTGAACGCCACCGGTGGGGCGCTGACCGGCGCGATCGGATCGCCGTCCAACGGGGCGAACGCCTGCGCGCAGTACCGTTATTCGAACTTCCGTGAGCCGAACACGGCCAACCCGAGCATCAACAACTCGCTCTACCTGATCCGTCTCGGCGCGCGCTTCACCTTCTGATCGCGCTGACCTGAATGGGTCTTCGGGGCCGCCGCATCTTCGGGTGCGGCGGCCCTTCCTTTTTGCGCGACGGCGAATGGCGGTGTAAGGGGCGCGCAATGGCGACCTCGCTTCCTGCACCGTCCACTCCGCAAGCGCCGATCCGACCCAGCAATCTGGCGGTCCGGCCCTTCTTCGAGGACAAGGCCCGCGCCTTCTGGATCCTGCAGGCGGCCGGCTGGACCGGCTATCTCGTCCTGCGGACCGTTTCGGCCATATCCGGCGGCTTCACGATGCAAGGTGTGGTCAGCATCCTCGTGGAAACGATCGTCGGCTATTGCATCACGCTGCTGCTGTCGGTGCTGTACGGCGTCTATCGCGGCCTGCCGCGTATCACCGCGATCCTGCTGACGGTCTTCACGCTCGGCGCTGCGACCTTCATCTACGCGCTGCTCGACACTTTCTCCTTCAGCCTCATCAAGCTCTCGGCGCCCGGCGTCGACGTGAAGCTGCTGATCGGCTCGCTGTTCCTCAATTTCACCGTGCTCGCCGGTTGGTCGGCGCTCTACTTCGGGATCAATTTCTACCTTATCGTCGAGGAGCAGATCGATCAGCTCCAGCATCTGGAGACGCAGGCGTCCTCGGCGCAGCTGGCGATGCTGCGCTATCAGCTGAATCCACACTTCCTGTTCAACACGCTCAATTCAATCTCGACGCTCGTGCTGCTGAAACAGACCGAGCGGGCGAATGCGATGCTCAGCCGCCTCTCCAGCTTCCTGCGCTACACGCTCGCCAACGAGCCGACCGCGCATGTGACGCTCGCGCAGGAAATCGAGACGCTGAAGCTGTACCTCGAGATCGAGAAGATGCGCTTCGAGGATCGGCTCCGCCCGAAGTTCGAGATCGACCCCGCGGCCGAACGCGCACGCCTGCCCTCGCTCCTGCTGCAGCCGCTGGTCGAAAATGCGATCAAATATGCCGTCACGCCGAAGGAGGAAGGCGCCGAAATCCACGTCAGCGCGCGGTTGATCGGCGATCGCGTTCGGATCAGCGTATCTGACACTGGACCGGGCTTGCAGCCGACGCGGAACAAGCCAAGCCTTTCAACCGGCGTCGGGATCGCCAATATCAGGGAGCGACTGGCACAATCTTTCGGAACGGATCACCGGTTCGAGGTCCGCGCGATGCCGACGGGGGGGTTCGGCGTGGAGATCGAGATACCGTTCCAGCTTGAATAACGGGGAAGAGTTAAGGGGGCAGTGACGTACGATGACCGCCGGCGCCGATCGTCAGGGCTGGTGGCATCCGCTTGGAGAATGACTGTACCATGACCATCCGCACCATTCTCGTCGACGACGAGCCGCTCGCGATCCAGGGCCTAGAGCTCCGGCTGCAGGCGCACGCCGACGTCGAGATCGTCGCCAAGTGCCAGAACGGGCGCGAAGCGATCAGCGCGATCAAGACCCACAAGCCCGACCTCGTCTTTCTCGATATCCAGATGCCCGGCTTTGACGGCTTCTCCGTCGTCCAGGGCCTGATGGAGGTTGAACCTCCGCTCTTCGTGTTCGTCACCGCTTATTCGGATCACGCCCTGCGCGCGTTCGAGGCGCAGGCCGTCGACTATCTGATGAAGCCGGTGGAGGAATCGCGGCTCGCCGACACGCTCGATCGCGTGCGGCAGCGCCTGGCGGAAAAATCGAGCATCAACGAGGCGGAAAAGCTGAAGGAGGCGCTCGCCGAGCACGCGCCCGAGGCCGCGGCCGAGATCGTGGACGGCGGCGAAGGTCCCAATGCAAGCCGCTTCGAAAAGCTCATCAACGTCAAGGACCGCGGCCAGATCTTCCGCGTCGATGTCGACACGATCGAAATCGTCGAGGCCGCGGGCGACTATATGTGCATCAAGACGGCGGACAACACGCTTATCCTGCGCGAAACCATGAAGGACCTGGAAAAGCGCCTGGATCCGCGCCGCTTCCAGCGGGTCCACCGCTCGACGATCGTCAACCTCGATCAGGTGCGCCAGGTGAAGCCGCACACCAATGGCGAATGCTTCCTCGTGCTCGATTCGGGCGCGCAGGTGAAGGTGAGCCGCAGCTACCGCGACGTCGTCGCCCGCTTCGTCCACTGAGACGTTCGCACCGATGACCTGCCGGCTGGCGCATGCGCGCCGGCCGGTACCGACGTGCATTACGCAAGCGCAGCAAATCTGCTACGGCGCGCCAATGCTTACGATCAATGGTATCACGGTGCGCCTAGGTGGGCGCGCAATCCTCGACGGCGCCTCCGCCTCGCTGCCGCCCGGCAGCCGCGTTGGCCTGATCGGGCGCAACGGTGCCGGCAAGTCGACGATGGTGAAGGTGATCGCCGGCCAGATCGAGCCCGACGGCGGCTCGATCGACAAGCCGCGGGGCGCCCGCATCGGCTATATCGCGCAGGAAGCACCCGCCGGGGACGCCACGCCGTTCGAGACGGTGCTCGCCGCTGATACGGAGCGCGCGACGCTCATGGAGCAGAGCGAAACCGAAACCGATCCCGAAAAGCTCGGCGACATCTATGAGCGGCTGATCGCGATCGACGCGTACACCGCACCCGCCCGCGCCTCGCAGATCCTCCTCGGCCTCGGCTTCGACGAGGAAGCGCAGAACCAGCCGCTCGACAGCTTCTCCGGTGGGTGGAAGATGCGCGTCGCGCTCGCCGCCCTGCTGTTCTCGCAGCCCGACCTGCTGCTGCTCGACGAACCGTCGAACCACCTTGATCTCGAAGCAGTGATGTGGCTGGAGGATTTCCTACGCTCCTACAAGGCGACGATCGTCGTCGTCAGCCACGAGCGTGATTTCCTCAACAATGTCGTCGATCACATCCTGCACCTGCAGGGTGGAAAGACGACCCTGTACGCCGGCGGCTATGATTCGTTCGAGCGCCAGCGGGCCGAGCGTATGGCGCAGATCGCGGCGGCAAAGGCGAACCAGGATGTCCAGCGAGCCAAGCTGCAGGACTATATCGCCCGCAATTCCGCGCGCGCCTCGACCGCGAAGCAGGCGCAGAGCCGCGCCAAGATGCTGGCCAAGATGCAGCCGATCGCCGAACTCGCCAATGATCCGACGCTGTCGTTCGGCTTCCCCGATCCCGAACCGTTGCGGCCACCGCTGGTCACGCTCGATTATGCCAGCGTCGGCTATGGCGACACACCGATCCTTCGCCGGCTGAACCTGCGCATGGATCCGGACGATCGCATCGCGCTGCTTGGCCGCAACGGCAACGGCAAGACCACCTTCGCCCGTCTGATCGCGGCGCAGCTCGCCCCGATGGAGGGCAGCATGACGGCGAGCAACCGGATGCGGGTTGGCTATTTCACCCAATATCAGGTGGAGGAGCTCGACTCCGACGACACCCCCCTCGCCCATATGACGCGGGTGATGAAGGGCGCGACGCCGGCCGCGGTGCGCGCGCAGCTTGGTCGCTTCGGCTTCTCGGGCGATCGCGCGACGGCAACCGTCGGCAAGATGTCAGGCGGCGAGAAGGCGCGGTTGGCGCTCGCACTGATCACGCGTGAGGCGCCGCACCTGCTGATCCTCGACGAACCGACCAACCACCTCGATGTCGACGCACGCGAGGCGCTGGTACAGGCGCTCAATGACTATAAGGGCGCCGTGCTGATCGTCAGTCACGATCGTCACATGGTGGAGCTTACCGCCGATCGGCTGGTGCTGGTCGACGGCGGCACTGCGCGCGAATTCGACGGCAGCCTCGACGATTACACCGCCTTCATCCTCGCCAAGGAGCCAAAGTCCGAAGGGAAGGCAAAGGGCAAGGATGATCGCAAGGCGTTTGCGGAGAAGCGCGAAAACGACAAGGCCTGGCGCAAGTCCGCAAAGGAGGCCGAAGCCGAGATCGCCAGGCTGGCGTCCGAACGTGACGCGATCGACCATGCCATGGCCAATCCGGCATCGGCACCGAAGGAATTGTACGGCTTCAACACCGGCCAGTTGCTGAAGCGCCGCGCGCAGGTGGTGGAGCGGCTTGAGGCGGCCGAGGCGCGTTGGCTGGAAGCGACCGAGGCGCTCGAAGCCGCCTGACGCACCACGCATGGAAGTCCCGCGCGGTGACGCGCGAGGACCGGGGACGCGTGCGCAGCCTGGTGGCTAGCGGCCTTTGACCAAGGTGATCTGGACCACGTCGATGCCACCGCCTCGAAAGCCACCCTCGCAATACATCAGGTAATAGCGCCACAGATTGACGAAGCGCCCGTCGAACCGCGGCGGCAGCCGTCCGTCAGCGACGGCCTTGTCGAAGTTCAGGCGCCATTGCAGCAGCGTCTCGGCATAATCCAGACCAAAGGCATGGCGATCCTGCCACGTCAGCCCCTCTGCCTCTGCGAGGGCGCGAAACTGTGGTTCGTGGATCAACATCCCGCCCGGGAACACATAGGCCTGGATGAAATCGACATTGGCGCGATAGCCGGACCAGATATCATCGGCAATCTTGATGAACTGGATCGCGGCGCGTCCGCCCGGCTTCAGGGCGCGGGCGATCGCCTTTACGTAATCCGCCCAATACCGCTCGCCCACCGCCTCCACCATCTCGATCGACGCGACGGCATCGTACATCCCACGCACGTCGCGATAATCGGTCAGCGACACCGCCACCGGCAGGCCTGAGGTGCGGGCAACCACATGGCGTTGCTGCTCCGACGCCAGCGTGATCGCGCGAACGCCGATCCCGCGCTTCCCCGCCGCTTCTGCCAGCGCGCCCCAGCCGCACCCGATTTCCAGCAACGTGCCGTCCGGCGGCACGTTTACGCGATCCAGGACCGCATCAATTTTGCGCTGCTGTGCCGCCTCCAGCGTGTCGCCTTGTGCGAAGATCGCGCTCGAATAGGTCAGGGTCGGATCAAGCCATGCCTCGTAGAAATCATTGCCGAGGTCGTAATGCGCGGCCACGTTGCGCCGCGCATTGCGCCGTCCGTTGTGGCGCATGGCATGGATGAGGCGCGCCCCCAGCCGCGCGCCGGGCTTTGCGCGACCAAGCTCCCCCAGCGTCGCACGGTTGCGCATGAACAGGTCAAAGATCGGGACGGGATCCGGGCTGGTCCAGTCGCCATCGACCCAGGCTTCATACCAGCCGATTGACCCGCCGATGATCAGGCGCCGAAGCGCGCGCCAGCGAACGATCGTGACATGCGCCACCGGGCCGTCGCGCCGCCCCCCGAGCAGCCGGCGCACGCCATCGGGCAACACGCCTTCGATTGCCCCCTCTTCCAGCCCCTCGTCAATCCGGTCGAGGATACGGTGGAATACCGGCGCAATGCTGCGGGCCCACCGATTGTCCGCCGCCGGCTCTGTCACCTGTCTCAGCATCGTCGCTGCTCATGCACCGGCGCGTGCAGCGACGAAAGCAGGAATTACCGCACCTGCCGTCCCGCCGCGAGCGCACGTTCGCGCGCTTCGCGATGCTCGATGATCTTGCGCGGATAGTTCGCCGGCAAGCAGCCGCTCTCCTCCGGATCGTGGATCGCGGCATCGGGCACATCGCGCAACTCGGGCACCCATTCGCGGATATAGTCGGCTGCGTCGAACTTGGCCGATTGCGACAGCGGCGCCATGATCCGGCCGAACATATTGGCATCGATCCCGGTGCCAGCGACCCATTGCCAGTTCACGCTGTTGTTGCCGTAATCCGCATCGACCAGCGTGTCCCAGAACCACCGCTCCCCCTCGCGCCAGTCGATCAGCAGATGCTTCACCAGGAAGCTCGCCGTGATCATCCGCACACGATTGTGCATCCACCCCGTGGCCCACAATTGCCGCATCCCGGCATCGACGATCGGATATCCGGTGCGCCCCTCCTGCCACGCCTTGAGCTCGCTGGGCGCATGCCGCCATTTCAAACGGTCGAAACGCGATCGCCCGTTCTTCTCTGCATAATCCGGCAGCGCGAGGATCAGCCCCGCGGTGAAATCACGCCACGCCAGCTCACGCCGGAAGGATTCAACCCCCTTCCCCCGTCCCTTCAGGGCCTGCCAGACCTGCCGCGGCGAGATCTCACCATGATGAAGATGCGGCGACAGCCGCGACGTTCCTTCAACGGACGGCAGATTACGGGCGTCGTCATAATCAGCCACCGCGTCAGCAAAGTCTTCGATCGCCGCTGCCGCCCCCGCCTCGCCCGGGGTCCAATCCTCGAACCCGGTCGCCCAATTCGGCTTGGTGGGCAGCAGGTTCCAATCATCTAGGGTATCGCTTTTCGGCCAACGCCCCGGCGCGCTCATGTGCTTCGGCGCGGCAGTTGGCGCTTCCGGCGGCAACATGGCCAACAGCGCTCGGTAGAAGGCCGAAAACATCCGGAACTGGCCGCCGCTACCCGTGCGTACACTCTCCGGCGGCCGAAGATGATTCCCCTCATGAAGGCACAATCGGTCGCCCAGAGCCTCCTCGGCTTGGCGCCACCATGGCTCATAATGCCGGATGGCGTGGATCGTCTCGGCGCCGCAATCGTCCGCAATGTCCGTCAGAACCGCAGCGGCAGGTCCGCGCCGCAGGATCAACCGGCTGCCAAGATCGCGCAGCGAGCGATCCAGCGCTTGCAGGCTGTAGTGCAGCCACCACCGCTGCGCGCCACCGAGCCACCAGTCGCCCGGCGTTTTGTCATCAAGGACATAGACCGGAATGACGTCCCCTTCCGCCACTGCGGCGACAAGCGCGGGTTGATCGTGAAGGCGAAGGTCCTGGCGAAACCAGACGAGGGCAGGCATCGCGCGACTACGCAGATCGCGTGCAGGCGGTTCCCCCGCGCCAGCCCCGCTCAAAGGCTTGGCCCAAGCGTAGGATCACATCCACATGCCGCCGCGCGATCGCCATAACGTCGTCGCCATATCCGCCCCCCACTGTGCTCGCGAGCGGCAAGCCGTGTTCCAGTGCCATTTCCGCCACCAGCATATCGCGTGCCGCCAGCCCTCCGTCCGTCACCGCGAGCCGGCCGAGCCGATCACCCGCGTAAGGATCGACACCACCTTGATAGAGGATGAGGTCAGGTTCAAACCGCGCGATCAGCGAGGGCAATGTGCTTCGGATCGCATCGAGGTACGCGTCATCGCTTGTCCCATCAGGCAGCGGGACATCCATGGTCGAGCAGGCCTTGCGCGCCGGAAAGTTCTTCTCGGCATGAACCGAGTAAGTCGCGACACCGGGAAAACCTGCCGTCAGCGCCGCCGTCCCGTCTCCCTGATGAACGTCCAGATCCACCACCAGAACCCGGCGGCCTTCCGCGGCCAGCTGCACAGCTGCGATCGCAAGGTCATTCAAGACGCAAAAGCCTGCCCCGGTCTCCGCAAGAGCATGATGACTGCCCCCCGCGGTATTGGCGGCAAAACCATGCTTCAAAGCAATCTGCGCGGCGAGGTAGGTCCCGCCCGACACAAGCTGCGAGCGGCGCGCGACGTTCGCTGTCACGGGGAAGCCAATCCGCCGCTCCTTCTCGCGAGGAACCGCGGCGGCGATTACCTCAGCCACATACGCCGCGTCGTGCACCGCCTCCAGCCAGCGGCGCGGCGCCGCGTTCGGACTATGCCAGACGATCGAGTTCCCAGCCGCAAGCAGAAGATCGCGGATCGCGCCGTTCTTGCCCCACCGGTACGTACTCCTGACGGGCGCCTCGGTGACATAATCGGAGTGATGGACGACGGCGATCATCTGCGCCAAGATAGGTAGCAAAAGCGAACTTTAGGAGAGAGATCGTATGACCGACACGCTTATTCGCGCGGACGATACCGACGCTGCCGCCAATGCCGGCAAACCTTACGTGCGCCCCGACGTGCGCGGATTTCTCGATTATCTCAACAGCGTCGAAGGCCCCAAGACCCATGAGGGAACCGCAGAGGCGGCGCGCGCCATGTACCTCGGCATGAAAGATGTCGCCGATTTGCCCGTCGGGGAGTTGGCGACGATCAAGGACCTGACCATCCCTGGCCCCGCGGGCGACATCCCCGCGCGCCTGTTCGACGTTCGGGAGTCTCGCGAGCCGGGCCCGGTGGTAGTCTTCTTTCACGGCGGTGGCTTCGTCATCGGCAATATCGATACGCACGCTAGCTTTACCGCTGAAATGTCGCGTCAGCTCGATCTCCCGGTGGTGTCGATCGACTATCGTCTAGCCCCGGAGCATCGTTTCCCGGCCGCGCCAGCGGATTGTGAAGCCGCCGCGCGCTGGGTCGCCAGCAATCCGCCCGAACTGGGGCGGACCGCGACGAGCCTAGTCCTCTCGGGCGACAGCGCAGGGGGAACGCTGACCATCACCACTGCCATGGGTCTGCGCGACGAGCCTGCGCCCGTCCCCGTGATTGTCCAGGCGCCGATGTATCCGGCGGCCGACATGAACAAGGTGTACCCCTCGTTCGATGATTATGCCGAGGGCTTCTTGCTCACGCGCGATACGATGATCTGGTTCGCCGAACATTATCAGGCAGATTTCACCCATTTCCAGGGTTCGCCGATGGTGGGCAGCCTCACGGGCCTACCCCCCGCCGTCATCATCACCGCCAGCCTCGATCCGATCCGCGACCAAGGGCGCGCCTATGCCGCAGCATTGGTACTGGCCGGCGTTCCCGTCACCTTCCGAGAGGCGGTGGGCAACGTTCACGGCTTCATCACGTTGCGCCAGGCGATTCCGTCCAGCAGCGGCGACGTTGCGGGCTACCTCGCCGCGGTCAAGGACGCGGTTGTCGAGGCGGAGGGCCAAAGGGTGATGGCTCAGGCTGCGGGCTGAGGCCCCCAGCGCAAAAAAGGGGCAGGCTTTGGCGGCCTGCCCCCTTCGAGATCATTGCTGATCGGCTTGATCAGTAACGATAGTGATCCGGCTTGAACGGACCGTCGACCGATACGCCGATGTAGCTCGCCTGCTTCTCGCTCAGCTTGGACAGCTTCACGCCCAGCTTCTCCAGGTGAAGCGCCGCGACCTTTTCGTCGAGGTGCTTGGGCAGGACATACACTTCGTTCTTGTAGTTCTCGCCCTTCGTCCACAGCTCGATCTGCGCCAGTGTCTGGTTCGTGAACGATGCGCTCATCACGAACGACGGGTGGCCGGTGGCACAGCCGAGGTTCACGAGGCGGCCCTTGGCGAGCACGATGATCTGCTTGCCGTCGGGGAACTTCACCAGATCCGTGCCCGGCTTCACTTCGGTCCACTCGTAATTGTCGAGCGCCGCGATCTGGATCTCGCTGTCGAAGTGGCCGATGTTGCAGACGATCGACATGGGCTTCATCGCCTTCATGTGATCGGCAGTGATCACGTCGGCGTTGCCGGTCGCGGTGACGAAGATGTCGGCGCGCTTCACCGCCTCGTCCATCGTCACAACTTCGAAGCCTTCCATCGCCGCCTGCAGCGCGCAGATCGGATCGATCTCGGTTACCAGCACGCGGGCGCCGCCGTTGCGCAGCGACTGGGCCGAGCCCTTGCCGACGTCACCGAAGCCAGCGACGCAGGCGACCTTGCCGGCGAGCATCACGTCGGTGGCGCGGCGGATCGCGTCGACCAGCGATTCCTTGCAGCCGTAAAGGTTGTCGAACTTCGACTTGGTGACCGAGTCGTTGACGTTGATCGCGGGGAACGGCAGCTCGCCCTTCTTGGCGATCTCGTACAGGCGGTGAACGCCAGTGGTGGTCTCTTCCGAGACGCCCTTCAGGTTCTTGACTGTCTCGGTGAGATAGCCCGGCTTCTTGGCGATGAACGCCTTCAGCGCGCGCTGGAATTCGACTTCCTCGGCGTTCTCCGGCTCGCCGAAGCTTTCGCCGCGCTCGAGCTTCGCGCCCCACAGCGCGAACATGGTGGCATCGCCGCCGTCGTCGAGGATGATGTTGGCGGTCTGGCCGTTGCCGTCATCCCAGTCGAAGATCGAGCCGACATAGTCCCAATAGTCGGCCAGGCTCTCGCCCTTCACCGCGAACACCGGGATGCCGGCGGCAGCGATCGCCGCGGCGGCATGGTCCTGGGTCGAGAAGATGTTGCACGTCGCCCAGCGCACGTCAGCGCCGAGCGCCGTCAGCGTCTCGATCAACACGGCGGTCTGGATCGTCATGTGCAGCGAACCGGTGATGCGCGCGCCCTTCAGCGGCTGCGACGCGCCATATTCCTCGCGCAGCGCCATCAGGCCGGGCATCTCGGTTTCTGCGATGTTGATCTCCGCACGTCCGAAATCAGCAAGGCTGATGTCCTTGATGACGTAATCGGTAGCGGTGGGGCGATCGAGAACGGTGGCCACTACGGGTCTCCAGAAATTGTGACGCCGGCCAAGGTACGATTCACCGGCCGGCATGTACCCGCACATAATCGTGAGCGCGTAGCAATACAAATATAAAGATATCTTTATATGTGAATTGCGCTCTCGAACCTTCATTACGGGTGCGCATCGGGCGGTTCGCTATGCGCTTCCATGCCGTGCATCCTCCGGGCAAGAAGCATCGTTGTACGCCCACGATCCGCTGAATGAGGTTGATGATGGACAGTTTGCTCTCGCTGTTTACCGACCCTGCCGCCTGGGCAGCACTAATCGCGCTGGTGGTGATGGAGGTCGTGCTCGGCATCGACAATCTCATCTTCATCTCGATCCTTTCCAACAAGTTGCCAGAGGAACAGCGCACGCGCGCACGCCGGCTGGGTATCGGCCTCGCGCTTGCCATGCGGCTGGTCCTGCTCTCGATGATTGCATGGCTGGTGGGGCTGACGGCGGTCGTCTTCGACCTCGGCATTCGCGGGCCACTGAATGACTATGGTCAACCAAGTTTCGAAACGGCGTTCTCTTGGCGCGATATCATTCTTGTCGTCGGGGGCCTGTTCCTGATCTGGAAGGCCACCAAGGAGATCCACCACAATGTCGATCCGAGCCCCAGCGACGACCTGCTCGACAAGAAGCAGGCAGCAACGATGAATTTTGGCGCGGCGATCATTCAGATCATCCTGCTCGACATGGTCTTCTCGATCGACTCGATCCTGACGGCAGTCGGGATGACGGACAACCTGGCCGTGATGGTGATCGCGGTCTTGGTAGCAGTCGGCGCGATGGTTCTGGCGGCGGATCCGCTCGCCAATTTCATCGACCGCAATCCCACCGTTGTGATGCTGGCGCTCGGCTTTCTGCTGATGATCGGTGCCGTCCTGATTGCGGACGGCTTTGGCGTTCATGTCCCCAAGGGGTACATTTATGCCGCGATGGGCTTCTCCGTACTCGTCGAGGCGCTCAACATCCTCTCGCGCCGCGCGCAGAAGCGCAAGGCAGCGGCGGCAGGGAACGAGGCATAAACCAACGCGCCTGAGGGCCGGTCAAAATACCTTCAGGCGTGGCCGCTTTCCGTGCCAAGCAGTCGCGGATCGATGCCGGCAGCGTTGAATCCCCGGGTCCAGCGCTGCGCGGTTTCCGTCTCGAACAGCATTCCCGCGTCGTCGGAGACGTTCAGCCAACCGTGCCGCGTCATCTCGGCATCAAGTTGACCGGCAGACCATCCGGCATAGCCCAGAGCCACGAGCCACTGGGTCGGCCCTTTCCCCTCCGCAATGGCGCGTAGAGCATCTAGCGTTCCGGACAGGGCCCATTTGCCGGCGACATCAATCGTGTCCTGCCCGCTCCAGTCGCGCGAGTGCAGCACAAAGCCGCGCCGCGTCTCGACAGGGCCGCCGAAATGGATCGGCGCATTGGGCGTATCGCCTGGCGCGATGTTCACCTGTTCCAGAACATCATGCAGCCCCAGTCCAGCAATCTGCGCGCCGACGCCAATCCCGATCGCACCCTTTTCATCATGCGCGCACACCGCGATCACTGCTTGATCAAAGCGGGGGTCGCCAATTCCGGGCATGGCGAGCAGGAACTGCCCAGTGAGAAAGGTCGTGGTCTCCATGGCTTACTTCTACGCCGAGCGGCGGCAAATCGTCACGCTTGAAAAGCCATTCCACCCCTGCGACGTAGTCACGCACACCTTCAGCGCTGCACGGAGCAACAGAAAATGACAATCAACGTCGGCGACAAGCTGCCCAAGACCACCCTCGTGAAGGCGACGGATACGGGCCCTGAGGCGGTCGATTCGCAGGATTACTTTGCTGGCCGCCGCGTGGCGCTGTTTGCCGTTCCGGGTGCATTTACCCCGACCTGCTCAGCGAAGCACCTTCCGGGCTTCGTGGAGAAGGCGGAGGCCCTGAAGGCCAAGGGTATTGATGAAATCGTCTGCACGTCCGTGAACGACCCGTTCGTTCTTGGCGCATGGTCGAAGTCAGCGGATGCAACCGACGTCACCATGCTGGCGGATGGCAATGGCGACTTCGCCGAAGCGCTGGGTCTCACCATGGACGGCTCGAAATTCGGTATGGGCAAGCGCAGCCAGCGTTATTCCATGATCGTTAACGACGGGGTCGTGGAGCAGCTCAACGTAGAGGCGCCCGGCGAGTTCAAGGTGAGTTCGGCGGAGCACCTGCTGGGCAACCTCTGAGATTACAATGCGTTGGTTGTGGAGTTGATGAGGAGTATCGCACCATGACCAACGCAACCCAGAACAAGGCTACGTCGGCTCACGAAGCGAGCCTGGCAGAGCGCGCGCGCCAGGCCGCGTCCGGTGCGCAAGCCAAGGTGAGCGCAGCCACGTCCGCAACCACGGGGGCCGTCAAGGATCACCCCTATGCCACGGCGGGGATCGTGGCCGGTGTCGCAGCAGCGATCGGGGGCGCAGCCTACGCTGCCAGCCGTCGCAACGCCGAGCAGGGTCACGGCAGCACGAAACACTGATGCGCAGGGTCGCTCCGGGTAAACACCCGGGGCCACCCATCGCGCTGGCAGACTACCCAGTCTTGCCAGTGTCACCATCGCGGCGTAACGATCCGCGATGACTGCTCAAGACATCGTTGCCGAACTCGATCGGCTCTATACCCGCGCTGTCGCACGCTTGCAGGCAGCGCTGGATCTCTACCTTACCGAAGGAACACCGCCGCCGCCCGAGGCACGCCGCGACGGCTCGTTCGCTTATCCCGAGATCCGCCTCACCTTTGCCGGCGGTGGTGACCATCGGCCGGCGCCGTTGCGCTCCTTCGGTCGGCTTGTCACGCCGGGCGAGTACCGGATTTCAGTCACGAAGCCCGCGCTGTTCGAGGATTATCTCGTCGAGCAACTGACCCTGTTGATGGAAGATTATGAAGTCTCCGTCCAAGCAGTGGCGGGCGCCACGGAAATCCCGTTCCCCTATGTTCTCGACGCCGGCCACGCGCTGAGCCTGGACGAGGTTTCGGCCGCCGAACTCGCACGCCATTTCCCCGCGACTGAGCTCGCCCATATTGGCGACGAGATCGCGGACGGTCTGTGGGCCTCTATCGATGGCACCCGTCCCCTCGCGCTGTTTGACGGGCTCCGCACCGACTTCAGTCTCGCGCGGCTGCGCCACTATACCGGCACGTCGCCGGAGCATGTGCAGCGCTACGTGCTGTTCACCAACTATCACCGGTACGTCGACGAATTCGTTCGCTGGGGCGCGAGCCAGGTGACCGGCGACAGCCGCTTTACGGCACTCGCTGGTCCAGGTGGCGTCATGTTCCACCCCGGCGATGATCCGGCGGTACTCGACGACAGCGCATGGCGGCGGCTGCAGATGCCAGCCTATCATCTGATGGCGCCGGATCGATCGGGCATCACATTGGTCAACATCGGCGTTGGACCTTCCAATGCGAAGACGATCACGGATCACCTGGCCGTCACCCGTCCTGATGCCTGGATGATGATTGGCCATTGCGGCGGGCTGCGCCCATCGCAGCGGATCGGCGATTACGTGCTGGCACACGCCTACCTGCGTGACGATCACGTGTTGGATGACATGTTGCCGCCTGAAATCCCGGTACCAGCGATTGCGGAAGTTCAGCAGGCATTGGCGCGCGCGGCCGAGACCGTGTCTGGCCAGTCCGGTGAGGAACTGAAGCGGCGGCTGCGGACCGGTACGATCGTCACCACCGATGATCGCAACTGGGAGCTGCGATACAGTCGCTCTGCGCTCCGCTTTTCGCTAAGCCGCGCAGTGGGGATCGACATGGAATCCGCCACGATCGCCGCTCAGGGCTTCCGCTTCCGCGTGCCCTACGGCACGTTACTATGCGTATCCGACAAGCCGCTTCATGGCGAGTTGAAGCTGCCGGGCCAAGCCAACCGGTTCTACGAGCGCGCGATCTCCGAACATATGCGGATCGGGATCGAAACCTGCGAGGAGCTGTGGCGTGAAGGCCAGAAGCTACACAGCCGTAAGCTGCGGGCGTTCAACGAGCCGCCGTTCCGCTGACAAACCGTGCGAGCGGTGCGGCACCAGTGCTGCACTGCTCGCAACGAAACGATTTATCTCCCCGCTGCGTTACCGGCCTGACTGCATGCGAAAAGGGGAGCAGACCATGGCCGACAACGAAGACACCCCAACACCAAGCGCACCCAAGCCGCCTGCGCGGCGCGCGCCGCGCAAGAGAACCGCAGCCAAACCGGCTGACGCAACCCCGGCGAGCAAGCCGGCAGCCAAGCCGAAGCGGAAGCCGGCGAGCTCAGCGGCTCAGGCGAGCGGATCAACCAGCTCCGTGAAGAAGCCGGCCGCACCGCCGAAGCCGCGATCATCAAAGCGCGCGACGCCGCCCCCGAAACGCCCGGCCAAGCCAAAAAGCGCGAGCGCATCGTCGACTGCCAAGACGCCGATGTGGAAAAACAAGGCAGCCATCGCCGGTGGCCTGGCCGCGGTTGGCGCCGCTGCGACGGCGGCATTGCTTTCCTTGCGCGGATCGACGCCCCGGACGGACGATGGCAACGCCGATCCGGCGTCAAGCAAGGGCAAGAAGAACAGCAAGGCTTCCGAGCAAGCCCAGAAGCCGGCCGAGCCGTCAGGTCACGCGCACATGCCTGATGGCGCCGACGCGTCGGCATCGTTCAAGGCGGGGATCGCCGACGAGAACGTCATTCCCGATTGAACTGGACGCGCGCGGGGGCCTCTTCCCCGGCACCTGAAGCTGCCGGACGGGTCAGAAACTGACCCGTCCGGCCGCGCGTTTAGCAGCGCTTACCAGCCGCTGGGCTTGCCCTTGTTCTGCTCATCGAGCCACTTCTTGAGCGGCGCGAAATAGGCCATCATCGACTTGCCCGACATTTCCCTCGTGCCGGTGAAGGCCTGAAGCGCGTCGGGCCACGGCTTCGACTGTCCCATCTTCATCATCGCGTCGAGGCGCGATCCGACTTGCTTGTCGCCGTAGAACGAGCAGCGATGCAGCGGCCCCTTCCACCCCGCCTGCTTGCAGGCCGCCTCGTAGAACTGGAACTGCAGGATACGGGCGAGGAAGTAGCGGGTGTAGGGCACGCCCGCCGCGACGTGATATTTCGCCCCGGCGTCGAATTTGCTTTCGTCGCGTGGGACTGGGGGAACAATGCCTTGATATTGTAGGCGAAGCTTGTCCCATCCTGCCTGGAGCTGCCCCGGCGCGATTTCGCCTGAGAACACCTGCCAGCGCCATTTGTCGATCAGCAGGCCGAACGGGAGAAAGGCGATCTTGTCCATCGCCTGCCGAAGCAGCAGGCCAATGTCCTTGTCCGCGGCCGGCACGCGTGCCGGATCGAGGAGGTTGATCTTTACCAGATAGTCCGGGGTGATCGACAATGCGACGAAATCACCGATCGCCTCGTGAAAACCGTCGTTCGCACCGTTCTTGTAGAGGAACGGCTGCTTGTTATACGCCCGCTGATAGTAATTGTGGCCAAGCTCATGATGGATCGTGATGAAATCATCCGAATTCACCTTGGTGCACATCTTGATACGCAGATCATCGACGTTGTCGACATCCCAGGCGCTCGCGTGACAGATCACCTCGCGGTCGAGCGGTTTGACGATCTGCGAGCGGGCCCAAAACGTTTCCGGCAATGGCGCAAAGCCGAGCGAGGAGTAAAAGCCCTCGCCCGTCCTGACCATCTTCACCGGATCATATTGCTTGGCTTTCAGCAGATCGCCGATGTCATAGCCAAGGTCGCCGGTTCCCGGAGGTGCAACGACATCATAGATATTGCCCCACTCCTGCCCCCACATATTGCCGAGAAGATCCGCGCGGATCGGACCCGTCTTTGACTGGACCGCGTCCCCGTACTTCTCGTTCAGTTTCCACCGCACATAGGTGTGCAGCGCCTTGTACAGCGGCTCCACCTCGGCCCAGAGCTTGTCGGTCATCGCCGCAAACTGGTCCGGCGGCATATCATAGCCGGACCGCCACAATGCGCCGGCATCCTTGAAGCCAAGGCCGGTCGCGCCCTCGTTGGTCAGCTTCGTCGCGGCGAGATAATCTGCGCGCATGGGCGCGCCGACATTGTCATGCCAGCTGACCCACATCTCCTTCAGCTTGGCGGGATCACGCTCCTCGCCCATCGCCGCTTCGATATCAGACCCGTTGATCGGCTTTCCGTTCAGGGTGCCGCGCCCCTTGCCGTAGCTGGACCCCATGCGCGTGAAGAGCGTCGAGAGTTCCTCTGCCGCTCCCGGCCGAGTGGGCGCCGGCAGGGTGATGCCGCCGATGATAAGATCCAGCTTGCGGCGCGTGTTGGCGGACAAGCCGGGCAGCGAGCGGTAGCGCGCGGCCTCGTTCGCCACCTGTACGGCACGTTCGGTGTAGCGGCCGCCGGCGGCCGCCGCGAGCGCGTCCGTATCCTCGGTGATGTAGGTCGCGTTGACCCAGGAAATGCGGGCCACATCGACGCTGAGCTTGGCAAACTCTTCTTCCACGGCCGCGACAAAGGCGTCGGCCTGCGCCACGGTAGGCGCGGCGGCTGGGGCAGAGGCAGACGCTGCCTGCTCGGCGACGGCGGGAAGCGCGGCAAGCGCCACTGCCAGCGCCATCAGCGAAGAAAATCGACGGATCATAGATTCCTCAGATATTTAGGCTATGCGGCAACACTGAAAGCTGGCCTCCGAAGGGTCAAGGCTGGAGAAATTCGGCCATTGCCTGACCAAGCTCGGCCTTGGTGACGCAGCTCATATGATTGCCGGGGATCTCCACCAGCCGGGCGTTCGGCAACAGTGCTGCGAGCGCTGCGGCAGAGCCATTGTCGTCGTCATCCACGCCGTTGACGACCAGCGTCGGCTGAGAAAACTGCGCCACGCTTTCACGCGGAGTGGAGACGAAGGTGTCGATCACCCGAAGCAGGGCGACGGGATCGCCGCCGGTCGTTTTCAGGAACGCCTCCGCGAGCCACGCCGGGCTTCCCCGTTCGTGCTGCCCAAGGTTGGAGAGGATGTGACGGAAATGATCGGCACGCCGCTCAGCATTGGTCAGCCCCTCCAGCCCCATGCCGGAGAAGATCACGCGACCGGGCGTGGCACCGGTCGCCAGCATCCGTGCCGTGGTGCGCGCCCCCAGTGAATAGCCGCCCAGGTCATAGTCGGTGAGCCCCAGGTGCGCGATCAGCGCGTGGCCGTCGCGCGCCAGCGCATCAGGCGGATAGTTGACGGGATCGTGCGGCTTGTCGCTGTCACCGTGCGCCCGCAGGTCCGGCATGATGACCTGAAAGCCCTTCGCTGCGACCGCCTCTGCATGGCCGTAGCGGATCCAATTGGTGTTCGCATCGGAGAAATAGCCGTGGATCAGGACGATCGGACGCCCCTCCCCCATGGTGTGCCATGCCAGCCGCGTTCCGTCGAAGCTGTTGAAATACTGCGTCTCAGTCGGGAGTTTTGCCACAAGCGTCCATCCAGCGTTTGATCACGCCCTCATTCTGCTCACTGCGCATGCGTGGCAAGTCGCGCGTGTCGATCCATGCCTCGTGCATGCTTTCGACGGCATAATGGTGCACCGGGCGGAAGCGCGCCGGATCGTCGAAGCTGCCGACAGTGACATCGACGTTCTCGACATCGCGCAGAAAGGCGAAGCCGAGCGGCGTGCCGCAGGCGGCGCAAAAGGGGCGACGTGCAATGGGGGAGGATTGGTACCAGTCGGGTTCGGTGAGCCATTGCAGCGATGATGCGGGGATGTTCTTGAAGGCAATCGAGACGCCGCCGGTGGCGCGCTGGCACATGCGGCAATGGCAAAGATAGGCGTCATCATCCTCGATCACTGCAACGTAGCGGACACGGCCGCACTGGCATCCGCCCTCCATCCTTGATCCCGCGCCGCCCACCGTCATGACCCCTTGCCCGTGATGCTTTCGCCTCTCCCAACGCGAGCGGGGGACTTTGGTGGCACGCTGGGGATGTTGGTGGCTTCCAATTCATAAGCCTGCTTATTATGTGCAGGGGTATGACCGAGACATTCGGATTTCTGTTGAGCGATACGTCCCGCCTACTGCGAAAGCGGTTCGACGAGCGCGCCCGCCAGCACGGCGCCACCCGCGCGCAGTGGAAGGCGTTGCTCGGCATCAGCCGGCACGAGGGGATCAATCAGGGCGGGCTCGCCGAGCTACTGGAGGTGGAGCCTATTACCCTCTGCCGCCTGGTGGATCGGATGGAAGAGGCCGGATTGGTCGAGCGCCGGCGGGATCCGAAGGATCGGCGCGCCTGGCGCTTGTACCTGACTCCGAGAGCGCGCCCCGTTCTCGAGGAGCTTCACGCCACCGCCGACGAGCTGATGGCGCAGGCGCTACGCGGCATATCCGGGGAGCAGACGGACATGATGATCGACCTTCTCCACCGCATTCGCGACAATCTGGACCCGGCCGACACGCGGGAGGCGAGCAATGGCTGATGCGGATCCAAGCCGCGGCCCGGCTGCGGGTGAACCGGCAGCAGATCGGATGACGATCGAGCCCGCCGGGTCTGCGCCATCGTCCAGTCCACGTCATCGCGGCTGGCTGCGTCCGGTGCTGATGTTCGGCGTGCCGCTGCTGATCGCAGCCGTGGGCGCATTTTTCTATTTCACCTCCGGCCGCTATATCGCGACCGACAACGCTTATGTCCGGCAGGACATGATCTCGGTCAGCCCGGACGTGTCGGGTCGGATCGTTGCCGTCAATGTGCGCGAGAACCAACGCGTCAAGGCTGGCGACGTCCTGTTCCGTATCGATCCCGAGCCCTATCGCATTGCGTTGGCGCAGGCCGACGCCGACCTGGCCACGGCGCGGGTTTCCGTCGCGACCATGGCCACCGATACCGGGAGCGCCGCCGCGGACATCCAGAGCGCGCGCGCCGAGCTGACGCTGGCCGAGGCGACCTATCGCCGTCAGGCAGAATTGATGAAGCGCGGCTTCACCACGACGGCCAGCCTCGACGCGGCGACCCAGGCGGTCGAGGCCGCCAGGGCGAAGATTGCCACAGGAGAGGCCGCGGCCGCGCGCGCTCGCCAGCAGATCGGATCGGGGGGCGGCGCAGGTCAGCCGGCGGCGATCCAGGTGGCCCTCGCCAAGCGCGCGCAGGCTGCCATGAACCTTGAGCGTACCGTGGTCCGGGCGCGCACCGATGGCGTGGTCAGCCAGACGAACCGGCTGCAGGTCGGCAACATCACGCCGTCCGGCGTGCCGGCCTTAAGCCTGGTGGTCAGCGACCGTCCCTGGGTGGAGGCGAACTTCAAGGAAACCGACCTCAATCACATGAGGGTGGGACAGGCGGCCGAGATGGAGTTCGATGCCTATCCGGGAATGAAAGTTCACGGCCGCGTGGAATCGATCGGCGCTGGCACGGGAAGTGAATTCTCCGTCCTCCCGGCGCAGAATGCCAACGGCAATTGGGTCAAGGTGACGCAACGAGTGCCCGTGCGCATCGCCATTGATGGAACCCCGCCGCGCGCGATGATCGCCGGCCTGTCGGCCGACGTCACGATCGACACCGGGGCACGCTGACGTGGCCTCCAGCGCCGCTGCCCCCCGTTCGACAGCGTCGGGCGGGCATGGTGCCCAGCCGCAGGCTGAGGGCAAGCCGCTGCTGGAGACCCGTAACCGCGGACTGCTGACCATCGGCATCATGGGGGCGATGATCATGCAGATCCTCGACACCACGATCGCCAACGTCGCCCTTCCGCACATGATGACGAGCCTGGGGGCGACGGTGGACACCGTCACCTGGGTGCTGACGAGCTATATCGTCGCCACGGCGATCGCCCTGCCCGCCACCGGCTGGCTGTCCGACCGGTTGGGCAGCCGCAACCTTTTCCTCATCGCCACCGGCGGCTTCATCATTGCGTCCATGCTGTGCGGCATCGCCACCAGCCTGGAGGAAATGGTGATCTTCCGTGTCTTTCAGGGCATCTTCGCGGCCTTCATCAATCCGCTGTCGCAAACGTCGATGCTGGACATCAACGCACCCGAAAACGCTGCCAAGGCGATGAGCGTGTGGGGCATGGGCGTGATGGTCGGCCCGATCATGGGGCCGGTGCTCGGCGGCTGGCTGACTGAAAGCTACAACTGGCGCTGGGTCTTCTACGTCAACGTGCCGGTGGGCGCCGCCACCTTCGCGATCCTGTGGTTCCTGCTGCCGAGCAGGCCCAAGGCAAGGCGATCGTTCGACTATGCGGGCTTCGTCTATCTGGGCGTTGCGGTCGCCGCGTTCCAGCTGATGCTTGACCGGGGGCAGAGCGAGGACTGGTTCGACAGCTGGGAAGTCATCATCGAAGGATTGGCAGCGCTGGCGTTCACCTGGCTTGCCGTCTTCCACTTTGCGACGGCGAAGAAGCCGCTGTTCGATCGCGCGCTGTTCCGAAACCGCAATCTCGTCACCGGGCTGTTGTTCATGCTGGTCGTCGGCATATCGACCATGGCGCCGATGGCGCTGTTACCACCGATGCTGCAGAACCTGTTCGGCTATCCGGTGATCGACACCGGCATGATGATGGCGCCGCGTGGGGTTGGCGTGCTTTTCACCATGTGGCTGGCCGGGCGGCTGATGGGCAAGGTCGATACTCGTATCGTCATCATGGTGGGGCTGATCATCTTCGGCATCTCGCTACGGCAGATGGCGGGTTACTCGCTGGAGCAGGATTACTGGCCGGTGATCACCGCCGGGTTCGTCCAGGGGCTGGGCATGGGACTGGTGTTCATGCCGCTCAACGCCATGGCCTTTGCCACGCTGGACGGGCGGTATCGCACCGACGGGTCAAGCCTGCTCAACCTGTTCCGCTCGATCGGCCAGTCGGCCGGCATTTCGATGGTGACCGTGCTGCTGGCGCGGAACACGCAGACCAGCCATGCCGATCTGGCGCAGCATGTGACCGGCACGGTGGTGTCCGGCTTCGACCTCAACATGCTGCGTGGGTTGGGAACCGTATCGGACGCGGCCATGTCGATGCTCGATGGCATGGTGAACAAGCAGGCGGCGATGATCGCCTATATCGACGATTTCTACCTGATGAGCTGGATTTCGTTCGCCGCCGTTCCGCTGGTCCTGCTGCTACAGAAGCCCCGCGGCAAAATGGAAGTCGTGCATAGCGAATGATGCAGATGGGTTGAATCGCGAGCGGCGGTTCTTCGGAAACTGAAACCTTTCCTTTCGCCCGCTGTGCTTGATCGACCGCGGTCGGCGGGCCACATGGATGGCATGCTGATCGAAACCGAACCCACGCCCAATCCGGCAACGCTGAAGTTCCTGCCGGGCCGCACCGTCATGGACGCCGGTACACGGGATTTCGCCACGCCCGATGAGGCAGAGGCATCTCCGCTGGCCAAGGCGCTGTTCGACCTTGGCGATGTGACCGGCGTGTTCTTCGGACGCGATTTCATCTCGGTCACGATTGCGCCGGGCGCCGCATGGCATGAGGTGAAGCCGGACGTCCTGTCGATCCTGATGGATCACTTCACCGCGCAGATGCCATTATTCCGCACCGGCGGTACCGCCGGGTTCAGCGTGCCGGCGGAGGAGGAAAGCTTCTCGGATGACCCCGCCGATGCCGAGATCGTCGCGCAGATCAAGGAGCTGATCGAGACCCGCGTGCGCCCAGCGGTGGCCAATGACGGCGGTGACATCGTGTATCGCGGGTTCGACCAGGGCAAGGTATACCTGCGCATGCAGGGCGCCTGCTCGGGTTGCCCCTCCTCGACCGCGACGCTGAAGAACGGCATCGAACAGCTGCTGCGTTATTACGTGCCCGAAGTGACCGAGGTTCGCGCAATCTGATCGTGAGGGGCGCTGCTGTCGCCGGCATCGCCCAGCCTTGTCACGCCCGACCTCGCCCACGCCGCACGTCGTACCGGGCGTCGGTCTGCCCCTTTTTCTGATGGAGAATCCGTTTGGCCACCCCGCTCGATGACGTCGCGCTCGATCAGTTGTTCCGCACCGCCCGGACCTACAACGGCTATACCGACGAGCCGGTACGCGAGGAGGAGCTGCGTGCGATCTGGGACCTGATGAAGATGGGACCGACCAGCGCCAATCAGCTGCCTGCCCGCCTAATCTGGTGCACAACGCCGGAGTCGAAGGAGAAGCTAGCGTCCTTCGCGAGCAGCACCAACGCCGACAAGATCCGCCAGGCGCCTGTGACGGTCATCATCGGCATGGACGTGAATTTCCATGAGCACCTGCCCGACCTCTTCCCGCATACCGATGCCAAGAGCTGGTTCGACGGCAACACTGAACTGCGCGAGGCTTCCGCGTTCCGCAATTCCTCGCTTCAGGGCGGCTATTTCATCCTCGCCGCTCGGGCGCTTGGCCTCGACACCGGTCCGATGAGTGGCTTTGACGCTGCGGAAGTCGACAAGGCGTTCTTTGCCGATCAGCCGGGCGTTCGAACCAACTTCATCTCGACCCTCGGCCACGGCGATCCGGCCACCATCTTCGAACGCAGCCCACGCCCGGACTTCGAGAGGTTCAACCGCATCGCCTGATAATCGTGTCGGCAGAGGCCCGGTCTGATTAGGGGTTGAGCCACGGTGCGGCTTTGGCAAAGGGATGTGATGCAGCGTACCCTTGTCATCGATACCGCCACCGCCGCCTGCTCTGTTGCCCTGCTGGAGGGCGATCAGGTGATCGCCGCAGGCCATGATGTGGTCGGGCGCGGTCACGCCGAACGGCTGGTGCCGATGATTGCGGCTCTCCCGGACGGCGGCCGCGCTGACGAGATCCTGGTCGATGTCGGGCCGGGCAGCTTCACCGGCATCCGGGTGGGCATCGCCGCCGCGCGCGGCCTGGCGCTGGGCTGGGGCGTGCCGGTTCGCGGCTATTCTTCCACCGCGCTGCTGGCGGCGGCGGCGATCGCCGATGGCGTGAAAGCCCCGCTTGCGGTCGTGCTTGAAGGGGGCCACGGTGAGGTGTTCATGCAAGGCTTCACCGCCCTTCCGCTGCAACCCAGTGATCCGCTCGTGTCCCTGCGGCCCGACGCTGCCATCCGCGCGCTGGGAGACCGGCCGGCGGTCGGCAGCGGCGTTCGCTGGCTGTTGCCGATCGATCCCGGCTTGCAGGCCCACGATGCCCTGCCGGACGCCTCGCGCGCGCATCTGCTGCCCGCGTCGCTCGCCGACTTGCCGCCACGCCCGCTGTACGGCCGCGCGCCCGACGCGAAGCTGCCGGCGTGAGCACCCGTATGCACATGATCGAGCTGACCCGCGGCTCGCCCGGCGACATCGCAGCGGTCGAGCAGGTGATGGCCGACGCGTTCGATGCAAGGTTCGGTGAGGCATGGACCCGCGCCCAATGCCTGGGCATCCTCGGCATGCCGGGAGTCTGGCTGACCCTAGCCAAGATCGACGGCGAGATCGCCGGCTTTGCCTTGACGCGCGCGATCGTCGACGAGGCCGAGCTGCTGCTGATCGCCACCTCGCCCCGCTTTCGTCGCAAGGGTGTGGGGGCAGCGCTGTTGCGCAGCGTGATCGCCGATGCACGCGCGCGAGGTGCGGTTCGCCTGCATCTCGAAGTGCGCGCCGGCAATCCGGCCACTCACCTTTATAGCAGCCACGGCTTCGCCAAGGTGGGGGAACGCCGCGCCTATTACCGGGGCCGCGGCGGCGAAGCCTTCGACGCGCACAGCTATGCGGTCGCGCTAACCTAGGCTTGTTGCGAGTCGATAACGCTTTCGACCTGCGCCCTCAGCGACTACATGGATGCCATGCCACGCAAGATTGATCTCGAAGCCCTCTGTCAGGAAAAAGGCCTGCGCATCACCGAGCAGCGTCGGGTTATCGCCCGCGTCTTGTCAGAAGCCGACGATCACCCCGACGTGGAAAAGGTATATGAACGCGCCTCGGCGATCGATCCGGGCATCTCCATCGCGACGGTGTACCGCACGGTGCGCCTGTTCGAGGAAGCGGGCATCCTTGATCGCCATGATTTCGGCGACGGACGTGCCCGCTACGAGCCCTCGCCCGAAGCTCATCACGACCATCTGATCGACGTCGAGACGGGCAAGGTGATCGAGTTCGTCGATCCCGAGCTGGAATTGCTGCAGAAGCAGATTGCGGAGCGACTGGGCTTTCGCCTCGTCGATCATCGGATGGAGCTGTACGGCGTCAGCCTGAACCGCAAGGACTGACCTTCAACGGCCTTCTGCAGGCCGCTACCCCTATTCGGCCATGAAGAACGAGCTCGCGCTGAGCGTGAGCCCGGGCGGGTATGCCCAGGCTCACGCTCAGCACGCCGCGCATCAGGATGGCTGGAACACGCCGCAGGCGATGCGGGCGCCGCTATTGCCTGACGGGTCGGTCTTCAGATCGTCCGCATCGGCATGGACCACGAAGGCAGCACCATCGGTGTCGAGCAGCCCGGCCATCGTCGCGCCGGGGATCGTCGCGGCCACCGTGCCGCGGCCGGCCGAATCGATAATCAGATTGGGAACGTCGCCCTGATGGGGGCCCTGCGGGTTCATCGTCCCGTGCTTCGCGCCCGTCGGGTTCCAGTGGCCGCCAGCCGTTTCGAAGCCGGGAGCATCACAACGACCGGTCGTGTGGACATGGGCGCCGTGTGTTCCCGCCGGCATGCCCTTTGCGTCGACCGTGAAGCGCAGGCCGCCCGTGACTTCGCTGGCGGTGACGCGGCCGACATCGGCGCCGGCCGCAGTGCGCAGCATCGCAACCGCCGTCGCGCCGCCCGCGGTCGGCATGCCGGTTTCCAGCTTACCCTCATCACATGCAGCCAGTGCCAGGACGCATGCGCCCAGTCCGGCGATCGTGAAGCTCTTCATCATGTTCTCCCGTTTCGAGGACGAAACGAGGACTGGAACAGCCGGTTCCATGACGCAATCACGATCAAGGCTGCTGCGCTCCCTCGCGACCGGGGTGGCGATCAGCTCCGGCCCCGGGCGATCAGTGTGACGAGGCGACGGCATTGCACGCGCTGCCGCAGGATGGCCGCGACGAGGACGACGTTCAGGATGGTCAGTTCCACGAGGAAGAACCACATCGGACTCCCGGCGATCATGCTGAGGCCAAGGATGATCGTCCGCGGGTTGGCGCCGAGCACCCCCGGCAGGAACAGGAAAGATGGCCCAACCTCGCGCGCCAGCCTCGCGATCCGCTGCCGCTCGGCCGGATCGACTTCAGCGCCGGCGACAATCGCGTTCACCTTGGCCGTGGCGCCGGTCAACACGTGCGAAACCCCTAGATACGCCTTGCCGAGCGCGCCGCCGACGCCGGTCGGCGCGCTGCGATTGTGCTGGAGCCATGGCACGCCATAGGCCCACCATTGGTAGCTGCGCCGCGAACTCTCCGCGAAGACCGACTGGATGATGCGCGATCCGCCCGCCCCGACCGCAAGTACCCATGCGAATGCCCCGAGCGTATCATCGAGCAGCGCGCCGAGCAGAAGGTAAAGGACGACGTGGCCGCCGTAATCGCACAATCCGTCGACCACCTCGCCGCTCGGGCTCGCACGTCCGGTCAGCCGCGCGAGATCACCGTCGGCACCGTCCACGACATGCCACAACAGGTGGAGAGCGAACCCAGCCGCGATCGCTGCCGGCGTGCCGATCCGCGCGTAGAGGATGCCCGTTGCGACCACCATCATCGCCCCGAACACCGAAACCATGTTGGGCGTGATCGGAGTCGCGGCCAACGCTCGCGCCAGCCGCCGCGCCGCGGGATGATAAAGCGTCCTGTTGAGAAACCCTTGCAACTCGCGTGGCTTTCCGGTCACGCTTGGCTGCAGTTCGATCGTTGCCACTTTTCGTGTCCCCTTGCCGGCCCTCTACCACCGGCATGGTTTGCTTGACAGGCGTCGCGTATCTGTCACCACGCTGCCATTCATTTGTCACGTCGGGAACTGTTTCCCGGCGCTTCGGGGTTCAAGAGAATGGCGACGATCAAGGTGGCGGTTATCGGTGTCGGCAACTGCGCATCCAGCCTGGTTCAGGGCAAGTATCATTATGCTGCCAGCAACACGGCCCATGGCCTGATCCACGAGGAAATTGGCGGCTACCGCGTTTCCGACCTGGAATTCGTGGCGGCGTTCGACGTTGATTCCCGCAAGGTGGGGCTCGATCTCGGCCAAGCCATCTTTGCCAAGCCGAACTGCACCAAGGTGTTCCATGCCGATGTGCCGGCCACCGGCACGATCGTGAAGATGGGCGCGAAGCTGGACGGCGTCGCGCCGCACATGCTGACCGCGGCAAACGATCGAGGCTTCGAGGTGGATGAAACCCGCGACGCCACCAAGGCCGAGATCGTTCAGACGATCAAGGATTCCGGCGCCGAGATCCTCGTCAACTTCCTGCCCGTCGGCAGCCAGGACGCGACCGAATTCTACATGGAATGCGCGCTTGAGGCAGGCGTGGGCGTGGTGAACTGCATGCCCGTGTTCATCGCGAGCCGCCCAGAGTGGGAAAAGAAGTTCGCCGACGCCGGCCTGCCGATCATCGGGGACGACGTGAAGGCGCAGGTGGGTGCGACCATCGTCCACCGCGTTCTGTCCAACCTGTTCAAGCAGCGCGGCGTGACGATCGATCACACCTATCAGCTGAACACGGGCGGCAACACCGACTTCATGAACATGCTCGATCGCAATCGCCTGTCGAGCAAGAAGGAGTCGAAGACCGAGGCGGTTCAGGCCGTGCTGAGCGAGCGCCTCGCGGATGAGAACATCCACGTCGGCCCGTCGGACTACATCCCCTGGCTGCACGACAACAAGCTGTGCTTCCTGCGCCTCGAGGGCAACCTGTTCGGCGACGTGCCGATGAACCTGGAGCTTCGTCTCTCGGTCGAAGACAGCCCGAATTCGGCTGCTGTGGTGGTGGACGCGATCCGCTGCGTGAAGGTTGGCCTCGATCGCGGCATTGCCGGCGCGCTCACCGGTCCGTCGGCGTTCTTCTGCAAGCACCCGCCGGAGCAGTTCACCGACGACGTCGCAGCGCAGATGACCGACGATTTCATCCAGGCCGAATCGCCGCTCGCTGCCGAGTAAGTGAAAGCGCTGATCGTCGCAGCCGGCTTTGGCAGCCGGCTGCGCGCCGTTTCTCCCTCCAAGCCGCTGACCGAAGTCGCGGGCGTTCCGATGATCGCTCGCGTCATCGACGCAGCACGTGCTGGCGGCGCGACGGAGTTCGTGGTGGTCACTGGCCATGAAGGCGAACGCCTGAGCGGGTTCCTCGCCCGCCTTGACCCGGCCATCACCTGCGTCGCGACGCCGGATTGGGCACAGCCCAACGGCCATTCCGTCCTGACCGGCGCCGCGGTAATTGGGCCGGAGCGCCATCTGCTGATGATGGCGGATCATCTGTTCGACCCGGAGATCGTACGATCCGCCATCGCGGCCGTGCCAGCAGCGCTGACTCTTGCGGTTGATCGCAACCTCGACAATCCGCTTGTCGACCTGGACGATGTTACGCGCGTGCGGACGCAAGGCGACCGGATCGTCGCGATTGGCAAGCATTTGGACGGTTACGACGCGTTCGATTGCGGCATCTTCTGTGTCGACGGCCGGTTCCACGACGCGCTCCGGGCCGCAATTGCGGAGGGCCGCGCCGGCTCGATCTCCGATGGCGTAACGGCACTGGCGCAGACCGGCGATGCACGGGTCGTTGATGTCAGCAATCGCTGGTGGCTCGACGTGGATGATCCGCGCGCGCTGGCACAGGCAGAGGCTCATTGGGCGAGCGCGCTGAGCGCCTGATAACATCTCGCAAGAGAAACCAGCCGGCGCATGGCTGGTTGTCGCCACTCCACGGGAGAAGCGGCAATGACACAGGCGCAAATCTATCGCGAGTTGAAGGCGGATCACGACAAGCAGCGCGAGATGCTGAAGCAGCTCGGCGAGCTTCAGGGTGCCTCCGGAGAGCGCCAATCGCTGTTCGAGAGCTTCCGGCTGGAATTGCAGAGCCACGCCGCGGCGGAGGAGGAAGCGCTATATTCGGTCATGCTTGCCGACCCTGAGCTGCGTGACGATGCGCGCCATTCGGTCGCCGAGCACAAGGAAGTTGATGATCTGCTCGGCGAGATGATGGCGATCGAGTTCGGCTCCGAGGAATGGGAGCAGAAGTTTGACCATATGCGCCACCGCTACGAGCATCATATCGACGAGGAAGAGGAGGACATGTTCCCCGCCGCTGAAGCCGAGCTGGACGATGAGGTGGAGGCGAAGATCGCGGCGACCTATGAGGAGCGCAAGCCCAAGGAACTGGAGATTGCGCGTGAGAACCCGCCGGGCGGTGATGAGCGCGACTGAGGCGCTGCCGCACCATGCGGATCGTCACTCTGTCGGCACCCGACGACTTTGATGGATGGCGCGAGGCGGCACGTGGCTTGATGAGCCAAAGCGTGCCGCCGGATGATGTCGTGTGGCAGGTCGGCGGTGAGACGACCGATCTGTTCGCCGCAGCGAGGGCGCCCACGCCCGCTGAGGCCGCGCCGGGCGCACCAGCGGCGAGCGCCTTCAAGGTACCCCGCTCGTTCATCGACCTTGGCCGCAGTGCCATCCTTCACCGCGATCCCGAGCGGTTCGCCATGCTCTACACCTTGCTCGACCGGCTGCGGCGAAGGCCCGGGGTGATGGAAGATCATGCCGACCCGCTGCTGCGCCGGTTGGAAGGTCTGGCGAAACAGGTTCGGCGAGACATCCACAAGATGCGCGCCTTCCTGCGCTTCCGCGAAGTGGCAGATGCAGATGGTGGGGATGCCGAGCAGGGGCGCTATGTGGCCTGGTTCGAGCCGGAGCACCATATCGTCCGCGCCAACGCCGCCTTCTTCGTCAACCGCTTCGGCAGCATGCGCTGGTCGATCCTGACGCCGGAGGTGTCGCTACATTGGGACGGAAGCGCACTGCAGGAGGGACCGGGCGCGACGAAAGCGGATGCGCCGCAGGGCGATCCGGTTGAGGAGGTCTGGAAGACCTATTATGCCTCCATCTTCAACCCCGCGCGGGTGAAGGTGGGCGCGATGCTCAAGGAGATGCCGCGCAAATACTGGAAGAACATGCCGGAGACCGCTCTGGTGCCCGACCTGCTCGCCACGGCGCAGAAACGGGAGAGTGGCATGATCGAAAAGGCGAGGACGATGCCGGGCAACAACAGCGAGGCGGCGTGGCAGGCGCTTCGGGAGGAAGCTCTCAGTTGCACCCGCTGCCACCTGTACAAGCACGCGACACAAACGGTGTTCGGCGAGGGCCCTCTCCACGCCAGCATCATGTTCGTGGGCGAACAACCGGGCGATCAGGAGGATCTGGCGGGTCACCCGTTCGTCGGCCCCGCGGGTCATTTGTTCGATCGTGCGCTGGCCGAGGCCAGGATCGATCGCGCGCAAACCTATGTCACCAATGCGGTGAAGCATTTCAAGTTCGAACCCCGTGGCAAGAGGCGGATCCACGCAAAGCCCGACGCGGGTGAGATCGAGGCGTGCCGATGGTGGATCGAACAGGAACAGGCGCTGCTGCGTCCCAAAGTGACAGTTGCGCTGGGTGCGACGGCCGCACGCTCGCTGTTCGGGAAGGTGATGACGATCAGCCGCGAGCGGGGACGGCCGCTTCGCCTGCCGGGTGATGGCGGTGACGCCTGGATCACGGTCCATCCCAGTTACCTGCTGCGACTGCCCGACGAGGCCGCGCGATCCAGCGAATACGCGCGGTTCGTGGAAGATTTGCGCCGGATCGGCGAAATCGCCGCCTGAAGCGCGCGGCAGCAGCCGACTGTCGTGCCGTCGCCTCGGCACCACACGCATCTCGATTGACCGGCCTGTCGCCTTCCCCCACAGGCGCCGCATGTTCGAGAAGATACTTGCTGCCCTCGCCATCTTCACGGTCGGCGTGATCCGTGCCGGTGGCTATTGGGGAATCGTGCTGCTGATGGCGATCGAAAGCGCCTGTATTCCGCTACCCTCGGAGATCATCATGCCCTTCGCCGGCTATCTGGTCTCGACGGGCGAGATGAACATCTATCTGGCGGCAACCGCGGGCGCCTTCGGGTGCAATGTCGGGTCAGTGGTCGCTTATGAGATCGGGCGGCGCGGCGGGCGGCCCTTGGCAGAAAAGTGGGGCAAATATGTTCTGGTCGGCCCGGGCGAACTCGACATGGCGGACCGGTTCTTCAATCGCTGGGGCGCAGCGGCGATTCTGATTGGCCGGATGCTGCCGATCATCCGGACCTTCATCGCCTTCCCGGCCGGGGTAGCACGCATGAAGCTGATTCCCTTCCACGTCTACACGTTCATCGGCTCCTGGCCGTTCTGCTACCTGCTGGCGTGGATCGGCGCTCAGCTGGGCCAGTCATGGAACAACGATCCGCGGCTCAAGGCCTTTTTCCATCAGGCGGACCTGGCGATCGGGCTGACGCTCGTCGCGGCCGGCGGGTTCTACCTCTGGCACAAGCTGCACGGCCTTAAGAAGAAGCACTGAAGCTATCGGGAGGGGCATGACGCAGCGCCGGATGCGCCACCGTCCTTCCGGGACCAGCCTAGCGCAAGCCCAACAATTTGTGGGTTTGCAGCGACAATCGCCACCGAGGACGTTCCATGACCTTCGCCATCGCAGCAGCCTGGTTGGTGACGGCATTGGGATCATCGAGCGGCTGCAGGAGGAAGTGACGGAATCCCCACTTCTCCATCGCCTCCAGGTCCGTGCCGGGCTGCGGCCATACCACCTTCAGTTCGTCGCCACTACGCTGTACGGTTTCACTGCCGGCCTTGGGGCTGATGCAGACCCAATCGATCCCCGGATGAACGGGGAGCGTGCCGTTACTCTCGATTGCCAGGAAGAAGCCGGCGGCGTGCAGCGCGTCGACCAGCGCATCGTCCACCTGCAGCATCGGCTCGCCGCCGGTCAGGACCACGAAGCGGTCCTGCTCGCCGCCGTCCCACATGGCCACCACCGCAGCGACTAGCGCATCGGCATCAGCGAAACGGCCACCGCCCAGCCCGTCCATGCCGACGAAATCGGTGTCACAGAATTTGCAGATTGCGGTGGCGCGATCCTCTTCCCGGCCGCTCCACAGGTTGCAGCCGGCGAACCGGACGAATACCGCCCGGCGACCAGCCTGAACGCCCTCGCCCTGGAGCGTCAGGAACATTTCCTTGACGGCATAACTCATCGTCAGGGCGCCGGCGGTGTCGTCGCGTAAGCAGTCGGATCAACGATCCCCGCGTCCTGGAACCCCTTGTGCCGCAGGCGGCAGCTGTCGCACAGCCCGCAATGCAGACCGCCGGGCGCCGGATCGTAGCAGGACCAGCTCAGCCCCAGGTCCAGACCCAGTCTATCGCCTTCACGCACGATATCCGCCTTTGTCATATGCTGCAGCGGTGCCTGAATCCGGAAGGCATGACCCTCCACCCCCGCCTTGGTGGCGAGTTCTGCAAGGTTCTCGAAACCGGCGATGAACTCGGGGCGGCAGTCGGGATAGCCGGAATAATCGAGCGCGTTCACACCAATGTAGAGCGCGCGGGCGCCCACCGTCTCCGCCCATGCCAAAGCGAGGCTGAGGAAAACGGTATTGCGGGCCGGCACGTAGGTGATCGGTATCCCCTCCCCGACCCCATCCTTCGGTACGTCGATATCGGCAGTCAGCGCCGAGCCACCGAATGCGGAAAGATCGATCGGGAGCACCACGTGCCGAACCGCGCCAAGCTGACGTGCGATTTGCCGCGCCGCGGCGAGCTCCACCTGGTGGCGCTGGTTGTAATCGATCGATAGCGCATAGAGGCGATATCCGGCCTCCCGCGCCAAGGCAGCAGAAATCATCGAGTCCAGGCCGCCCGATACAAGGACGACGGCAGATGGTTGATCGTTGGTCATGATCGCGCGGCGGCTAGGCTCATCAGTGGCATGATGCAAGGAATGAGGCCGAAGAAAACGGCCGTCCGCACAGGCGAACGGCCAGGAAGTCCCGGCTAGAGGACTGAACTAGGGAGAGAAGTGCTCGGCTAGAAGCACGTCGTCAGCTTAAGGATCGATCGTTAAGATCGTGCTAACGAATGCCCGGCACCTGCCCGTCGGATCAGCCGGCAAGCTCCTCAACGGGAACGGGAAACACAGTCGAGCAAAAGGCGCAATCGACCCCGATCACCCCGTTCTCATCCGCCATGGCGAGACGTTCGTCGTGGGGGAACTTCGCCAACACGCCGCGGATGTGCTCCAGGGTGCACCGGCAGCCGCGCGAGAGGGCGGTATCCGCAAGGACGCGAACCTCATCCTCCTCGTTGAACAGGCGCCACAGCAGCGTTTCGAGCGGTAGCGACGTATTAGCCAGCTCATCCGCGCCCATGGTGGCACCCAGCGCCGCCACATGCTCCCATTCAGGATGATCGAGCTTGGTATGGAGACGCGCGCGACCTTCTTCGCCCTCGGGAAGATGCTGAAGCAGCAGGCCGCCGGCGACGCAGCGCCCGTCCTGCTTGGCAAAGCCGACGCGGACCTGCGTGGGGATCTGCTCGGACTGAGCGAAATAACTCTGCACGGCATCGGCGAGGCGATCGCCATCGAGCGGAACGATGCCCTGGTAGCGCTCCTTGGTGGTCGCCAGATCGAAGGTGATCGCGAGATAGGCCTGACCGAACAAATCCACGAGCGCCGGATCTTTCGGGGCGGCCGCCAACAGGTCGGCATCGAACTGCACGTAACCGCGAATTTCGCCGCCCCGATAATCGCAGACGAGCAAGCGAACGACGCCCGTCTCGCTCTGGGTCTGGAGCGTCAGCTGACCGTTGGCGTCCTTCAATGTCGCGCCGACCAAGGCGGTGACGGTCAGCGCCTCCGCGAGGAGCGACTCGATGACCGGCGGATAGGCGTGGGCGGCGAGGATTTCGTCGAGCACCGGGCCGAGGCGCACCATCCGGCCGCGGGCATTCTGGCCCGGGATGGTGAAGCCAATCGCGCGGTCAAAATCAGGTTTGACGGTCTGCATGCTGTTCATTCAAGCCTTGCCCGCTGCAACTCCGCCCACGCAAGCGTGAGCGCCCTAGCCAATCCGGGGAGAACGGGGATGGCAGCCTAGATGGTGCGGGAGAAGATCGGGATCAACCGATCTGGCCCAAGCACCAGCGCAGAATGGATTTTTGCGCGTGCAGCCGGTTTTCCGCCTCTGCCCAGATCAGCGATTGCGGACCATCGATGACGTCGGGCGTCACCTCTTCCCCGCGGTGCGCGGGGAGGCAGTGGAGGAACTTCGCATCGGGCTTGGCGGCCGCCATCAGCGCGGCATCGACCTGGAACGGCATCATGGCCGCGAGCTTGGTGTCGGCATGCGCCTGGCCCATCGAGATCCAGGTGTCGGTGACGACGATATCGGCGCCTTCGACGGCCTCGCGCGCATTACCGACGACCTTTGCGCGGCCCTTGCCGAGCGCGAGGTCTTCTTCCGTGGGCTGGTAGCCCTGTGGGCAGGCAGCGACGACATCGAACTGCATCAGCCCAGCCGCCTCGACGATGGATGCCAGGACGTTGTTGCCGTCGCCGAGCCACGCGACTTTCAGGCCGGGGAGCGACTTGCCCTGTTCGATGATGGTGAGGAGGTCGGCCGCGATCTGACACGGATGCGACGCGTCGGTGAGGCCGTTGATGACCGGGACGCTGGCGTAATGCGCCATTTCCTCGACCTTGGCGTGATCGTCGGTGCGGATCATGATCGCGTCGACATAGCCCGACAGGACGCGGGCGGTGTCGGCCACCGTCTCGCCGCGGCCGAGCTGCATCTGGCCCGCCTCCATCACGATCGACTGGCCGCCGAGCTGGCGCACCGCCATGTCGAAGGAGACACGGGTGCGGGTGGAATTCTTCTCGAAGATCATCGCCAGGACGTGACCGGCGAGCGGGGCGTCGGCGTCCACGCGGCCCTTGGTCCAGCCGGCGCGGGCCTTCTTGCGATCGAGCGCGTCCGCGAGAATGGCGGCGAGGCCATCGGCACCGGCGTCCGACAGGTTCAAGAAATGGCGGGTCACTTCAACTCCTCCAATGGCCTCAGGCGCATTATGGGTGGCCGCTATCCGGCGAAAATCGGCCTCGATCCAAACAGGCGCGGCCAGATCCGTCCGAACGGCTCCGGCGCATGGCACCGGAGCCTTTTCCGTCAATCGTCGCTGGCGGGAACGTAGACGCGCGCCGCTTCGCTCAGCTTCTCGATACACTCGGCGATGTGGCTTTCGTCGATCACCAGCGGCGGCAGGACGCGCACGACATTCTCGCCGGCGGAGACCAGCAGCAGGCCGTGGTTGTCGCGGGCGAACTCGACGAAGCGGCGGCTGTCGCTCTTGAGCTTCAGGCCGAGCATCAGGCCGTGGCCGCGCACGCTGTCGAACAGGTGATCGTGGTTGGGGATCATCTGTTCGAGGCCCGAGCGCAGCCGCTCACCCATCTGGGTCACGCGATCGAGGAAGCCGTCCTCCAGGATCACGTCGAGCACTGCCTCGCCCGCGGCCATCGCGAGCGGGTTGCCGCCATAGGTGGAGCCGTGGGTGCCGATCACCATGCCCTTGGCCGCTTCCTCGGTAGCGAGGCAGGCGCCGAGCGGGAAACCGCCACCGATGCCCTTGGCCGATGCCATGATGTCGGGCGTGATGCCGTAGAGTTCGTGCGCGAACAGCTTGCCGGTGCGGCCATAGCCCGCCTGCACTTCATCGAGCACCAGCAGCAGGCCGTGTTCGTCGCACGCCTTGCGCAGGCCCTTGAGGAACTCGGGCGTCGCCGCGCGGATGCCGCCTTCGCCCTGGATCGGTTCGACCAGGAAGCCGGCAGTGTTTTCATCGATCAGCGCCAGCGCGCCTTCGAGATCGTTGAACTCGGCATATTTGAAGCCCGGCAGCAGCGGCTCGAACCCGTCACGCATCTTGGCCTGGTTGGTGGCCGAGATGGTGCCCATGGTGCGGCCGTGGAACGCCATCGAGAAGGTGATGAGGTCGTGGCGCTGCGGATTGCCATTGGCGAAGTGATAGCGGCGCGCGGTCTTGATCGCACATTCCACCGCCTCGGCGCCCGAATTGGTGAAGAACACCGTGTCGGCGAAGGTGTTGTCGACCAGACGCTGCGCGAACTGTTCACCCTGCGGGCTGCCGTAGAGGTTGCTGACGTGCATCAGCGTGGCGGCCTGATCGGCAATCGCCTTCACCAGTTTCGGATGGCCATGGCCGAGCGCGTTCACCGCGATGCCGCTGGCGAAATCCAGGAAACGGCGGCCATCCTCGCTGATCAGATGGCACCCCTCGCCTCGCACTGGCCGCACCCCGCAGCGGGGATAAACGGGCATCAGGGCGGTGATCGACACGGGGCGTCTCCTTGAAAGAGTAAGGGCGGCCCAACAGGGACCGCCCTGACGCCCTGATACGGATTCGGTGCCGGGGGCGTCAACACCGTGAAAGGCGTGACGCCATAACCGGCGGATCAGCCCTTCGCCGCGTCCAGCGCCTGCGCCAGATCGGCGAGGATATCGTCGACATGTTCGAGCCCGATCGAGAGGCGGACGTAGCCAGCGGACACGCCGGTCGCGAACTGTTCCTCCTCCGACAATTGCGAATGGGTGGTGGAGGCGGGATGGATCGCGAGGCTGCGCGCGTCGCCGATGTTGGCGACATGGTAGAACAATTGCAGCGCATCGATGAAGCGGCGGCCGCCGTCGCGACCGCTGGCAAGCTCGATCCCGATCAGGCCGCCCAGACCCCCGGTCAGGTAGCGATCGGCGCGCGCGCGCTGCTTCCCCTCCTGAACCGAGGGGTGGATGATGCGGGTGACGTCCGGGCGGCCCTTCAGGAAATCGACCACCTTCAGCGCATTGTCGCAGTGGCGCGGCATGCGCAGCGGCAGCGTTTCCAAGCCCTGCAGGATCTGGAAGGCGTTGAACGGCGAGAGCGCGGCGCCGAGATCGCGCAGCAGGACCGTGCGGGCGCGTAGCGCATAAGCGATCGGGCCGAGCGGCTTTGCCGCCTCCGCCCAGACGGCGCCGTGATAGCTGGGATCGGGCGTGTTGAGCAGCGGCTGACGCTCAGGATAGGCCGACCAGTCGAAATTGCCGCCGTCGACGATCATGCCGCCGATCGAGGTCCCATGGCCGCCGATATATTTGGTGGTCGAATAGACGACGATCGCCGCGCCATGATCGAGCGGGCGGGCAAGCAGCGGGGCGGCGGTATTGTCTACGATGAGCGGGATGCCGAGCTCACGCCCCGCGGCGGCAATCTCCGCCAGCGGTGGGACAACCAGCTTCGGATTGGGCAAAGTCTCGACATACCAGGCGCGGGTGCGATCGTCGGAGGCAGCGGCGAAGGCGCCCGGGTCGCTCGGATCGACGAAACGGGTCTCGATCCCCATGTCGCGCAGCGTGTTGGCGAAGAGATTGTAGGTACCGCCGTAGAGGTCGGTCGCGCTGACGATATTGTCGCCGGCGCGGGCAAGGTTCTGCACCGCATAGGCCGACGCTGCCTGTCCGGAGGCGACCGCGACCGCCGCCGCGCCGCCCTCGATCGCGGCAATCCGCTGTTCGAGGATGTCGGTCGTCGGGTTGCCGATGCGGGTGTAGATGTTGCCGAGTTCCTGCAGTGCGAACAGCCCGGCGGCATGATCGGCATCGCGGAACTGGTAGGAGGTCGTCTGGAAGATCGGCGGTGCCACCGACCCGGTGGCGGGATCCGCGCGCCAACCGGCATGCAGCGCCAGCGTTTCCGGACGGTAATTGGCCTTGCTCACGAACACTCTCCCTTGGCTTGGTTGCGGACAGGCTATCGCCTCCACCCGCAATCGCGAACCTAGAAAGGGTTTCGATCCCCCAAGATGGTATCGCCGTGGCGCCAGAGCGAGTGGCGCGTGCGACGATCCCCCCTTCCCCGGCGATGCCCGGCCGGAGTATCCATGTGTGTTAAGTGATCAACACAGACGAATGGAGCATGTCACATGGCCGGTCCCTGGTCCCATCACGCCCGCACCGGGCTGTCGGACGATATCGATTTCGAGATCAAGGGACAGGAATTGCAGTTCGTCGAGATCGAACTGGACCCGGGCGAAAGCGCGGTCGCCGAGGCGGGGGCCTTCGTGTGGAAGGATGCCTCGATCGAGATGACCACCGTCTTCGGTGATGGGTCCGGCGGCAGTGATGGCGGGTTCATGGGCAAGCTGCTGGGGGCGGGCAAGCGCCTCGTCACCGGTGAAAGCCTGTTCACCACCGTCTTCACCCATCGCGGATCGGGCAAGGCGCGGGTCGCCTTCGCCAGCCCGACGCCGGGGACGATCCTGCCGATCCGCCTCGCTGACCTGGGCGGCACGCTGATCTGCCAGAAGGACAGCTTCCTTGCGGCGGCGAAGGGCGTGTCGATCGGCGTCGCGTTCCAGCGGCGGATGATGACCGGGCTGTTCGGCGGCGAAGGCTTCATCATGCAGAAGCTGGAGGGCGATGGCTGGGTGTTCGTTCAGATGGGCGGCACGCTGGTGGAGCGCGAGCTTGCCCCCGGCGAGCAATTGCACGTCGATACCGGCTGCCTTGCCGCGTTCACGCCCTCGGTCGATTTCGACCTGGAGATGGTGCGCGGCGTGAAGAGCATGATCTTCGGCGGCGAGGGCATGTTCTATGCGCGGCTGACCGGGCCGGGGAAAGTGTGGGTTCAGTCGCTGCCCTTCGCACGGCTTGCCGGACGGATGATGGCCGCAGCGCAGGGCGGCGGCGGCAACCGCGGCGAAGGATCGGCGCTGGGCGGGTTCGGCGATTTCATCGGCGGCAATCGCTAGCCGCGCAACTGGGGCGGCGACCGGCGTCGCCCCGCGATTTCGGGAGGTAGCCATGCTGGATCATGTAAGCATCGCGGTGGGCGACCTGCGGCGCTCGCTGGCCTTCTATGACAAGGCGCTGGCGCCGCTCGGCATCACGCGGGTCATGGTGCAGGGCGGCAGCGAAGAGTTGCCCGACCAGGTGGGCTATGGCGTCGGACCCAAGCCGTTCCTGTGGATCGCCAAGGGACGGGCGATCAGCGGCGCCATCCATATCGCGGTTGCGGCCCCCGACCGGGCCAGCGTTGACGCCTTTCACGCGGCGGCGCTGGCGGCCGGCGGGCAGGACAATGGCGCGCCCGGCCTGCGGCCCCATTACCATCCGGGCTATTACGCTGCCTTCGTGCTCGATCCCGACGGGTGCAATCTGGAGGCCGTCCACCACAGTTTCTGAGGCGTGGCGGGCGGCCCCCGATGCTCAGCCGGCGGCGGCGTCGATCACCGCGGCGGTCATGCGCGAGAGGCAGATGAGCTTGCCCGCATCATCCTCGATCCGGATCGTCCAGACCTGAGTCGTGCGGCCGAGCTGCTCCGCCTTCGCGGTGGCGTGGACATAGCCGTCGCGCGCGGCGCGCACGTGATTGGCGTTGATGTCGAGCCCGACCGTCACCTTGCCGTCGGGCACGGCCATCGCGCCGGCGACCGATGCGACCGTTTCGGCCAGCACCACCGAGGCGCCGCCGTGGAGGCGGCCGAAGGGCTGATGCACCTTCTTGCCGACCGGCATTCGCGCGCGCAGCCAGTCATCGCCGTGATCGGTGAACTCGATCTCCAGCAGCCCGGGGAGGACGCCCTCCCCCAATGTGTTGAGCTGCGCGAGGTCGATCGGGCGGGTCCAGATCGCCATCAGTAGGACCGTCCGATCAGCACGCGCTCGACCGCCGGGCCGCCGGTGAAGATGCAGGGTGCGCCGGGGTGGCCGGTCTGTCCCATCGGTGCGTTGCGGATGGTGAGCTTCAGCGACTTCAGCCGCTCGACCACCTTGTCGAGTTCGGCGCCGGTCGGGCGCGACCAGGCGACGTCGGCCCAGCCGGGCTTCGCCGCGCTGTCGGCGAACATCGCCTCGACGCCGGCCCAGTCATCGACCGGGCTGATGCTGGCCTTCAGCCGCTCGGACGCCTCCTTGTGGAGCGCGACCTGGATATCCTCGAGCATTGCGCCGGCCTGTTCGACGAACGTGTCCCGCGTGACGATCGCGCTGTCGAGCTTGCCATCCTCGCGATAAAGGCGGTCGCGGCGGACGACCGAGACGTTGCCGCCGGCCATGTCGCGCGGGCCGACCTCGACGATGATCGGCGCGCCCTTCTTCACCCAGCCCCAGCGCTTCGTCGCGGCCTTGGCGGGCTTCAGGTCGAGCAGCGCGCGGACCGGCTCGCCAAGCGCGGTCTGCTTCGCGAGCGAGGCCTGCAGCGCCTTGCAATAATCGACCAGCTCCGCGTCCTCAGGCTTGTCGCGCAGCATGGGGACGATCACGATCTGCCACGGGGCGATGCGCGGCGGCACGCGCAGGCCGTCGTCGTCGCCATGCACCATGATGACGCCGCCGATCATTCGGGTCGAGACGCCCCAGCTGGTGGTGTTGGCGAACTCAAGCTCGCCATTCGCATTCTGGAAGCGGATGTTCTGCGCATGGGCGAAATTGGTGCCGAGGAAGTGGCTGGTGCCCGCCTGGAGCGCCTTGCCGTCCTGCATCATCGCCTCGATCGAATAGGTCGCGACGGCGCCGGGGAAACGCTCATTCTCCGGCTTCTCGCCAGCGACGACCGGGAGCGCGAGGCAGTTTTCGGCGAAGTCGCGATAGACCTCGAGCATCTTGAGCGTCTCGTCGCGCGCCTCATCGGCGGTGGCGTGGGCGGTATGCCCTTCCTGCCAGAGGAATTCGCTGGTGCGCAGGAACATGCGGGTGCGCATTTCCCAGCGGACGACATTGGCCCATTGATTGATGAGCACGGGGAGATCGCGCCACGACTGCACCCAGCGCGAGAAAGCGGTGCCGATCACCGTCTCGCTGGTGGGGCGGACGACCAGCGGCTCCTCCAGCTTCGCCTCGGGGTCCGGCGTCAGGCCGCCCTTGCCGTCGGCGACGAGGCGATGGTGAGTGACGACCGCCATCTCCTTCGCAAAGCCTTCGACATGCTCGGCCTCCTTCTCGAAATAGGAGAGCGGGATGAAGAGCGGAAAGTAGCAGTTTTCGTGGCCGGTCGCCTTGATGCGATCGTCGAGCAGGCGCTGGATTCGTTCCCAGATGCCATAGCCCCATGGCCGGATGACCATGCAGCCGCGCACGCCCGATTCCTCGGCGAGGTCGGCTTCCGAAATGACGGCCTGGTACCAGGCGGCGAAATCCGCCTCGCGCGTGACGGGGAGTGCATGCTTGATCATCAGGCGCGGATAGCGGCGCTTGGCGCCATGTGCCAGATGGCAGTGCGGCCTCCGCTTTCCCCTAACTGAAGAGACGCGCATCTCCGGGAAGCGGGATCTTGATAACGCCGCACACCATCTGGGCGCGAAAGAAGCGTAAGCGCCCTCGGTCCTGGTAATCCGCCTCGTGAACCATCCAACCTAGGTCTCTCGTTTCGTTGATGGGGGCGCATTCTGCCAGGCCAACAGCGTCCTCCAGCAATCGTATCTGACCGGGATGTTGCGCACTGCCGAGGTAGACTGATGCGCCCTTGCGGATTTGTTGCCTGAACATGCCCCGGTGACGTTCGGGTTCATCCAAGGCGCCAGCGCGGGACGTCATCACGAAGTGTGCGTCGATCCGGTAGGCCACGTCACGCAGAGAAATAGAGCGCGCCCGGGCGCCGCAATCCAGATCAAGTGCCTGCTCCGAAAAGCGGACGGGCCGAAGCACGCTGATCGAGTCGATCATCCACCGTATTGCAGGGCGCCAATGCACGCGATCGAGCACCCCACGCGCTGCCGAGGGCGTCAAGACGTCGTAGCTTATTTCATCCCGATAGAACTCTGGCCGGGGAAAGCATGCACTTTCACCCGAAAGCACGACCTGTATCGCGGAATTCTCCATACGTTCTTTGTGTGTTCGCATCTTTCTGCCCTGAACAGGTTCTTGGCCCATTCCGGATTATTCCGATTGTGGTGGAGCAGCCTGCTGACGGACACTTCTGATCAGCCGCATGGCTTTGATCAGGAAGAACGCGATGACCTTGAACAAGATCGTTGTAACGGTGTCTGCTTACGCCCGCTCACCATATTCAATCTGTATCGCATCCGGCCCGGAGCAAACGTTGAGGAGCGCGACAAAGTCGCGAGTTGCGGGCCGCAAGTCCACAAAATCAAAAAGCTGCACTTGCTGCCCGCAATAGCATTTCTCCCCGAGAGCATCGTCGCATATGCGCGGGGACAATGCCCGCTGTCACCGAGTCCCCCGCACGCGCCATCGGCCTGCGCCTTACGTCCGTCGCGCTGTTTGCGACGATGAACGCGGTGATCAAGGTGGCGGAGGCTGAGGGTGCGGGGCTGGGCGAGATCCTGTTCTGGCGGCAATTCGGCGCGGCGTTGCTGGTGGTGTCGATCGTCGGGACGGGGCCGGGATTTGCCTCGCTCAAGACGCAGCGGTTCGGGGCGCATGTGCTTCGCTGCGTAATCGGGCTGACGGCGATGACGCTGACCTTCTGGACGTTGCTGCTGCTTCCCTTGGCGGAGGCGACGACGCTGGGGTTCTCGATGCCGATCTTCGCGACCGTGCTGGGCGCATTGTTGCTGCACGAAGCGACCGGGTGGCGTCGCTGGGCGGCGGTGCTGGCGGGGTTCGTCGGGGTGCTGATCGTGACTCAGCCGGGGGACGGACATATCCCGCCGCTGGGCATCGCGACCGGGCTTGGCGCGGCGTTCGGCACCGCGTGCATCTCCATCCTGCTGCGGACGCTGGGCAATTCGGAGGCGGGGCTGACCACCGTGTTCTGGTTTTCCACGCTGTCGCTGGTGCCGCTGTCGGTGGTGTACGCCGTGTCGGTGAAGGCGCATCCGCCGCTGGTGTGGGTGCTGCTGCTTGCGATCGGCCTGCTGGGCGGGGTGGCGCAGATCGCGATGACTCGGTCGCTGCAACTGGGTGACGTCAGCCTGGTGGTGCCGATGGATTATACCGCGCTGCTGTGGGCGACGCTGTTCGGCTGGCTGGTGTTCGGGATGCTGCCGGTGCCGAGCACGTGGCTGGGCGCGCCGATCATCATCGCATCGGGCCTTTACATCGTGTGGCGCGAGCATGTGCGGCGGCAGAAGGAGACGAAGGGCGCGATTTCGATGGAGTGACGGCTTGCGGGGATGGTGATGATCGGACACCTAGCCTGACATGCCCTTCGTCACCTCGCTGGCGCTTGTCGCCGCCGCCGTCGCCCCTGCCCCTGCCGCCACCGCCGCGGATGCCGCCTTTGACGCCATCTGGCGCGCGGAATGGACGTGGCGGCAAGGCGAGGGACTGGCGGATGCTGGCCCGGGCGTGGTGGATGACCGCCTGCCCGACGTGTCCGCCGAGGCGCACGCCAGGCGGCTCGCTTATTGGAAGGGGACGCTGGCGAAGCTCGACGCGGTCGATACCAAGCGGCTGTCGCCCGACACGCTGATCGACTGGCAGGTCTATCGCGCGCAGATCGCCGCGCTGATCGACGAGGAGCAGTTCCGCGAGTGGGAGAAGCCGCTGAACGGCGACAGCGCGTTCTGGAGCGACCTGCACTATACCGCGCGCGGCAGCTTCGCCGGGGGCGAGAAGGACTACCGCCGCTATCTGAGCTGGCTGCGCACCGTGCCGCGCTACCTGGGCCAGCAGACCGACAATATGCGGCTGGGCCTGAAGCGCGGCTTCACCCCGCCCGCCGTCATCATGCAGGGCCGCGACAAGGCGGTGGAGACGATCGCGACGGCGACCGACCCGACGACGGTGGTCTATTACCAGCCGTTCGCCAAGCTGCCCGCCTCCATCCCGGCCGATCGCCGCGCGGCGTTGCAGGCCGAGGCGCGCGCGATCATCGCCGGGGAGATCGTGCCGGCGCACAAGACGCTGCTGACGTTCCTGCGCGGCGAATATTTCCCGGGCATGACCGACGAGCTGGCGGCGACGCGCTATGACAATGGCCAGGCCTATTACCGCAGCCGGATCCGCGCCTTCACCACGCTGGACATGACGCCCGACGCGATCCACGCGCTGGGCCTGGCCGAGATCGCCAAGATCCGCGCCGAGATGGAGCAGGTGAAGAAGGACGCCAAGTTCGACGGCGACCTGCCCGCGTTCCTGAAGTTCCTGCGCACCGACCCGCAATTCTACCCCAAGACCGCCGACGAGCTGATGAAGGAGGCGGCGTGGCACGCCAAGCGCTTCGACGCGATGGCGGGCAAGTGGTTCGGCCGGCTGCCGCGGCAGCGGTTCGCGATCATCGAGGTGCCGCCCGATATCGCGCCCTTCTACACCGCCGGGCGTGGTGGACCGGGAACGTATCTGGTCAACACCTATGACCTGCCGTCACGGCCGCTGTTCCAGCTGCCCGCGCTGACGCTGCATGAAAGTGCGCCCGGCCATGCGTTCCAGATGCCGCTGTCGATCGAGAACACCACGCTGAAGCCGTTCCGACGCAACAGCTATATCTCCGCCTTCGGTGAAGGATGGGCGCTGTACACCGAGCGGCTGGGCGACGAGATGGGTTTCTATCGCACGCCCTATGAGCGGTTCGGGATGCTGTCGTATCAGGCGTGGCGCGCGGCGCGGCTGGTGATCGATACGGGTATCCACGCCAAGGGCTGGACCCGCGACCAGGCGCTGCAATATTTCCGCGAGAATACCGCGCTGAGCGAGCATGAGATCACGACCGAGGTCGATCGCTACATCGGCTGGCCGGGACAGGCGCTGAGCTATTACCTGGGCCAGCTGGCGGTGCAGCGATCGCGCGCCAAGGCGGAGAAGGCGCTGGGCGACCGGTTCGACATCCGCAACTTCCACGATCTGGTGCTGAGCCTTGGCAGCGTGCCGATCCCGGTGCTGGAGGCGCGCGTCGACCGCTTCATCGCGGAAGGGGGACCATCGCCCTACCCCAAGGAACCCGCCGCCTGACGCCGAGCGTTTAGCCCGGCATGGATGACAATCTGGCGCTGGGCCTAAAACGGTCGGCCGAAATGGCCGCGGTGTTCATGATCGGCGACGGCCTGCTCGGGCTACTGCAGCCCAAGCGGCATGTCGCGCTGTGGCGATCGGAGGTCGACGCGGTGGACGCCCTGGTCCGCCCGTTCGGCGGCCATCCCGGACGGCGGCGGCTGTACGGGCTGGCGCAGATCGGCGCGGGGATCGTGCTGGCGGCTTCGCTCAGGCCGAAGCGGAACAGCGACTGACGGTTGTCCGATCGGCCGGCGTGCTGATCAGGAGACGATCGCGATGAGGCCGGCGAGCGTGACGGCAAGCGCGACGCCGAACAGGATCAGCCACGGCCGCAAGGACTGCCCACGCCGCACGCGGCGCACCATCCCGATGGTGCCAAGCAGCGCACCCAGCGCCATCGAGATCGGCACCACGCCGCCAAGCATTGCGATGCCGGGCTTGGGATCATCGTTAAGCGGCGGCAGGCGCAGCACATTGTGCCACAAATGGACGAAGAGCAGCGCGGCGAGCAGCCCCAACGCTGCGCCGCCGACAAGGCCGGCGGTGCCCGCCAGCACCGCCCTGCCCGCCATTTACTCGGCCGCCTCGCTGCTGACGACCGGCGCCTTCCACACCAGCTTCGGCTTGCGCGCGGCCAGCGTCTCGTCGAGGCGGCTGCGCGGCGCGAAATGCGGCGCGGTCTTGAGGCTCTGGTCACCGGCCTTCGCACGCTGCGCCACCGAGCGCAGCGCGCCGATGAACTGATCGAGCGCGGCCTTGGATTCGGTCTCGGTCGGCTCGACCAGCATCGCGCCATGGACGACCAGCGGAAAATACATGGTCATCGGGTGGAAGCCCTCGTCAATCAGCGCCTTGGCGACGTCGATCGTCGAGAAGCCTTCGGGGAAGCCTTCGTCCGAGAAGATCGCCTCGTGCATGCACGGGCCGGAGAAGGCGAACGGCGCGTCGAGCGTGTCCTCGAGGCTGCGCAGGACGTAATTGGCGTTGAGCACCGCATCCTCGGCGACCTGACGCAGGCCGTCGGCGCCGTGGCTGAGGATATAGGTCAGCGCGCGGGTGAACATGCCCATCTGGCCGTGGAAGGCGGTCATGCGGCCGAACGTGTCGGGGTGATCGTCGCCCGCCGTCTCTTCCTCGATCAGCGCGATATGGCCGTCCTTCATCCGCGCGGTGAAGGGCAGCGGGCCGAACGGCGCCAGCGCCTCCGACAATACGGTCGGGCCGGAGCCGGGGCCGCCGCCGCCATGCGGGGTGGAGAAGGTCTTGTGCAGGTTGATGTGCATCGCATCGACGCCAAGGTCGCCCGGACGCACGCGGCCGACGATCGCGTTGAAGTTCGCGCCGTCGCAATAGACGTAGGCGCCGGCGGCATGGACCGCATCGGAGATCGCCTTCAGATCACGCTCGAACAGGCCGCAAGTGTTGGGGTTGGTGATCATCACCGCCGCGACATCCGGGCCGAGCCGCGCCTTCAGCGCCTCGGTATCGACGCGGCCTTCCGGCGTTGCGGGGATGTCCTCCACGCTGAAGCCGGCGAAGGCGGCCGTCGCGGGGTTGGTGCCGTGGGCGCTTTCGGGGACCAGCACGACCTTGCGATGGCCCTCGCCACGCTTCTCCAGCGCCGCCTTGATGCACAGGATGCCGCACAGCTCGCCATGCGCGCCGGCCTTGGGGCTCATCGCGACGCCGTGCATGCCGGTCAGCTCGATCAGCCACACCGCCAGTTCGTTGATGACGCCGAGCGCGCCCTGCACCGTATCGACCGGCTGGAGCGGGTGGACGTCCGCAAAGCCCGGCAGGCGCGCCATCTTCTCATTGAGGCGCGGGTTGTGCTTCATCGTGCACGAGCCGAGCGGGAAGAGGCCGAGGTCGATGGCGTAATTCTGCCGGCTGAGGCGCGTATAATGGCGCACCGTCTCCGGCTCGCTGAGGCCCGGCAGGCCGATCGGCGCGGTGCGCGCGAGATTGCCGAGGCGCGCGGTGGAAACGTCGCCGCCAGCGAAGTCGACGCCGGTGGTCTGATCATCGCCGATCTCGAAGATCAGCGCCTCTTCGAGCATCAGCGCCTTGTTGCCGGTGAAGGTGGCGGGGGCGCCGCCTTCATTTGCCTGGGGGGACGTGGGCTTCCAGCCGCTCTGGTTGATGGTCATGCCAGCACCTCCTGAAGCGCGGTCGCCAGCGCCTCGATATCCTCGTCGGTCACGGTTTCGGTCGCCGCCACGACCAGGCCATTCTCCAATGCGCCTTCGCCCGGATAGAGCCGGCCGAGCGATACGCCGGCGAGCACGCCGCGATCGGCGAGCGTGCGCACCAGCGGGCGCGCCTCCTGGCCGAGATCGAGCGTGAATTCGTTGAAGAAGCTGTCGTTGACGAGCCGCACGCCCGGCACCTTGGCGAGGCGATCGGCGGCGCGGCAGGCCTGGGCGTGGTTGATCCCGGCCAGCCGTCGAAGGCCAGCCTCACCCAGCAGCGTCATGTGGATCGAGAAGGCCAGCGCGCAGAGGCCGGAATTGGTGCAGATATTGCTGGTCGCCTTCTCGCGGCGAATGTGCTGCTCACGCGTGGAAAGCGTCAGCACGAAGCCGCGGCGGCCGTCGGCGTCCACCGTCTCGCCGCACAGTCGGCCGGGCATCTGGCGGACATATTTGTCCTTGCAGCCGAACAGGCCGACGTACGGTCCGCCGAACTGGAGGCCGACGCCGATCGACTGGCCCTCGCCGACGACGATATCGGCGTCCATCTCACCCGGCGACTTGATCGCACCCAGCGCCACCGGCTCGGTGACGACGGCGATCAGCAGCGCCTTCTTGGCGTGGCAGGCGTCGGCCAGCGGCCGGAGATCGGTGATGCGGCCGAGGATGTCGGGATATTGGACGACGACGCAGCTGGTGTCGTCGTCGATGCTGGCGATCAGCGAGTCGACGTCCGTCTCGGCGGTCAGCGCAGGGAGCGAGGTTTCGAGCGAGTCGCCGGTGTACTTGGCCATCGTCTTCGCGACGGAGACGTAATGCGGGTGGAGGCCGCCCGACAGGATCGCCTTGGCGCGCTTGGTGATGCGGCGCGCCATGCCGATCGCTTCCCAGCAGGCGGTGGAGCCGTCGTACATCGACGCGTTGGCCACATCGGTCCCCAGCAGGCGCGCGACCTGCGTCTGGAACTCGAACAGCATCTGCAACGTGCCCTGCGCGATTTCCGGCTGATAGGGCGTATAGGCGGTCAGGAACTCGCCGCGCTGGATCAGGTGATCGACGCTGGCGGGGACATGGTGGCGGTACGCGCCGCAGCCGAGGAAGAACGGCGCCTCGCCTGCGGATAGATTCTGCCGCGCGAGCTTCGTCATGTGGCGTTCGACCGCCAGTTCGCTGGCGTGCGCGGGGAGGTTCGCGATCGGGCCGGTCAGGCGGGCGGACTCGGGCACGTCGACGAACAGGTCATCGATCGAGCCGGCGCCGATGACAGCGAGCATCTCGCGGCGGTCGTGGTCGGTAAGCGGTAGGTAGCGCATTCGATACACTCCTCCCCTCCCTCGTGAGGAAGAGGCTGCTGGATCGGAGTCTCACCGCGCCAAGCGCGTGCGGAGAGGCCCCACCCCAACCCCTCCCCTGAAGCGGGAGGGGCTAGATTGGATCAGAGCTTGGCGACGAACGCCTCGTAGGCAGTCTCGTCCATCAGGCCGTCGAGCTGCGACGCGTCCGACAGGGTCAGCTTGAAGAACCAGCCCTCACCCTCGGGATCGGTGTTCACCAGGCCCGGCTCGTCGGTGAGCGCGGCATTGCCCTCGATCACGGAGCCCGAGACCGGCGAATAGACGTCGCTGGCGGCCTTCACGCTTTCGACCACGGCGGCCTCGTCACCCTTGGCGAGCGACTTGCCGGCTTCCGGCACGTCGACGAACACGATGTCGCCGAGCTGGCCCTGCGCGTAATCGGAGATGCCAACCGTGCCGACATCACCGTCGACGTCGATCCACTCATGATCCTCGGTGAAATAACGGCTCATTTACTTCGCTCCTCGGACGTAGCGGTGGGGGACGAATGGAATGGGAGTGACGGTGGCGGCGTGGACCTTGCCACGCTGCGAAAGCTGGATGCGGGTGTCGGGCGTCGCCATCGCGAGCGGAACGTACGCCATGGCGATCGGTGCCCCGACCGTCGGCGCGAAGCCGCCGGAGGTGACGTTGCCGACGGTGTTGCCGTCCGCATCGACCACGGTCGCGCCCTCGCGCACCGGCTGGCGTCCCTCGACCAGCAGGCCGACCCGCTTGGTGACGGGGCCGTTCTCACGCTCCGCCAGGATGCGCCCGGCACCGGGGAAGCCGCCTTCCTGGCGGCGGCGCTTGAACAAGGCGAAGCCGAGGTCCGCCATGACCGGCGTCGTCTCGGGCGAGAGGTCATGGCCGTAGAGCGGGAGGCCTGCCTCGAGCCGCAGCGAATCGCGGGCGCCAAGGCCGATCGGCTTCACCTCGGGCTGCTCCAGCAGCGCATCGGCGAACGCCTCGGCCGCCTCCGCCGGGATCGAAATCTCGAAGCCGTCCTCGCCGGTATAGCCCGAGCGGCTGACCCAGAGCTCATGCCCCTGCCAGGTGAAGGGCGCGGCCTGCATGAATACCAGCGCATCGACGCCGGGAACCAGCCTCACCAGCGCGTCCACTGCCTTGGGGCCCTGAAGCGCCAGCAGCGCATGGTCCTCCATCAGGTTCAGCGTGATGTCGTCGGGCAAATGATCGAGCATGTGCGCGATGTCGTCGTACTTGGTCGCGCCATTGACGACCATGTAGATACGCTCGCCATCCTCGTCGGCAGGCAGGCGCGTCAGCATCAGATCGTCGAGGATGCCGCCATTCTCGTCGAGCAGCAGCGAATAGCGTGCGCGATTGAGCGCCAGGCCGGCGATGTCGGCGGGCATCATCGCCTCGAGCGCGGGCACCAGCCCCTCGCCGCGAAAGGTGATCTGCCCCATGTGGCTGACATCGAACAGGCCGGCGCTTTCGCGCGTCCACAGATGTTCGGCCATGATGCCTTCGAATTGCACCGGCATCCAATAGCCCGCGAATTCGACCATCCGGCCGCCATGGGCACGATGCCAGCCGTCCAGCGGTAGCGTCATGGTTTCGATGATTACGTCTTCGTCGTCGTGATCGCTCATCGCGGATCGTCCGTCTTCAAGGGCGATCGTCCCGCCGTGGTGGCGAAACGAACCGGACCCCCTCTGTCACGGAACCTGAGAGCTTTCGCACGGATGACCCGTGCTTACACCTTCGGTGGGCCGCGCCGTTTGGCGGGGCCGCTTTCCAGAGCGTCGATGGGTATGCGCGGTCCCTGCTGCCTGAGAGATTCCGGGGTGGTTGCTCCTTCGGCGGCGGATCATGCCTGAAAGGCCATCCGCGCTCTCCCGCGCGCCCACGCCGGTTGCCCGGCATCGACAATTGCGCCTGTGGCGGCGCGCGCGGGGCGAGTCAATCGCCCATCAGTGCTGGCGCGGCCTGCGCGCCGGCAGGGCTTAGCGCTGGGCGTTGTAGCGCAGCTGGTCCTGGGTGAGCTGGAAGCCGACCAGCGCCTCGAAGCTGGCAGCGAGCACGGCCTGACGCACCTCCGGAGTCGCCAGCGGGTCGATCGCGGCATCCTGATCGCCGGCCTTGCGCTTCCGCGTCAGTTGCTCACGCACCGAATCGGGCAAGGTCGCGGCGGCGCGGTTCACGTTTGCGCTCGCCTGGCCTGACGTGCTCGCCAGTGCCTGACCCGGCTCGAAATGGACCGAGACCGCGCCCACGCGCTTCGCCACGACCTGAGTCCCGCCGCGCACGATGGAGATGAAATAGGGCAGCGTCACGTCGCGCGGGCCGTCGGTGCGCGTGCGGCGGGCGCGCACGTCGAAGGTCACGTTGCTGACCACCTCCGCCCCGGTATCGTCGCACGTGCCGCGCACGTTGGTGAGCACCGCCATCACGTCAATCGCGCTGGCATCGCGGCTGGTCGCCGGATCGAACAGCGTGATGTCCCCCGTGCCGACCGGCACGCCCACGACCGGACAGGCCGAGCGAACCGCCGTGATCCCGATGCCGCCGTCGAGCGAGATGTCGCCGCTCTTGGCACAGCCGCCCGCAAGCAGGAGCAGGGCGAGCGGGGCAACGCCGGCGAACCGAACGGCGGGGCGGCGAGCGTGGGTGCGAAAGGACACGTGCGGAGAAACCTCATGCAATCGGGTACGAAGTGCCCGCGCGCTCATAACCGCCTTCCGTGCGGGCAGGCAATCGCGTAAGCGGCAGGGATGACCGACAAGCCATCGCTCGAACTGCTGATCGCCGCCCCGCGCGGCTTCTGCGCCGGCGTGGATCGCGCGATCCGCATCGTCGAACTGGCGATCGAGAAACATGGCGCGCCCGTCTATGTCCGCCACGAGATCGTCCACAACAAGTTCGTCGTCGACACGCTGAAGGCCAAGGGCGCGGTGTTCGTCGAGGAACTGGACGAGGTGCCCGACGACGCCCCGGTGGTCTTTTCCGCGCATGGCGTGCCCAAGTCCGTGCCGGCCAATGCGGAGGCGCGCGGGCTGGAATATCTCGACGCCACCTGCCCGCTGGTATCCAAGGTGCACCGCCAGGCCGAGCGGCTGGTCGCCGCCGGGCGCCACATCCTGTTCATCGGCCACGCCGGGCATCCCGAAGTGATCGGGACGTTCGGCCAGGTGCCCGAGGGCGCGATGACGCTGATCGAGGATGCGGCGGATGCGCAGGCGCTGCAGCCGGCCGATCCCGAGAACCTTGCCTTCCTGACGCAGACGACGCTGTCGGTCGACGACACGGCCGAGGTGGTGCGCATCCTTCAGCAACGCTTCCCCAGCATGCAGGCGCCGCGCGGCGAGGACATTTGCTATGCCACGTCGAACCGCCAGGCGGCGGTAAAGGCGATCGCCAGCCAGTGCGATGCCATGCTGGTGATCGGCGCGCCCAATTCGTCCAACTCGCTGCGGCTGGTCGAGGTGGCCGAGCGCGAGGGCATCCGCGCGATGCTGGTGCAGCGCGCCGCGGACCTCGACTGGTCGTTCCTCGAAGGCGTCGGCACCCTGGGGCTGACCGCAGGCGCATCCGCCCCCGAGCTGCTGGTGCGCGAGTTGGTCGACCTGCTGTCGACCCGCTATGCCGTGACCGAGCGGGAAGAGGAAACCACCCGCGAGACGATCGCCTTCAAGCTGCCGCGGTCGCTGGAACAGGCAGCGTAGCATTATCGGACGGACGGCCGTAGCCACGGCCGGGAAGGACGCCCTGTCGATCCGCCGGGGCGAAAAGCGGGGTGTGTGTGGCGGTCTATACTCACGTGTCGGCGGAGGCGCTTGCGACGTTCCTCCTCCAGTACGATGTCGGGGAACTGGTGTCGGCCAAGGGCATCGCCGAGGGTGTCGAGAACTCGAACTACCTTGTCGATACCGCGAAGGGCCGTTTCATCCTGACGCTGTACGAGAAGCGGGTGGCGGCGGACGACCTGCCGTTCTTCATGGCGCTGCTCGACCATCTCGATGCCAAGGGGCTGCCGGTGCCGCCCGCGATCAAGGACCGCGACGGGCGCGAGATCAAGGAGCTGGAAGGGCGCCCCGCCTGCCTGATCAAGTTCCTCCCGGGCGTGTCGCTGTCGCACCCCACGCCGGCGCAGGCGCTGGCCGCCGGCGACGCGATGGGCGCGATGCACCGCGCCGTTGCGGATTTTCCGCTGACGCGCGTCAATTCGATGGGCGTGGAGAGCTGGCGTCCGCTGTTCGAGCGGTGCGGCCGCAGCCTCGATGATATCGCGCCGGGATTGTACGACGATCTCGCCTTCGCGCTGGACCACGTCGAGGCGCGCTGGTTCGCGGGCGAGCTGGACCAGAGCGCGATCCACGCGGACCTGTTCCCGGACAATGTGCTGATGCTGGGCGACAAGGTCACCGGGCTGATCGACTTCTATTTCGCGTGCACCGACATCCGCGTCTATGACCTGGCGGTGATGCATACGGCCTGGTCGTTCGACGCGCAGGGCCGCGGCTTTGACGCGCAGGTCGGCGACGCGCTGATCGCCGGCTATGAGCGGCATTTTCCGCTGTCGTCGGTGGAGCGCGCGCAGTTCACGACGCTCGCCAGCGGATCGTGCATCCGCTTCGCTTTGTCCCGCGCCTGGGACTGGCTCAACACCCCGCCCGACGCCCTGGTCGTGCGCAAGGACCCCCTCGCCTATGTCCGTCGCTTGCAACATTACGACCCTTCGCTGGTGACGCGCGTCGCATGAGTGAGATCACCAAGGTCGAGGCGTTCACCGACGGTGCGTGCAAGGGCAATCCCGGTCCGGGCGGCTGGGGCGCGGTGCTGCGCATGGGCCAGCATGAAAAGGAATTGTCTGGCGGCGAGGCGCTGACGACCAACAACCGCATGGAGCTGACCGCGGCGATCGAGGCGCTGAACGCCTTCACCCGGCCGTGCCATGTCACCGTCTATACCGACAGCCGCTACGTCATGGATGGGCTGACGAAGTGGATCCACGGGTGGAAGCGGAACGGCTGGAAGACGGCGGACAAGAAGCCGGTGAAGAATGCGGAATTGTGGCAGGCGCTGCTGGAGGCGGCGGGCCGCCACAAGGTCGAGTGGCAATGGGTGAAGGGCCACGCCGGGCACCCGGAGAATGAACGCGCGGACCGGCTGGCCAGCGATGCGGCGGTCGAGGCCGGCAAGCTGTCGCGCACCCCATAAGTTGTCGATGACATGAGGCCCGGTCTCCGGATCGGGCCTCAACTATAGGTTTCGTAACGGAATTTTCTGATCACCCCATAAGTTGGCGGTGCTTATCCAGCGCGTCGAAATTCCCCCGAGCTGACGTGAGTCGCTCGCGTTCCCGCTTCGTTCTGCCGTTTCTGGATACCTGATCCATCCAGAATTGCGGCGCCTCCAATCTGGCGCCCGGACGGAGTAATAACGATGAGGAACATCGCACTCGAAGACCAACTCGCCGCCCTCGGCGACAGGGGCACCGGTCCCCTCTCCTGGTGGCGCACCCTGTCCTGCACGAGCTTTCTCGCGGACGCCCGCGTGGTGGAGACGGCGGTCGTCTCGATCGTCTCGGTCAGCCGCCTCGCGCCGCCGGCGCTCATCTCCGAGCTGACCGCGCTCCCCGACGACGAGCTCGCTCCTGCCTGGAACGACCTCGCCTCCCACTTCTTCTCCCTCGACTCCATGTCGCTGGGGCTCTGCTATGAGATCGGCGGCAGCTGCGCGGCCCTCTCCGCACGCCAGATCGATCCGCTGGGCACCATCCTGCTGCTGAAGGCGCTGGCCGAACCGTATGTCTCGCTCGATCCGGATACTCGCATCTGGGTGGCATCGACCTGGCTCGCCGATCGCGGCTCGCTGCTCAACCAGACGACGCTGTCACAGGTGGACTGGTTCCAGTCGGCTCGCGGCCACCAGGCGCCCCTGCTGGCGGGAGAGCTGTGATGGACCCGCTCAACGTCTTCGGCATCGGCACGGCGATGGTCGGCCTCGCCGGTGTCGGCATCGCCACGCAGGCCTGCCGTGAGGTGCTCGCCATGCCGCGTGTCGGCCGATCGGTCGCGGACTGGCCGGTGCTCGTCGCCATGATTTTCATCCTGGCTGTGGATCTCGTCATCGTCGGGCTGGGCGCGGTCATCGCGCTGGTCCGGTTCTGAGGGGGGCGGCATGGCGAAGCCTAGCAAGCGCTCCGTCAGGAGCAACCTTCCCGCCGTCCAGGCGCAGCACGGCGGCGAGCTCCGCATCGGTTCGGCCGTCATCTCGGTCGATGCCGTCTACCACGTGCCCTCGGTGCACAGGCCGGGACCCGGCAGGTGGTCGCGCGAGCCCGACAAGATCGCGTGGACTGATCCCGCGACCGGCCTCGGCTGCATCATTCGGCGTGAACGGAACGGCGGTCATCTTGCCGGCTATGTCGGTGTCGGGCCGGATCATCCGCTCTTCGGCGTGGAATGGCAGGCGATCCCCGCCAGCCTCGACATCGAGGTGCATGGTGGCATCTCGTACGCCGCCGCGTGCGACCAGAGCGGGCCGGAGGAGACCGCGGTCTGTCATGTCCCGCGCGGCACCTCGCCAGGGAGCGAAGGGCACATCTGGTGGGTGGGGTTCGAGTGCAACCACATCACCGACCTGGTGCCCGACCGGACGGACGGCAACGCCGGCGACACGACACTCGTGCACGGCGTCAGGCCCGTCTATCGCGACGAGGCGTACGTCTTCGGACAGGTCACCGATCTCGCGGCACAGCTCGCGGCCATCGCCGACGGCAAGGACAAGCCACCGCGCACCTCGCCGTCGCCGCCGCCGATCGGTCTCGATCCCTACAAGGCGAGGGCGCGGCGATGAGCTCCGGGAACAGAACGCCCCTGCCCTGGGGGCACTGGCTGCGCGTGGAGGCGCTGCCCGGCTCGGTTTCGTACGTGGACACGGACGGGCGCCGCTGGCCCTCGGTCCGGGAAGCGTTCTGGTACGGACGGCTGAACATGGCCGGAGGCAACCACATCGTCCGGGAGGAGCAGCTCGAGCTTATGCTGGCCGTGCTGGCCGCCAAGGAGCGCCCTCAGCGTCTCAGGGTGGAAGATACCCTCGATCTCTTCGAGGGAAGCCTCCGCCTCCACCGCCTCTACCTCAACTGGCTTCAGTCGCTGGGTCTGATCGGCGACGGCCTGCAGGACGATGCCTTCGATAGCTACACAACGAAGGAAGGTGCGGCGGTGCTGGCCATGCTTCTGGCTACCCGCTCGCCCAAGGTGCACGGCGTTCCGATCGGCGCAGAGTCGATCAGGCTGTCGGCCGAAGCGCCGCCCGCGGGCGACACGGTCGACGAGGAACGGCTAGCCGCCTTCGAAAGGGCGGCGAAGGAGCGCCTGTCCGCGGCGTTCGTGCGCGGGAAGATCGGCCGCGTGCCGGTCATCGCGCTCCACCGCCGTGACGACGAGGGGCTCATGCCGCTCGTCCGCACGGTATGGAGCGTCGGCCTCGCCGACGAGTCCAGCCGCGATGCCCTCTACCGCTGGCTCGTCGATCGGATCGACCGCTGGGACGAGTGGACCGCTCTCACCTGGCGCAGTGGAGGCGCGGCGCTCACCCAGCATCTCCTCGCCCTGCTCGCCGCCGATCTCGACCGGAAGGACGCCGTCCGCCCCGAGGTGATCGCGCTGCCCGGTCCGGCCTGACAGCGGTGGCGGTTCCTGCCTCCAGCTCCACCTCGGCGGCCCGGCGCGAAGTTGCCGTGGCCGCCCGTCGAGCCATCGTCGACTCCGGCAGCCTTGAACTGCCGCTGCTCCTCGTCCGCGTGCTGAAGGAGCTCCATCTCACGCCCGCCTCCTTCGCCGGGCGCCTGATCGAGGGTTCCGTCTGGCAGGACCAGGCGATCCGATCGACAGACGGTCGCGTCTCGATCGAGGCGCACCTGTGGCTTGACGGCCTGCGATGCGCCGTACGGATCGGAAGCGCTTGGTTTCATCATCCCGCCGGCGTGCTTCACCTGTGGCACGTCCAGCTTCCCGCCACCGTCCTGGCGCTCCGGGACGTGCCGGCCGCCGCGATCCTCGCGGACCCGCTGTTCGACGACGAGCGTATCCAGGTTCGCTCGCTCGACTGCCTCAATGCATCCGACCCTGACATGGGCATCGGCATGCGGCTGCAGATGCCGTCAGAGCCCGTGAGATGACATGTGGCGCGGGGCCGGTCGATCTATATGCAAGCAAGGCCGGACAGACCGCCCGCTGATGGAGAAAGACATGGAAGGCATGCGCTGGGCCGGGCTCATAAATGTTGGTAATTCCTCCTTGGTGAGGGCATCGACGCTCGTCTCGCTGCTCGGCTAATCCCTGCAGACCGCCTATCGAGCGTTCAGGCTCTGGTCCGCCGCATGACTGATGGGGCGGGCAACGGATCGGCCTCAATCCGTGGCTCCCGGCAGGCCGTCTGCATCAGCGCCGTTCGCCCGGGCACATACCTGGTCTCCGGCATAACATAGACAGGGAAACAAGAGCACGATGGTCGGCGAGATGGAACGAGTCGTAGAAGTGGAAGTACCGGCGGTCGCCGTTCACGAAAGAGCCTATGCCATGGTCGACATGGCGCCGACGACCTTCACCCGAGATGCCATGTCGGGGGCCGCGATGGTTCTTGAGCGGCAGGACAACCCCATTCGCCTCAATCTTTTCGCAATAGCGATCCGCATCTACCTCGATCATCTGATGGACGCGCTGGCTCCTCGGGACCAGGTGGAAGCCAGCAGGTGGTTCCAGCCCGAGGAAGATGCCGAGGGACCGACGCGTAGGCAGCGGCTCGCTTATGGCCTTCATGGTGGCCTCACGCCCGCGGAGGTCCTGGAGCTCACAAACTACGATACGGAAGAGCTCCTGCAGGAGGTGACGGCAGCGTACCGCAAGCTGAACAAGCACGTCCATGGTCGTGAGAAGACCATCGTGCACGAAGTCGCCGAGCAGGACTCCGTCGTCCGTGCCACCTTGGATGCGCTCACCGCATTGCACGAGACGACGAGGGAATGCCGTCGCGAGATCGTGGACGAGATCGCCGACGCTCTGGACTCCCAAGCGATCGAGCAATTCGTCACGCGCACTGTGGAAGAGCTGGACATCATGGCGACGCATCATACCGTCGACTGGGTCGGCGTCGACGAGCGGAGAATCGTCAAGATTGATGCTCGGCTGATCGAGTACGAAGTGATCGGCTGGGTCGGCGTTACTCTGCTCTACGGTTCGGGCGGTGACCGGCGTCGCGGCGAAGGCGCCGAGATGAATGAGGAATTTCCATACGAGGTGCGCTTCCAGGTTCCCGTTGAGCACCCGCACGACCTTTCGGGAGCGGAGATCACAAGCGCGATCGATACGTCAGCGTGGTATGGCGACGACGAAGACGAGGACGACGAGCCAGGGAACGACAAGCTGGTCGGGGACGTTGATCCGGACTTCGACCCCGGTTTCTAGAGCGCGTTGACGACGGGCACTTCGTCTATCCGCGTCGTCCAGGCAGGGGAGCGGCTTTCCGCCCGCATCTTCCATTCCCGCCTGAACCCCTGAGCGGCCGGCACCGCAGTGAATCGCCCGAACTTGCTGTTGACCTCGTCCAGCGCTGTCAATCGGCGTCCAAAAAGGACCCCCTATCGGCGTCCAAAAGGGACCCCCTTCGTCGAGCAGCGTTACGGGTATG
>NZ_JBIQEU010000014.1:0-73142 GCF_045369765.1 Sphingomonas olei
ATACCCGTAACGCTGCTCGACGAAGGGGGTCCCTTTTGGACGCCGATAGGGGGTCCTTTTTGGACGCCGATTGACAGTTCTATCTTCACGAGGTCTTCCGGGCCGGCGCAAAGCAGATCTTGGGCGAGTGCATCCAGACGCCGGTACGCGAACGCTTCCGGCACGAAGGCTTCGGCACCCTCCGGCGTCTTCCGGAACCAATAGCCCAGGAAGCGAAATGGCTGGTCTATGGGTACTGCTGGCGCGGCCCTGAGCGAAAAGGGGCCGGCGGGTGAGGCGGCGAACGCCTCCCTAAGAAGGTCCACAATGGCGTCTGCCCGTCCCCGCTCCACGAACACGCCGATGTTGTCAGAGTAGGTGTGGAAATTGTGCGCGCACGCATGCAGCAGCGGTGCATCGAGGCGGTCAGCCAAACCCCTCAGCACCTCTGCTACTACGTACTCGCCAACGAGAACGGACAGCGCCGACCCCGATGGAATGCCCCGCCGGCCTAGTTCATCATACGCCCCGCCGAGGCGGGCTCTGACGTTCTTCCTGAGAGGAACAATCGTCATGCCTCCTGTATGCACCTGGGATCGGATGATCGCCTTTGGCAGTGGAAGCGTATCCTCCAGCCATGCGTGCGAGATGCTCGCGTGGAACGCGCTGACGTCGAGCTGCACGAAGACGTGGACTTCGTTAAGCCGCGGCAGAACCCGGAGGATGTTCTCGCAGACTGCTGATCGCCCACGCCCCGCGACAGAATGCCTGAGCATATACTGTGAAGGGTGGAAGTCTACGAAAGGGGTGAGACAGGTACGAAGCAGGCGCTGGCGTGCCTGATCCAACCAATCGAAACTGAATATCGGACGGTACTGCGCCCCCGCGCCAATCGCGTAGCCCTTCTGCTTTGCACGGACGTTTGCGCGAGCCCCTTTGTCCATGCGACCGATGGCTTCCAAGCCAAGAGCGTAGATCGATGCACGTTCCTCGCGCCGCATAAGCCGTTCGGCCTGTGGCAAGTCGGGCCGATCAGCATGAAAAGCGGGCATTGAGGTGTAAAGCGCGAGAAACCGCGCAGCGAGGCTGAGACGCAGCTGATCCGCCTCGCGTCGAGCAGCTCGCCCCGCCCCTCGCTGAACATGATGCTCAACCCTGAGAAGGCGGCTCGAGACACTGTCATGCGCCCAAGCCCGCGCCTCACGCTCATCTGAGTTGGTAAGGGCAGCCGGGGCAAGCTGGCGCCGGGCCATCGCCAGCACCACGGCCTGCCCGCAATCAAAACGGCGCTTCATAAGATCCCTGTAAACTACTTTGTTCCATGTGGACTGAGTCTGCGCATGCCGTCAAGTAAATACTCTAACGAACTAATGCTTAGGCCCGATGTATGCTTGATGATGCATACCGCGTTATTGGTATGACCCGCATCTGTGGCGCCGTCCTGCCAAAAACCATTGCAACCCGGTTGCAACCGATAGTGTTTGCAAGGAAACTATATTTTGATTAGCTGAACACCCTGACTTTCAGGAAACACAATGAAGCTACTCACTGCTAAACAGGTTGCGGAGCGCTACGGCCTCCCGTCCGCCAGGACTGTCATCACGATGCGACGGCAGGGCCTGTCATTCATCCGCATCAGCAAGGAACATCTGTTCGATCCGGCAGATGTGGAAAACTTCCTCAAGAGCAAGAAGGAGACTCAATGCCGCGACGTAGCCGGGGACCGTACCTTAAATATCTTCCGGAGCGGCGCGGCTACTACATCTTCTGGAGCGAGGATGGCATCACAAGGCGGCGAAGCACGGGCTCGGCAGATCGCGGAGAGGCTGAAGCGGCACTCGCCCGCATCATCGCGGATCGCCGGCGTAAAGGGCGGGACGGAAGCGGCCCGCTCGATCCAGCTCAACTGAGTGTGCCGGACGTGCTGGCACTTTATGGAGAACTGCACGCGCCGAGCACCGCAGCTCCGGATCGCATTGGCTACGCGATTACCGCGCTACTTACGTTTTGGGCAGATTGCACGGTAGACCAGGTCACGAAGCAGACCTGCAAGGCGTATGCACGAGAGCGCGGGAGAGCAGTCGCAACCGTCCGTCGGGAGCTTACGACCCTGCGAGCCGCGATCAACTTTGCTCACGAAGAGGGCCGGCTCACGCGCCCGGTGCCGGTGTGGTTGCCAGAGGCCCCCGCCGGCAAGGATCGCTGGCTCACACGTGCAGAGGCTGCAGCACTCCTGAACGCAGCACGCAACGTCGGACGCGAAGCGCGCCTCTACCTGCCGCTGTTTATAGTGATCGCGCTTTACACCGGCGCGCGGAAGGAAGCGATCTTGTCACTACGGTGGAGTCAGATCGACCTAGATCGCGGACTAATCGACTTTGGCGGACAGGCACGCAAAACAAACAAGCGTCGGGCGCGCATCCCTATTCCGGATCGCCTGCTTACCTTCCTGCATTTGGCTCGGAAGCGCGTATCTGACGACGGTCACGTCGTGCATAGAGACGGAAAGCGGCTTGGCGACATCAAGCGCGCCTTCGCGAGCGCATGCAGCGAGGCCGGCCTCGCGGATGTTACGCCCCACACGCTGCGGCACACCTGCGGCACCTGGCTGGCGCACCGCGGTGTACCGCTGTTTGAGATCGGCGGCTGGCTGGGTCACTCGCACGAACGAACCGTGGAACTCTACGCCCACCACTCACCCGACCACCTACTCCGCGCCAAGAGGGCCGCGGATCGGAGGGTTGCGGAATAGCGCTGACGGGGCAGGCGTAGGAGCACCGCTTTAAGGGGATTTTGCAACCGGTTGCAGCACCCGGAGCCAGTTGCGTCCTTAGGCTCCCGGCTCGCCGCCTTGGGCGTGCTCGTTCTCCACGTCGATCCGGATCTGCTCCTCATCACAGGGATCGAGACTCGAGCACTCCCAATCTCCATCGAGATTTTGCCGCATGCTCGCTCCGCATCCGCAGCGCCGCTCCTTAACGTGTTGATTCACCGTGTTTCATCCCGATCGCTATAAAAACACCCCTATTCAGGACGCAGCACAAGTGTCCATCCGCTGCGTTTCGTAGGTCGTTCAGATTACCCAGCGCAGCTGGGCAATGCACCCTTGTTCATACGCGATTCTGCCATTTCGTCAGGTTGTGGTGGATAACGGCCTGTCCGCTTTCAAGCGCCAGACCTGCGTAAGCTGCCCTTCGTTCATCGCTACTCCAACGGCAGCTTCGCGCCCATGATTGGACGTTTCAGACGGCGTCCGTACGAGCCGAAAACTGCCGTTTGCTCGTGCGGTCGAGATCGCCTCGAGAACGACGGCCATTGAGACAAAGCGGTCGATCCGGCGGGTCAGCTCGATCGTTCACCCCTACCATAATCGGCGGCCGTGTACCCCCAGGCTTGAAGCCGTGCGGTGCGCCTTGAGATAGGTTGCGTCGATCATGACCGTCTTCGGTTCGGCACCGACCGCAGCCAGACCAGACGATGCCAGGCGCACAGTATTTCGGTGGTGAGGTCGGTGCTGAACGAGCTAGCAACAGCGGTCATCAGCTCGGCGACGCCGTTCTCACGTTCGCGTTGCCGGAAAGGAGCTGATAGGCCGAGACTGCGACGTAGCGACGATTGGACGCTTTCGCGATCGAGAATTTCGCCCTCGATCAGTGAGGTGTCGATCGCCTCTTCCTCGAAGAGGTCGATTTTAATCGCTGTCTTGCGATCTTCGGGAAGATGATGGATCGTTCCGACGGCGACGCCGCTGAGATGAAGATAACGGTCCTCAAGCCCGCGGAGCGCGGGAACGTTTTAGTTTAGGCTGGGCCATTCCGGCTGTTCCCAGATCCACTGCGTCATCGGATAACCTCTCTATTCCTCATGCATCGCGGCACTATACGAGGAATGGAAGCCATTCTATTCCTCACGAGTGGCGGGCATTCTTTACCGAACGGCATAAGAAAACCCGCCTCGGCGCATCGCCGGGCGGGCCTATTCTGGTTAGCGTGGATGGTCTCAGGCGGCCAGACGGTTACGCCGCACGAGTGAGGCACATGCGAGATCCTCAATGCGTGTGAGGCCGGCGACCCGAACACGGCCACCGCGCAGCTGGCGCTCAGGCAGTCCGGTGCGCGGGTTGCGATCCACCCAGACGTTCGTCGGGATGCCGTCGGCCCAGTCGGCCCAGTCGGCCCAGTCGGCCCAGTCGGCGCAAGTGGCATTGACGTTGTCGGCGAAACGGATGCGGCTCCGGCCCTGGGTGATGGTGAAATTGTCGCGCAGATCCCGGGCGTATCGGCCGATGCCGGGCATGATGTCGCTCCGTTGCAGAGGGATACCCCTCAGCGGACCGTTCAACGCTAGCCAATCGGTAACACAGCAAATGCAAAGCTGATCGGACCAATCCCATCCACCGTCAACCGTTTACATCGTGGAGGCTTCCCCGGCCGCAGTCACGCTTTTACGGAAGTGGTGTAGTTGCCTTTCACGCGTTGATCGCGGTGGTACCCGCGAACAGATGACCGCTCCTGGAAAAGGCAGCGCCGCCGCTTCGAAAACACGCGGGGCCACCAACCTCGATCCGCGGCCAATGACGGCCTTGGAGAGGAATGATGGGAAACTCACATTATGATCCTGCTGTGCAGAACCGGCCGGCATGGAATTCGGGCAAGAAGATCGGGGCAAAGCGACCGCTAACGCAGAAGCAGATCTGGGCCGTTCGCTTCTTCCTGGATCGAGAACGCCGGGTTCGCGACCGGGCGCTCTTCGATCTTGCAATCGACAGCAAGCTGCGAGGCTGCGACCTAGTGAAGATCAAGATCAGTGATCTTGTGTCCGGAGCCGATATCCGGACCAGATCGATCGTCATCCAGCAGAAGACAGGAAGGCCTGTGCAGTTCGAGCTCACTGCCGATGTAAGAACGAGCCTGCTGGCGTGGCTCGAATGTCGGGGTGGCAACGCTCAAGACTACGCCTTCCCAAGCCGTATCGACCGTGCGGGCCACCTCAGCACGCGACAATATGCCCGGCTCGTGGACGAATGGGTTGATGCCATCGGCCTGCGTCGCGCCGAATACGGCACGCATTCGCTTAGGCGCACAAAGGCGTCGATGATCTACAAGGCAACCGGCAACCTTCGCGCAATTCAAATCTTGCTGGGGCACACAAAAATCGAGAACACCGTGCGATATCTCGGTGTCGACATCGAAGATGCCCTCATCCTCGCAGAACGCACCGAAATTTAACGCCGGGGTGGCCCATCTAAGCTGAAGATGGGCCGCTCTAATGCTGGGCTGGAAGGTTTCTCCCGTTATCGTTCGGTGAAGCCCTTTGCGGTGACATCATAGGCCCGCATGTCGTTGCTCGTGATCGTCTTCATGTCTCGCCACACGGCATCAGATAGTTCCTTGGTGAGCCTCGCGGACGAAGTACGCGCGCGCGCCTCTTCAAGCCAGAGCGCCGCGATGATCAACCGCATCTCTGATTCCTGCTGACGCCGGGCATGACTCTGACGAAGGAGCGGGGATGACTGCAGACCGCTCGTCGTCTGACGGAAGATGGCCGCATTCTGGGCGGGCGATAGTCGTTGCCCGTTTGCCAGCTCCCAGCCGATCGCAAGGAAAAGCGCGGTCGCGCCGCTGACGGAATTCTCCGGCAGTCTTCGCGCTTCCAGCTCTCGCCGATAAGTACTGCGGGTCAGGTCGGGAAAGGCGGCGATGTCGGTGGCGACGATATCGTCCTCGGCACCCACCGCGTTGCGCTTGAGCTGCTGCGCCTCGGCGATGCTCTGCCGAAAGCCTGTGACGATGACCTCCTCGGTCGACAGTTCATCCGACGCTCCGGATACATAGGAGGCACTGTCCTGCACGACCGGCGCCGGACGCACGGCTGCGGCCGGGATGGGCCGCGGGACCGACGGGTTCGCCTGCGGCTTCAGAATGGCCACGCCGCCGCGCACCGAGGCGACCAGGCTGGTGCCGCGCAGCAGCTGGTCGAGCGCCGCGCGCGTAGTAAAGGCGCCGCGAACGCCGCTCGTCCGACGGCCCGACACCATCGCGGGTGCCACCACCACTTGCATTCCGGTCACGCGCGAGAAGTGCGACAGCGCCGACCGCAGATCCGACGCCCCGATGTCGAAGTGCACGGCGGCTGCCGGCGTCGCTACCGGTTGCGCCTGAGCCGTCACCGGCGCCGCACATGCGATCGCCAGCGCGCCCTTGGAAATCCCCCAGATCTTCATTCCATTCCCTCCACTCGGCGCAACGGCGCCTCCGAGGCAAAGACGAGGGCGGCATGGGATCAGGACAAAAGAATTTTGTTGCAGCGCAGCGTCAGTTCCGTGACGCCAATGTCATGGTTGCGCCGTCACCAGCCGCAGCCCATCCTCCTCTCGAGCGACGCGGAATCCATAGATCTCCCCGATTGCGCCCAGCAGTCCTTCCGCATCGTTCAGCTTGAACCGGCCGGAAAGCGGCAGTTCGGCAAGATGCGGGGGCGGGGCCGCGACCGCTGGCCCGGCGCGTCGGTTGAGCTCCTCGACCAAGTCGCCAAGCACCATGTTGTCGGCGTCGATCCAGGATCGTCGCCAGTCCTGCGGAACGCCATCGAACCGGGTCGGATGGGTGGCGGCACCATGCGCAAAGCTGGAGCGCCAGCCGGCGGGCACCACCACGTCGCGGGCGCTGGCGGCCTCACCGCCGAAGCGGACGCGGCCGCGATAGACCGCCAGCTTCACCGCCTGGCTGGCCATATCGACCGAGAACGCCGTTCCCAGCACCCGAGTAGTGGAGTCGCCCGCGCGGACGACGAAGGCGCGGTTCGGCTCGTGCGCGACGTCGAAACGGGCCTCGCCCCGTTTCATCGCCACGGTGCGCAAGCCACCGTCGAACGTGACGTCCAGGCTAGTCGCGCCGTTGAGTTCGACCTTCGTCCCATCGGCGAGCGCGACGACCCGGTATTCGCCGCGCCCGGTTTCAAAATGCTGGTTCACCGCGGCAGGCGTCTGGGGCAGGCTCGTCTGCCAGGTGCCTAAGCCGACTGCCAGCCCCAGCATCGTCATTATCCCGGCGCCGGCGGCCCGCTTGCCACGCGCGCGCATCCGGCGGACCTCCTCATCGGACAGACGGCTGCTGGCAGCGATCTCTGACAAGGCCGCAGTCAGCGCCGGATCGTCGAGGACGCGCTGGATGTCGGCCGCGGCGCTTGGCGGCGGCTCGGCAAGCACCGCCTCGTCTTCGCGCATCGCCCAGTGCGCCGCCTCGCGAAGCGCCTCCCGCCGACTCATGCCCCGCCTCCAATCGACAGGCCGCGCCGCTCCAAGGCGTGCCGGAGGTCGGCAAGCGCGCGCGTGCAGTGCTTCTCGACCGAAGCCTGGCGCATGCCGAGATCGGCCGCCACCACGGCACTCGGCACCCCGTCCAGGCGGCGCCTCAGAAAGATCTCTCGCCGCAGCGGGGGCATGACCTTGAGCGCGCGGACCAGAATGTCCACGCGCTGCCGGTAGTCCAGCACCTCCTCGGCCCGCGGCAACGGACAGGCGATCTCTTCCGCCAGCTCTGCGACCGGCGGGTGCGCCCGCTGACGGCGGAAATGGTCGTGCACCAGGTTGCGCGCCACGGCGAAGCAGAACGCGGCCGCGTCCGCGATCGGGCGCGTGCGGCGATAGTCGTAGAGGCGGAGATACGTTTCTTGGACGATGTCCTCGCCCTCGACCTGGTCACGAAGCCGCTGCGAGACGAAGCGGTGCAAGGCACGCCGCATTTCCGCATCGTGCACGGCAGCGGCCGGCCGTTCGCCGATAGCCGTCACTTCGATCATGACGTCGACCCTCCACCACAAAGGCCGCGTCCGCCGATCAGGCGCGCAGCATCATTGCCCCCGGCCAAAGATGGCTGCACAGCGATTATGCCGGCCGCATGAAGTTCCCGTGACAGCTGCTCCTCCGCTGGCGGCTCAGTTCCACTTGCGTGAAAGGAGTTTTACCAACCACTCGGCGTCAGGACCGCCCAAGGCCGGCTTCCGAGGCAACCTTTCCGTGGCGATGGCCGCCTTCTCAAGAGGCCCGTGAGACCAAGCTTTGGGAGTGTCATGCAACCGTCGTTTGCTGCTCCTATCGGGCGCTGACGTCGGCCGTGGAGACATCTGTCATTGCTTTCCTCGATGGGAACGTTTGAGCGGCTGCGCCAGCAGATCGCGCGGATCACCGGTCGCGCCGATGCGGAGGACCTGCTGCAGGAGGCGCTGGTGCGTACGCTGGACCGCGGAACGGACACGGTATGCAACCTGGAGGCGTTTCTGGTCCGGTCGGCCAGAAACCAGGCGTGCGACGATGCGCGCCGAGCGCGGCATCCTGCGACTCCGGCCGCACTGGACGCCAACGCCTTCCAGGTCGGCGATCCCCGTCCGCTGCCGGACGAACATGCCGAGATGCGGCAACGGCTTGCGCGCGTTCGAAGCGGTATAGAGCGCTTGCCCGCGCGGACACGCGAGATATTCCTGATGCACCGCCTGGATGGTATGAAGTACCGCGAGATTGCGGCTGCGCTCGGCATCAGCCAAAGCGCGGTCGAGAAGCACATCGCGCGGGCAGCCGCGGACATCGCCGACTGGACGGCCGATTATTGAGGAGCAGCGAGGGCGCATGAGCGGCGGGCATGCCGATGCGGCAGCATGGCTGGCACGCCTTCATGCGGAGGATCGCACGGCGGAGGACGTGGCGGCGTTCCGCGCCTGGCTCGACCGGGATCCGGAAAATGCGTCCCGGTTCGAACACCTGACTGGCGTCTGGGAGCAGGTGGGCGGATTGGGCGAGATCGAGCGCGTGCCGATCCATGCGCGTGCCGTGTCCCGACGCGCCGTCTTGGCGGGTGGACTCGGGCTGGCGGCAGCCGGTGGGGCGGGGCTCTGGGCGCTGGCGCTGCCCGATGCGGCCTATGCGACGGCGCTTGGGGAGCGACGTGGGCTCAAGCTTGCCGACGGCAGCCGGTTGCTGATGAACACCAGCACCGTGGTGGAAGTGCGCTTCAATCGTGGGCGTCGCCGCATCGACTTGAAACAGGGACAGGTGCTGCTCGACGTAGCATCCGACCCGCGGCCTTTTCTGGTCGAAGTTCCAGGCGGCGTGCTGCGCACCGACCGCGGTCGCTTCGACATCCGTTCGGATGCCGAACTCACGGCCTATTTCGCGGTGGCCGGCGGTGCGCTTGTGGAGCATGGTACAGGGGCGTCCCTGTCACTTCGTCCGGGAGAGCGGCTTCGCGCGAACCTTGGGAGCGCTTCGGCAATCGACCATCCCGAGCCGCGCGAGGTGCTCGCCTGGCAGGATGGCCGGGCGGTATTCCGCGACACGCTGCTCGCCGATGCGGTGCGGGAGATGAACCGGTACAGCAAGCTGCCCCTGGTGCTTGCGGGCGAGGGGGTTGGCGAGGAACGTCTGAGCGGCGTCTATCGCGTCGGTGACAACGCCGCCTTTGCAAAGGCGCTCGCCATGCTGCTGCCGGTTCGCGCGACCAGTTCAGGTCGCGAGATCACCGTCCGACCTGCGAACGGCTAAGCGACACCCGCAACTTTTTGGGGTGGGGTAAACAGCGGCTCACTCGTCGAGGGAATGAGATCGGCTGAGCCCGATCCTGCCGTCAAACGGGGGGAGTATCATCGTGTTGCATTCCATCAACCGGCGCGTTCGCCGGGCCCTTTGCCTTGCCTTGCTCGCCGGAACGAGCGCGCCAGCCTTGGCGGCCCCAGTGGCCGTTGCCGGTCAGGACCAGCAGGTCGCGCTGAACATTCCGGCCCAACCTCTGAGTGTGACCCTGGAGACGATCGCCCGGCAGACCGGCACCGACATCCTGTTCCGCCCTGAACTGGTCGGCGGGCGAACCGCTCCCGCCATTCGCGGCCGCCTGTCTGCTCGTGCCGCGGCGGAGCGCGCGGTTGCCGGCACGCCCCTGACGGTGAGTTCTGCAGCCGATGGCGCCCTGGTGGTTCGCGGGCCGGACCGCAGTGCACAGTCGTCGGAAGGTGCTGGCGGCGAGGGGCTCTACGGGGGCGACATCGTCGTCACGGGCGTTGCCGAAGGGACGTCGAAGTTCGACGCGTCCTATGCGGTTTCGACCGTCGACGAGCAGCAGATCCAACTGCTGGCGCCGCAGAGCACGGCGGACCTCATCGGCAAGCTGCCGGGCTTCTACGTCGAGGCCTCGGGCGGCGAGTCCAACAACAACATCAGCCCGCGCGGCCTGCCCGGCTCCTTCGGCACGCGCTTCATCGCGCTGCAGGAGGACGGGATGCTGTTCTTCCAGGATCCCAACGAAATCTACCTGAACGGCGACAGCTTCCAGCGCGCCGACATCATGGTCGATCGCGTCGAAGCGGTGCGCTTCGGCTCGGCACCCATCTTCACCAGCAACGCGCCGGCGGGCGTCATCAACACCATCACGCGTAAGGGTGGCGATGAGGCGAAGGGCGCGATCCGGCTGACGTGGCAGGACAGCGGCATGAAGCGGCTCGATGCCTATGCCTCGGGGCCGCTGGGCGGCGACTGGTATTATGCGGCTGGCGGCTTTGTGCGCCAGCATGACGGATACCGCGACACCGGCTTCACCGCCGACAAGGGCGGCCAGTTCCGCGTCAACATCACCAAGCGGTTCGAGGGCGGCCAAGTGACCGCCTATGCCAAGTACATCGACGAGACCAACGTCTTCTACTTGCCGATCCCGCTGAAGGATCCGCGCGACGGCAGCTCGCTCGAGGATCTGATCGATCCGCTGCGCGGCAGCATGCTGACCAACGCCAACCGGCATTACGTGGTGAAGACGTTCACCGGGGATCAGACAGAATCCATCCAGCGTGATCTTGCGGACGGCCGCCATGCGCAGGTGTTCCTGACCGGCTTCGACTTCGACAAGCAGTTCGGCGACGGCTGGTCGGTCAGCAACAAGCTGCGCTACCTGACCGCGACCGTCGATCTCGACGGCCTCTACTCCACCACCGAGGCTTTCGACCATCAAGCCTATGTTGGCCGCCGCCTTGCCGCGGCCCGCACCGCCTTTGGCCCACAGGTCGCTGGCTTGCAGTACCTGCTCGCCAACGACCGCGGCACCGGAGGCGCGCGCATCCCTTGGGATCCTTCCGTCTCGCGCGGGCTCGTGATCGAGCAATCCTACCGCTATGTGCCGATCAAGGGATCGACGATCATCAACGAGTTCCGGCTCGACAAGGACCTGTCGGGCGTGGGGCCAGGCTTGCACCGGCTTTCGGCAGGGCTCAGCTACTCGCGCGCGACGTTCCAGCACCAGCGGCTGCTGCAGGATTCACTGAACGAAGTCGGCGGACAGGCACGCCGGCTCGACCTGGTCGCCGTGGATGCGGCGGGCAATGTGCTGGGCTCCGTCACCGACGACGGGTTCCTGCGTTACGGGTCGTACTACATCGGCGGCCGGGCGGAAGCGGAACGCTACGCGCTTTATCTCGCGGACAGCTGGGAGGTGAACGACGCGCTGACGATCGACGCCGGCATTCGCAACGAATGGTACGACCAAACCGGCGTTCGCTGGCTGACCGAAACCCGCGACCTGGGCGATCCGACGACGCTGGCGGACAACAGCTTCCAGGGCAACAGCGGCCGGACGCAGGTCATCCGGCAGAAGGACGACAACCTCGCCTGGACGGTGGGTGCCAACTACGCCTTCAGCCGCCGCGTCGCCGCCTTTGCGCGCTACACCAGCGCCTTCCGCAGCCGGAACGTTTGGGCGACCGTGACCAACAACACCGCGCCCGATGATGGCATCACCGGCGCGGAGGTTGGGCTGAAGTACAACAGCCGCCCCTTCTCGCTGTTCGCCACCGCCTTCTACAGCGACTTTGACCAGCTCTCCGTGCCCGGGCCGACCGTCAACCCGATCACGGGAACCAACGAGAGCGCAACCTTCTGGGGCAAGCTCAAGGTCTATGGTCTCGAGACGGAGGCGGTGATCCGGCCCATCCCGCAGTTCGAGATTGCGGGCAATCTTACCTGGCAGAGGCCGCGGCAGCGCGACCTGCAGGAGCGGACCTATGGTAACCTGGGCGATCAGTTCAACGACAAGCTGCCGGTCCGCGTCCCCGAGATCGTCGCGCGCGTGACGCCGACGCTCTTCTTCGATCTGGGTACGGCCGAAGCCACGCTCTATGGCTCGGTCTCGCATACCGGCCGCCGCTACGTCGACGCACTGAACTCGACGCGGCTGCCTGCCTATACCACGCTGGATCTCGGCGCGACGGCGCAGCTGGGGCAGCTTCAGTTCCAGTTTGTGGTCACCAATGTCACCAACACGGTCGGCATCACCGAGGGTAATCCCCGCGTCGATGCGTTGACGGGGCAGGGCGTGGACGAGGTGAACTTCGGTCGCCCGATCTTCGGGCGCACCGCGCGCGCCGTCGCAACCTGGAACTTCTGATGCCGGGTCAACTGCAATGGAACCGCCGCACGCTGCTCGGCGGGCTGGGAGGCGCAGCGCTGCTCGCACCCCTCGGCCTCCGGGCTCAGGGCTTCGACGTCACCCCGTTCCAGCTCGGCGTGGCGGCAGGCGATCCTGCGCCCGACGGCTTCGTCATCTGGACCAAGCTGGCGCCGGCGCCGCTGGAGGCGGATGGCGGCATGCCCCGCCGTCCGGTCGAAGTCGGGTGGGAGGTGGCGCGCGATGCCGGCTTCCGCACCGTCGTGCAGCGCGGCGTGGCGATCGCCCGCCCCGAATTGGCGCATGCGGTGCACGTCGAGGTGACGGGCCTGGAGGCGGGCCGGCCCTATTGGTACCGCTTCGTCGCGTTCGGAGAGCGCAGCTTCGTCGGACGCGCCGCCACCGCGCCCGCGCCGACCGCGGACGTGCAGCAGCTGCGCTTCGGCGTCGCGGGGTGCCAGCATTATGAGGAAGGCTGGTTCCACGCCTTTGCCGCGCTTGCCGATCAGGAGCTCGACTTCCTGTTCCACTACGGCGACTATATCTACGAATATGCGCCTGCGCCGCCGCTGCGGATGCTGCGCGGTCGGCCGTTCAGCCCCGTTCGCCGCCATCTCGGCGGGGAGACCTACAGCCTCGCCGACTATCGTCTCCGCTATGCGCAGGTGAAGACCGACCCCGACCTTCAGCGCGCGCACGCAGCCTGCGCCTGGTTCGTGACGTTCGACGATCACGAGATCGAGAACAATTGGGCTGCCGATCGTGACGAAAGCGGCACGCCGCCGGAGATCTTCCTGCTGCGTCGCGCGGCTGCGCTGCAGGCCTGGTACGAGCACATGCCGGTCCGCCGCTCGGCCTTTCCGAGGGCTGGAGGGTTGCGCATGCACCGTCATGCCAGCTGGGGCAGGCTGCTGGACGCGCACTTCCTCGACACGCGCCAGTATCGCTCCGACCAGGCTTGTGGCGACGGGGACAAGGCGCTCTGCGACATGGCGCGCGATCCTGCGCGCACCCTGCTCGGATGGGAGCAGGAGCGCTGGCTGGCGCAAGGCCTGGCGCGATCCGAAAGTCGCTGGAACCTGCTCGCCCAGCAGGTGCTGATGATGGATCTCGACCTGGGGAACGCGCCGGGAGCGCGCGAGCCGATCTTCAGCATGGACACCTGGGGTGGCTATCCGGCGGCACGGGAGCGTCTGCTCGGTCACATTGCGGATCAGCGGGTGCGCAACCTGGTCGTGCTGACCGGGGACGCGCACCAGCATTTCGCGGGCAACCTCCGCCAGAAGGACGGCCCGGTGTTGGGCACCGAGTTCCTGACGACGTCCGCTAGCTCGGGCGGAGACGGGGCGGGCGCACTGCCGGGCAACGACGTCATCCTGTCGCGCAATCCCGACCTGAAGCTGCTGGAGGATCGCCGCGGCTACTCCATCTGCACGCTCACGCCTCAGAGCTGGACGACCGACATGGTCGCTCTCGATCAGGTCACCGAGCGACGCTCCCCGCGGACCACGAACCACCGGTTCGTGGTTGAGCATGGTGTTCCGGGGATCGTCGCAAGCTGAAGAGGTGATGGTGAGACAGACAATAACGCTCCGGTCTGTCGAGAAATGAGGCTTGGGATCTGCCATACGCCCCTGCAGAGTCCCGTTCGGACGCACAGCAGCCGTCGCGGCTGTCATGAATGAACGTCCGAACTTGGGAGGGGCGCTGAGCGACGGGGACGTCCGGTTCTGGGTCTACCAAGCAAGCGACTAGCTTACAAAATTCGCCTGTCGAGCGAGGCATACGTTGGCACCGACAACAGTGATGTCGACGGATCGCTCTGAAGACCGAAGGGCAAGTGACAAGGCTTTGGCTGTGTTCGTTATGTGGTCGTTTGACATGAACTGCGGGACGAAAACAGGTGCCTTGCCGCCGCAGATTCGCGCGGGCGTACAAGCAAACACGTGTTCGCCCGAGCCCTCCGAAGGCAGAGGCCACAGGTTCGAATCCTGTCGGGTGCGCCAGCTTTTACAATGGCTTAGTTCTGCGATCCTTCTACGGGCAAGCAGTCGGGTAGCACCGGGGTAGTAATGCTCCGATTTTTCAGCCGTCTTGATACCTCGCTCTTTTGATGCAGTATGCGTCGAACGATAAGGTTCGGGGCAAAAATGCGTATTTTGACGATGGTTGGTCTAGCCGCAGCCGCAGCCGCAGCCTCGCATGTCGATATCGCGGCCTTGGCTACCAAGGCGCGAACAGACTTTTGGGCTTTACGAGAAGACGCATTCGCCTCTCGGACACTGAACGATGATTTGGCTGGAAGATCCTTCTCGATCACGGTTTCCCCCACAAACGGTGATCGCACGACGCCAGATGTCTCAAACGGCTCCTACTACTCATACAAGAACGGTATATTGACCGTCCGGCTTTCCGGCTCTCAAGTTAAAAGTTCGGATGACAATAAGCAGTCAACGTACAGCCAGATAATCCCCTTTTCAGTCATCAATAAAGTCGTCGAGGTTAGCGACGGTGTGAACGGATACGGAGCAAGGGTAAAATTTGTAACAAGATCTATCAGAGAGTCGGGAATTTACCCCGTGAGTGGGCTGGATCGAACAAACTTTGAGTTCAGCGAGAAGATCGAGGGGGCAGCCGCAAAGGCGCTCGCACTGTCGGCTAAGTTCGAAATAAGAGGAACAGTCGAGAGATTGCCAAGCGGTCACATCGGCGCATGTTCTACCGATTACGTTGGAGCGACGGTCGACTCTCCTGTTGAGTTGGCCACAGTATCTTGTTGGATAGGCGCAAAGATAGATAGTGTGGCGCTTGTTAGCCCGTCAGGGACGCTGCGCTCGTGGAAAGCCCCAAGCTCTTCCTAATTACTTGGTTGTGGTATGCCGGGGCGGGTGAAGGAGGGCACCCGCCCCGGTTGGCTACTAGGCAAGGAGCGACCTAGCAGCCAAACTCTGACAGCAACACGGACGCGCCAGCCGGTTTTCAGCGCGGTAGTCCGATTGCAGCATCTTATTCCAAGCCCGGTCGGCAAGCGCAGCCTGTGCTGGCGTCAGGGCATCATTGGTGCACGCCTCAAGGGCTATCGCCACAATCTCGGCATCTGTGAGGATCGCCCGCAGGCCGGTGCGCTTAGCTGGCATGATCGCGGCTCGCTTTGGACAGAATGCGCTCAACCTCACTCCGCAGCGGCTCCGGCAGCGTTTCTGGTTCTACCATGCCATTGGTGGCGGGTGCCGTCGCCAGCACGATCAGTTCGTCGTCTGTCAGGCGGTGCAGATCGTAAGGGCTGGGCGGCTCGGGCGCTTGGGCTTCGAGCTGGGCAATGCGCCGCTCGTTCGGCCTCATGGCTCGCCCACCTTGCCGTTCGTTTCCTCGATCAGCGGGCCGAATGATCCATCGGGCTGGCGATAGCTTGTAAGAACCGTTCCCGTCTGCACCGGCCCGTTCGGACCAGGGTCAACAATCTCCCAGCGGATGGCCGTAATCTCATTGTCGATCGCCGGGCGCGTTTTCTCGATCCGCTCCAAGCGGCGCTTCGCTTCACTCGCCATTGGGTGTGATCCTTGCTTCGAGCGCGTCCAGCCGGGCGGCAAACTCCGCAGTTTCGATGGCAGCCCGATGTTCCTTGAGAATGCCCGCGAATGCGTGGGCTTCGCCGGGGGTTAGATCGCCAACGGCAACGCCCGTCAGGATGGCTTCGAGCGCGGCGGGGTGGTCGGTGGCGTTGGCGATCGGCGGCAGCGCGAACGTAACGGGGCGTTCCTTGCGAGCCGGCAAGATGCGGTCGAGGCAGATCCGTAACGCCGTCACATCGCCCCCAAGCGCCGCGTCGATAGCCTTGCGGGTAAGAGCCTCGGCCTCACCATCTAGCAGTGCCTCGGCAGCCAGCGTGGCCTTGTGGCGGGCACCCTTGGGCCTGCCGGGATTGCCAGCCGCAAAGGGCCTCCCGCGCGTTTTCACCGCGTTGTTTCGCGCATCAGTAGGCATAATTGCCCATGAAGTTGCGAGGGGGCCACGCGAGGGAATTATCATCCTTCGCGGCGGGCAGCTTCAATGCCGTCTCGATGCGGGGATGCGAGTGGTTACCCGGTGCGATTTCGCGGGCGATCCACTCGGCATAGGCGAGCGGTTCCTTGCCGTCCGGCCGATTGACGTTCGCGGCATCAACCGCAGCGTTCGACGCATTGATACCCTGCGCCATGGCGACAAGCTCGGTTACGAGGTCCGGGTAGCGGGTGCGGATCGCATCGGCCAAAGCATCACGCTCAGCCATGGCGGCGTTGTACTGAGCCGCGCGCCGTGTTTGTTCTTCTGCCGTGCCCAAGGAAAGCCGTCGTTCCACCAATCGCGCGTGCGCGGCGTCCAGACGCTCGGCGGCGATCCGGTTGCTATCTGCCTCGGTACGCGCAGCCTTTGCTGCCGCTTCGTCCGTAAATGGATCGCGGGCAATCGCCTCCGCTTCATCGGTGCGCGTCCGTGCGGCTGATAGGGCAGTCTCAACTTCGCCAATCAACTGGGCAACCGCTTGCGCCGTCCAGGTGTCCTGTAGCGCTTGGCGGATACGATCAATCAGGTTCGGGGTGGTGGGCAACGTTCTAGCTCCTTTGGTTTGTCCGGTGGGCGCTCAGCGCCACGCCTCGCTCATCAACTTCTTGCGGGCCAAGCGCTCGCCCTCCGCCCAGCCGGTCACTGGCGCGGCAGCCGGGGCGATTCCTGCCTTGAGGCCATCGCGGCGGCGTTTATCCAACATGGCCGCGTGAACCGCGCCCATCGCCTCGGCAGGATCGAACGGGCGCGCATCCGCCCCCATGTGGGCGCGGCTGGCCTCATGCTTGCGGCGTTCACGCTGGATCACAGCTTGCCCATCAGCACTGTCGGCAAATGCGTGAATATCGCTGTCGCCAGTCGATGCGCTGTCGAAGAACATCATTCGAGTAGGTGCGGCATCCGTTGCGAGCAGCGAGACACGAACAGAGTAACCGGGCCGTACCATACCGCCCTCGTCAACGGCTTCATCTCGGCTAACAAAGCGGCCAGACTTGTCGATGTACTGGTTCAACTTGGATTTCCTTTCCGATAAGATCAGAATAGCCAAATACGTCCATCGGCGGTAGGGCGCGACTTTTGGATAAAATATCTGTTTTCTTTTAAGTGTAGCATCTCTGTCACACTTCGACTGCGCTTTAACCTAGCGTGATGCCCATGGGATGCCTGCCTGGTAACGGCACGCGGCAGGTGTCGCGACAAGCCTTAGAAAATAGCAGGTTAGGTGTTTGAAATGGTAGCTGGCCTTTGCCTCACGGCGGCAACGGCTGACGGTTTTAGCTGTCTAAGCCCAAACCACTTAATTCGATGAATCCACTAAAACTGAACAAAACAGAACGCTAGATTTAGTGGATTCAGTGGATTTAGTGGCGGGTTGATAGGCTATCCTCTGTGCCTACAGCCGCGTACCTATTGGGCGATCGCATATCTGCCGTAAGCGGGCTTTATCACGCGTCCGGCAATTTCGAGCTTGCTCAGCATCTGGGTAACATTGGACGCGCTTTTGCCAACGGCTTCGGCAATCTCCGAAAGAGCCATAGGCTCGCTTGCGGCTCTCATGGCTTCGAGAATCTGGCGTTGCTCGGGGGAGGCAACGGGCGCGATGATGTTGCCGCAGATGAGCCACCTGCACTTGCAAGCATCGAATATGAGCTGCTTTTCAAACTCCTCAACATCGCGCCCACGCCCATAAAGGCCGGGCTGATGCCCACCGAACCCCTTGCTCAGTACAAGCGTGCTATCAGCAGACCCGGTAATGCCTCGCGTGCCGCTCACGGCGTCAAACGGATCATCCGAGTCCATCTTTCGAGTGTGATGCACCAAAATGACGCCCAAACTACGTTCGATCGCGAAGCGCTGGAGCGTAGATACCTCTTTATAGTCGATCTCATATTGTGGCTTGTTGCCGCCCGTGGAAGACTTTACCTTTGCGAACACGTCGATCGTGACTAGGCGGGCATCAGGGTTAGCGTCAGCCCAACGCTCAAGTTCATCCACGCAGCCTTCATCGATGGAAGGCCACTCGGTCATGAGGACAAGGTTGTCAGAGCCGTGCTGGTACCCCATCATTCGCAAACGATCGGCAAGTCGGCGTTGATTATCTTCTAATGCGAGATAGAGTGAACGTCCCTGCTCGCATTGAATTCCCCCAAGCGCCGGCGCTCCCTCCGCAACTGCCGTAGCAATGTCGAGCGCCAACCAGGATTTGCCAACCTTGGGTGCGCCTGCGAGGACGGTCAGCCCTTCAGGGATGATGTTGGGCACGATCCATTTGACGGGAGGGAAGTCTAACAGCAACAATTCGCGAGCTGTAATGCCCTTTGTTGCCACTATGCCAATTCTATTGTCGTTCGCGTGCAGGGGTGCTTTACCTTGCTGCTTCGCCAGACAGTTCGCAAGGAACTTGTCCCAATCTATGCGCGGATAATTGCGGATATGCGGAAGCTCGCCGTCAGCAACACGCTCGTCCGTGCGATAGTGTGCGATCGCCCGATCAATCTCGCGCTTAGGGTCAGAAAGCTCGCGAACACGCTCGGAAATCGCGTTGTCGGGGTGAATGAGGACGCCCCCGATTTCCGCGTCTGTCCAACCTTCGCGGATGGCTTGGGCAACGAATCCGTTTACCGCTTCCGACCGCGCGCCTTTCGGTGTCACGACCATAGCGAGGCGGGCGGCTTCGCTATTCACCCATTCGGGCAAGCCAAGCTCCTCGACAGCAATCGCGTTGTAGGCGGCGGTACAAACAGCATAGCGGGTATCATTCGCCTCAGACGTCCGCTTGCCAGACTTTGTCGGTAGGATCGCCATTAGGGCGGCTGGCGGCTCGCTGGCATCCTCATCGCGTATCCAGGTGTAGGCAGCACCTGACGGGTGCAGTGAAGGCGGAAGAATGACGTACCCGCCCTCGCCACGAACATCAGCTCCGGGCAGGTCTGCACATTTTTGCGAGTTTCGCACCGGGTCCGTGTCATCCCACGCGAAGAATAAGTGTCGTCCCTTGCTGGTGCGGCTGGCACGGGTTGCGGGCAAGCCTAGTTCTCGCTCGACAGCAGCAAAGGCGGGTTCGTCATCAATATCCAGCACCCAAGCCCCGATCGCGGCCCCCGTAGGCGCTGCGATCATCGCGTCAGGCCATTGCGCCCACCACGCCCGGATAACGGCTGGATCGCATGAAGCCGATTTGAAGCCGCCCGAAACATAGGGGCTTTTGGCTTTCCCGGCCTCGCTATCGCGGGCGCGGCACGGGAACACTGGCCAGCCCTTCGCGGCATAGTCCAATGCTGCTTCAAGTAATGCAATCGATGATGCGTCGACGACTGCCCCTTGCATGCCAAGGGAATTTTCGCTATTGTTCATTCTCTAATTACCTTAGTTTCGGTGGCTGCAATCCACCGGGTCAACAATTTTGGGCCGGGGCAACGCTCCGGCCTTTTTCTTTGCATCAGGCGTAAGAGGGTTCACCGATCAGGCGACGTAGCGAGGACATGCGAACCATGTTGCGCCGTCCGATATGTACGGTGTCCAACTTACCGCACCGGATCATCTCATAAGCGACGGTACGGCCGATGCCGAGTAGCTTGGCGGCGTTCGTCACTGATACCGCAAGTGGCTCGATAACATCGCCGGAAATCTTGTTTCTTTGAATGCTCATTGTACGCGTCCTGTATTGCGAGTTCGCCAGTTTCCCAGCGATGCAATCAGGCTAGCGTTTTTCGGATTTGTTCAACAGAGCAGCAAAGTGCACGATTTTAATCTAGTGTCGCATTAAAGCTGCAGTTGACACTATCGCGCCGCTTGTAGCTGGGCAGTGTTTTCGATTGGCCCTGACATGCGCGATGCCATCCAAGTGTCTAAATCGTGGGCTTGATAAAGGGCGATACGCCCGACCTTGCGATAGATGGGGCCGCCGCCAACACAGGCGAGTTTCGCAAGGGTTTGCGCGGTATAAGCGCCGTAGCGTCGCTGTAGGTAACGCGCCGCCTCATCGCGCCGGAGGTAGTCTTTTGCGGTCTGCATCATGCCGTATCCTCATCGAGTGACGGCAATCCAGCTATGGTCATTTCTCGAGATTAGCAAAAGGATGCGTGGTCAGTTCAATCGCGGTTTGAACTGGAGCTACTTCCGGCGTCCTGCGTCGCCTCCCAGTACAATCGGTCGGCCTCTCGATAGTTGGCCAGGGCATTCTTTGCGGCCGTCTCGCCATATCCAAATTCGACGCAGACTGCCGCGATAGCGGAGGCGTATCCATCCCGTTCCGCTAACTCATCGGCGCGCTGTCCGACCTCGTACCAGGTATAGCGCGCGGCTTTGCCACCACGCGGGCGCACAATCTTTGCGGTTGCCTCGCGATACGCGGCAGGGGGGTCGAACATGTCGGCTAGCGCGCTCAGTAATTCGGGTGGGCACGACCCTCGGCTGGCGAATAGGCGCAATCCGTCCGCTAACAACGCGGGGTCCGGCCCTTCGGAAAGGTCGGGATCGCCGGCAACATAGAATGCGCCTTCGCTTATCATGCCGTCCGATAAACGCGCCCGGTTTGCCGTCGCCCTATCGAACCATGCCCGCCATGGCTCAGGAAGCTTTGGCATGTGCCCCGCTCCCGATTGGCACGACGACGCCAGCCTTGCCCTCCAGCCCAGCGGCCAGCGATCCAGCGATAAGATTCGCGCCTTGCCGCAACGGATTGTCAGCCAAGTGGGCATAACGGGCGGTTGTTGCTTGCGAAGCATGGCCTAGGAGCTTCCCGACAATCGGCAATCCCATACCGGCCCCAGCCCCCGCGCTAGCGAAGGTATGGCGAAGGTCATGCAAGCGAACGTCTGCTAATCCTGCGCGCGCCGTCACGCGCGCCCACGGGCGCTTCAGGTCCGAGCGCGGCTGGCCCGCCTTGTCGCCGACGACAACAAAAGGATTATCTTTCAAGCGCGGTAGGTCAGCCAGCACCGCCAACGCGGGTGCGGCCAGGACGACAACCTTAGCTCCCGTCTTACTGTCGGGAAGGTTGAGAAAACCGCGCTCAAAATCCACATCCTGCCAACGGAGCTTCAATATCTCGCCCGCTCGGCACCCAGTCAGGATCAGGAGCCGGATGGCCGCAATGGCATGGGGCGAGATTAGCTCGCGCTGCGTCTCAGCATCCTTCGGGCGATGTTTGGCCTTCGCGTCCTCGCGTATGATCCACGGCAGCCCGACCGTTTCGGCCTCGCGTAACGCATCCCCCAGTCGGGCAAGCTCATCGGCGCTAAGGTATCGCTCGCCCTTTTTGTCGGCATATACCTTCACACCGGCGCGGGGGTTCACCTTGAGGTACTTCTGTTTGACGGCATAGGCGAATATCCCGCCTAACAGGCGCACCGTGCGCGTTGCGGTGCCTTTGCCACCCGTCACGATGGCGCGGCCAAACTTGCCCGTTTTCACGTCGGTGGCGGTTTTGCCGTTCGCCACGTCCTTCATGAAGCGGGCGATATCGGTGTCTTCGATCGATCCGATTCGGCGGTTGCCCAACAGCGGCTTTATGTGACGCTCGATCCGTCCTCTGTCGGTCGCGATGGTTGACGCCTTCTTGTGGTCAATGCCCTCGCGTAGATACTCGTCGCATAGCTCTGCAACGGTCATCTCCTTGCGCTGCTTCGCGCGCTCTGCGGCCTCATCGTTCCCAAGTTCGGCATTCCGAAGGATACGCTTGGCCTCGGCGCGCGCTTCCTCGACGGTCAGTTTGCCATAGCTGCCGATCGTCACCTTTCGCGTGACGCCCCGCCGCCCGCCGATCCGGTATTGAGCCACGAACGATTTAGCGCCGCTGGGACGCACTCGGCACCCGAAGCCGGGCAACTCCCCGCACCATTGCACATAGTCGCTAAGGCGGCTTCCCAGCCCCTTCACGGCCGATTGTGTAAGCTTGCCCGCCTTCATTTCAACGCCCTCCGGGGTAGCACGTGGGTAGCACATGTCGGGGCATCTCGTACCAACGTCGGTAAGCTCAATCAATCATCAGAGGCAGGAAAGGCCAGAAAACGCGGCGTTTTTAGTAAGATCGGGAAATATGCGGGAATGCCGGGGAAGCCTAAACCGTCGCCCTCCGAAGGCAGAGGCCACAGGTTCGAATCCTGTCGGGTGCGCCAGCTTCCCTTGCCGAGATTTCGGCGGTGAATGCCACAGGCTCGGGCAAAACTTTCCTTTCAAAAGTGTGCTAGATAGCCGCCGTCGACGGCCAGAACTTGTCCGGTCACATAGGATGCGGCTGGCGAGGCGAAGAAGAGGACGGCGCCCACAATCTCTTCCGGGCGGCCCCAACGGCCGAGCGATGTGCGGCGCTGTAGATGTTCGGCAATGGCTGGATCGGCAATCATGGCCGCATTGGCTTCGGTGGCGAAGTAGCCGGGCGCGACCGCGTTGACGGTGATCTGGGCGGGGCCGAGTTCGGCGGCGAGCGCACGTGTCAGTGCCTCCAGACCACCTTTCGACATGGTGTAGGCAGCGTCGCCGGACCGGGCTATTTGGCCGGCGATTGAACTGATGTTGATGATGCGTCCGCCGGGTTGCATCCCGGCGCTGAAGCGACGGGCGAGGTCGAAGGGTGCGACGAGATTTGTCTCTAGCATATCTCTGACCGACGCTCGATCGATCATCTGCAGCGCGCGGCGGTCGCGCTGGCCGGCATTGTTGACCAAAATATCGACCGCGCCGTGGTGAGCGAGCAGCGTCGAGGCCGCATTATCCGCGCGAAGGTCTACCGCCGCAACGGCTGCCGATCCACCCAGCGTCGTCAATGTCTCGCCCAGAGCGGTAAGCCGATCCAGATTGCGTCCTTGGAGGATGACATGGGCGCCCGCCCAGCAGAGGCCGCGCGCGATCTCTGCGCCCAGTCCGCCGCTTGCGCCCGTCACCAATGCGACCTTGCCGTCCAGCTGGAACACGCCTCTTCCCGTAATTGCGCCGACCGTCGGCGCCCGGCTGGAGTGGCCGCAATCCACACCCCTTGCAACGCGTCTGCCTGATATCGGGCGCAGCGTTTGTGAGAAGCTCTGCTCGTCGTGATCACCGATGTGCAGGGGAATGGGAGAGGCTGCCCTTCCCAATCCCGTACGCTCGGCGATGCGAGCGTGCGGGATTGAGGGAGCCAGATCAGGCAAGCATCCGGATCGCAGGCTCCCGGTCGTAGAAGCGGCGTTTGGCCGCCGACACGAAGCTGCCGTCCGGCGTGGTCACACCTTCGTCCTTCTGCACGCCAGCCTTGTCCAGCAGTGGCTGCGCCTCCGCGCTGGCGCCGATCGCCTTGAGGTGCCCGAACGCATCCATGACAAACTGAACAGCGGCGGCTTCCTTCAACAGCGCTGCACAGCCGTCTTCCGAGACCACTACCGCAACCGCGTCGAACAATTGGGAGGGCGTTCCGGCCAATTGTCCATCGGCCTTTCTTTTGCTGCCGTCTGACAGGGGGGCGCCATTTACCTTTGGAGAGACCAGTACCGCTTTGCCGCCTTCCGCTTCAACAGCGGCGACCAGGCTATCGAGTGTCGATGCGTCGCTTCCTTCTGCGAAGAGGATGCCGACGGCGCGCCCGTCGAGGGTTTCCTTCATGTTCTTGTGGATCGACAGAGCGCCGGAGGATGGCAGGTCCACTGGCTCACGTGCGGCTGGTGCCTTTTCCGGAAGGTCGATTCCGAGCCCGTCCGCGACACGCCTCGCCAGATCTTCGTCAACGTTGCGAAGGTTGGCGACCATGCGGGGCGGTACCTGATCAAGCAGGCCGACCTTCGACAGTTCGAACACGAATGATGAGGCTATATGCGCCTGCTCGGCTGGCGTCTGCGAGCGGTAGAATAGCCGGGCCTGGCTGTAATGGTCGGCGAACAGCTCGGCCCGGACGCGCAGCTTCTCTCCCTGTTCGTCGCTGCCGGATGGCGCAGTGACGGTGCGAAAGCCACGATCCCGGGATTCGCGAGGACCACCTTCCTCTCCATGCGCTGCCAGGCTGTTTGGCTCGTAATTGGCGCGGCCCTTGGGGACCTGTGTCTGCATCTTTCCGTCCCGCTGGAAATTGCCGAAGGGGCAGCGGGGCGCGTTGATCGGAATTTGATGGAAGTTTGTGGTGCCGAGGCGCGAGTTTTGCGTGTCGAGGTAGCTGAACAGACGTCCCTGGAGCAGCGGATCATTCGTGAAATCGATGCCGGGGACGATGTTCGTTGGCAGGAAAGCCACCTGCTCGGTTTCCGCGAAAAAGTTGTCGGGGTTTCGGTTCAGCGTCAGCGTACCGACGATCCGGACGGGAACATCCTCTTCCGGGATCAGCTTCGTTGCATCAAGAACGTCGTAGGGCTGCGCTTCGGCGAAGGCTTGGTCGAACACCTGGATTCCAAGATCCCATTGCGGGAATGCCCCCGTGTCGATCGCTTCCCACAGATCGCGGCGCTGATAATCATTGTCTGCCGCCTGCAACTTCAAAGCCTCGTCCCAGATCGTCGATTGCAGGCCCAGTCGAGGTTTCCAGTGGAATTTGACGAAGCTGGCGTGTCCGTCGGCGTTGACGAGCTTGAACGTGTGGACGCCGAAGCCCTCCATCATCCGGAAGGAGCGGGGAAGGGTGCGGTCCGACATAGCCCACATCAGCATGTGGGTGGATTCGGGCATCAACGACGCCCAGTCCCAGAATGTATCGTGCGCGCTTCCGGCCTGTGGATAGGCGCGATCGGCCTCCATCTTTACCGCATGCACCAGGTCCGGGAACTTGATGGCATCCTGTATGAAGAAAACGGGTATGTTGTTGCCGACCAGATCCCAATTGCCTTCGGTGGTGTAGAACTTCACCGCAAAGCCACGCACGTCGCGCGGGGTGTCGACCGACCCTGCGCCGCCGGCGACAGTCGAAAAGCGAACGAACACCTCGGTTTTTTCGCCCTTCTTGAACACTGCTGCCTTGCTCAGTTCGCTGATATCGGCAGTGGCCTCGAAGAACCCATGCGCGCCGGAGCCACGAGCGTGTACGATGCGCTCAGGGATGCGTTCGTGATCGAAGTGGAATATCTTCTCCCGAAGGACGAAATCCTCGAGAAGGGTAGGTCCGCGCCGCCCGGATTTCAGGCTGTTCTGGTTGTCGCTGACAGGCACGCCATGGTTGGTGGTGAGCACCTGCTCGTCACCGCTAGCCTGCTGGTGCGGCTCGCCACCGGCACCGTGGTTCGTTGCGCCGTTGCTCATTACCGTTTCCTTGCCTCAATTACCTGGATCAAGGCTGCAAACGAATGGGGCCGCGAAACGGTGCTGGCTGACGCGGTTATTCTTTGAAGGAAACGACGTCCAAAGGGCCGTGTGGGCTCCCGCCGCTCAGACAAAAAAATAGCGGCCCGAAAGCCGCTATTTCATTATCCTGAGCTGAGACTCAGTTGCTGTCGGCGTCGTCGTCCGAGTCAGCGATGACCACGATACCGGCGATCACCGCAGCAGCGGCGAGAACGGCAATGATCACGCCGCCGCCAGCAGCCTTGTCGGCCTTGGCGGTGGAGGTGCTGGCGCGAGCAGCCTTGGCAACCGACAGGCTGGATGCCGAGGTCGGAGCCGCAACAGCAGGAGCTGCAGCCAGCGAAGCAGCGGCAACAGCCGCGAGGTAACCACGAACCTTCATCACGAACTCCCTTTTTTGTCCGTCACGGCCATCTGACAGAGTTTGCAGTGCAGCGCAATCTCATATGTTGGTCAACAGCGCTCAGAACGCTTTCCAATCAAGGCATTTCCGCAACACTTTAGCGGAAATGTGATGAACCTCACGTGCCACTTCCATGATGATCAACAGTATCGATGATCCAACGGTGCTCGCCCTCGATTCCAACCGCGGTTAGCCGGCCTGTTCGGTAGGCGCCCGTATCTATGCCGATTCGGTTGGCCCGCTCATCTACCCCGTCCGTGATGGTGTGGCCGTGGACGACGTACTTTCCATGATGACCGCCATGTTCGAGGAAGGGCTGCCTTATCCAGCGCAGGTCGCGGGAGGTCTGCTGTTCCAGTGGTAGCCCCGGGCGTATGCCAGCGTGAACGAACAGATAGTCTCCTTCCAGGAGATAGTCGTCGAGAGACCGGAGGAAGGCAATCTGCTCTGCCGGTATGTCTCGGGCCATCATGTCGACGAGTTCGGGTATGGTGGCCTGATCGATGGCAGCTGCTTTCATGCCGTAGCTGAGCAGCGTTTCGTGCCCGCCTGCCCGGAGCAGGAGGCGAACGAGGTCCGGATCCCCGTCATAGGCGCCGAGGAAGATTTCCTCATGATTGCCGCAAAGGCATCGCACGTCCTGTCGACTGGCGCACATCTGCCGAACGCGCTCCACCACACCAGCGGAATCAGGCCCGCGATCCACGAGATCGCCGAGCAGGATGATTCCTGTTTGCGCTCCGCCGCGCGACGCGTCGTCAGCGTCGATGCGCCGTAGTAGTTCGTCAAGAAGATCAAGTCGGCCGTGCACGTCGCCAATCGCATAGAGGCGCCGGCCCGCCGGAAGCTGGGCAGGTGGTGCACTCGGACGACGGCGTGAAAGCAAACGCGAGAACATGGCAGGCAGATCTTTGTGCAAAGAGCCGACCAACTAGCCGAGCGGGTCAGCCCCCGCAACAACGCCGATCAGCTTGTCCGTCGTCCTAGTCGAGCGTCCGAACGTAGCGGGGGTTGGTCGGGCCAGATGCCGCGGGTATCCAGAACGCGCTTGTCGGCGCGTTCCTCGAGCGGAATCGATCGGAATACGTCATGGTCGACGAGGACGATCATGATTGGACACGTTTCGATTGCCGCATCCACGTCAATTAGCCGCGCACCGGTTGCCTCGAAGGCGTTCGGCAGATTCCGGGCATAGGGTTCGACAATTTTGATCTGGTCGGGGAATTGCCGCGCCAGCGCCAATGCCACTTTCAGCGCAGGGCTCTCGCGGAAATCGTCGATGTTTGCCTTGAAGGCGAGCCCCATGCACGCGACGGGTACACCGGGGTTGGTGGCTATCATCGCCGCCGCTGCTGCGATCACGTGGTCTGTCTTGCCGTCATTCACCTCGCGCGCCGTCCGGATCAACGGCGTATTCTTCGGGTCCGCTGCGACCAGAAACCACGGATCGACGGCGATGCAATGACCCCCTACGCCCGGTCCGGGCTGAAGGATGTTGACACGCGGGTGACGATTGGCGAGCCGGATGACCTCCCAGACGTCGACGCCCATCGTGTCGGCAACCAGGCTCAGTTCGTTGGCAAAGGCGATATTCACGTCGCGGAACGCGTTTTCGGTGAGCTTCGTCATCTCCGCTGCCCGAGCGCTGGTCGTGATACATGCGCCTCGAACAAAACGGCGGTAGAAGGTGAGCGCCTTGCGCGCACAACGGGGTGTGATCCCGCCGATGACCCGATCATTGTCGATCAATTCGACGAGAATGCGACCAGGCAACACCCGTTCGGGGCAGTAGGCGACCGCATAGTCCGAGCTTTCGCTGATGCCCGGCGCACGTAGCTCGGGGCGCAGCTCAGCGAGCAAATCGCGCACGTGCTCGGTGGTGCCGACGGGGGAGGTTGATTCAAGGATCACCGTGTCTCCAGCCTTCAAGACGGAGGAGACCGCGCGCGCCGCCTCGAGGACAAAGCCCGTGTCGGGTCTGCGATCCTCGGCGAAGGGCGTGGGAACGGCGATGACGAACACGTCCGCCGGCTCCAGCACGGTCGATGCGCGAAGGTAACCGCGTCCGACCACGCCCGAGACAAGCCCGTCCAAGTCCACTTCCTCGATGTGGACCTTGCCCGAGTTGACCGTGTCGACCACGTTCTGATGAACATCAATGCCAAGCACGCTCGCGCCAGTGCGAGCAATCACTGCCGCGGTCGGAAGGCCGATGTACCCGAGCCCGAGAACCGCGACCTTTAGCTCGTTATCTGACAGCATTGGCAATGATCTCCGCGATCCGTTCACTCGCACGGCCGTCGCCAAAGGGATTGTGGGCGCGGGCCATTGCTGCGTAGGCGCGCTCGTCGTCGAGAAGCGTGAAAACTTCGGAAACGATCCGCTCCTCGGCAGTGCCCACCAGTTTAGCGGTCCCAGCCACTACACCCTCAGGTCGTTCCGTCGTGTCTCGCATCACCAGCACGGGTTTGCCGAGCGCGGGCGCCTCCTCCTGAACCCCGCCGGAATCGGTGAGCACCAAGGTGCAGGCGTTCAGCGCTCGGATAAAATGGGGGTAATCAAGCGGTTCGATGCGCGCCACTTTATCGCGAGCGCCAAGCGTCTTTTCCATGACGGAGACGACGTTCGGGTTCGGGTGCATCGGGAACAGCACTGCAGCGTCCCGATCCTCGGCGATGCGGGCGATCGCGCGTGCAATCGCCGCCATACCGTCGCCGAAGTTTTCTCGCCGGTGAGTGGTGACCAGCACAATCCGGCGATCAGCAAAGCGGCTCAGGACGGGGTCCAATCCCGCGGCGAGCGAAGGATCATGTGAGATCCGGTCGTTCGTCCAATGAAGGGCGTCGATCACGGTGTTCCCCGTGACATGGACGCCCGACAGGATGTTCTCACGCGCGAGCGCCTCTGCTGCGGTCGCGGTGGGTGCGAAATGAAGATCTGCGATTGGCGCAACGATGCGGCGATTCACTTCTTCTGGCCACGGATGGTAGATGTTGCTCGAGCGAAGGCCCGCCTCCACATGAGCAACGGGAATCTTGCGGTAATAGGCGGCCAGAGCGGCTGTCATCGCGGTCGTGGTGTCGCCCTGCACGATGACGCGGTCGGGCTGCTCGCGATCGAGCACCTCGCCAATACCTGCCAGCAATCGGCCGGTCAGCCGGTCGAGGGTCTGGCCAGGCTCCATGAGGTCGAGATCGATGTCCGGTGAAAGCCCGGCGATCGCCAACACCTGATCGAGTAAGCCGCGATGCTGGGCGGTGACGCAGGTGCGAACCTGAATGCCTGGCTTCGCCTCTAACGCCCGCACCACGGGAAACAATTTGATAGCTTCTGGCCGGGTGCCGAAAATCACCAAGGTCTTCATGGCGACCACCTAGCACATGGCGCGTTAAGAGCAGACTAAATCCAAAATTGCGTCAGCGGCTTTGCCCTTCACCGCAGCCTCGCTAAAGCGCACCGCAACTATCGGGAGAAAACAGCGATGTCCTCTTTCAAGCCGGTGCGTAAGGCCATTTTTCCTGTGGCCGGGCTTGGGACGCGCTTCCTTCCGGCCACCAAGGCGATGCCGAAGGAGATGCTGACCGTCGTCGACAAGCCGCTGATCCAATATGCGGTCGAGGAGGCTCGAGAAGCTGGGATCGAGCAGATCATCTTCGTCACCGGTCGTGGCAAGGGGACGCTCGAGGATCATTTCGATGTGTCCTTCGAGCTAGAGGCAACGATGAAGAGTCGCGGCAAGGGCCTGGAGTTAATTGACAATATTCGGCAGGCGCCAGGTTCTCCCGTCTATGTCCGCCAGCAGGAACCCCTGGGTCTGGGCCATGCGGTCTGGTGTGCGCGTGAGATCGTGGGCGATGAGCCTTTTGCCGTTCTCCTGCCGGACGAGCTGATGGTCGGAACGCCGGGCTTTCTGGCGCAGATGGTGGAAGCGTATGAGCGCGTCGGCGGCAATCTGATCGGCGCGCTCGAGGTTTCCCCCAGCGAGACTCACAATTACGGGATTATCACTCCTGGTGCCGTCGACGGGCCTCTGACGGAGGTTCTGGAAGTTATCGAGAAGCCCGCACCGGGAACTGCCAAGTCAAACCTGATGACACCGGGCCGATATATCTTGCAACCGGAAGTGATGAAGATCCTCGATACGCCGGTGAAGGGGGCCGGCGGCGAGATACAGCTGACCGATGCCATGGCGCAATTGATCGGCAAACAGCCATTTCACGGCTACACATTTTCGGGGCGTCGGTTCGATTGCGGGGGAAAGTCCGGCTTCATCAAGGCGAATCTTGCCTTGGCACTTGAGCGGGACGACATCGGGCCCGAGGTGCGCGCCTTTGCGGAAGCGCTACTCGCCTGAGCGTGGAGAACAGGCGGGGCAGGCCGGATCCTTCGGCACACGGATGGTACGAAAGCGACAGTCCAGCAGGTCGATCAGCGTCAGCCTGCCCGCGGGATCGGCGCCGAAAGGGGTAATGGCGCGGATCGTTTCCAGTGCCGCCATGCTGCCGAGAACACCGGTGACCGGGCCAAGAATGCCCTGTTCTGAGCAGGTTGCCTCGTCGCGATCGGGTGCGCTGCCGACGAGGCAGCGGTAGCAGGGGAGGTCAGCTTCCCAACCGCGGTATACGGCCAATTGCCCCTCGAACTGGCCGACTGCAGCGGAGACAAGGGGGATCTGGAGTTGTAGCGCCGCATCGGCAACGATGAGGCGGGTCGCGAAATTGTCGCAGCCGTCCAGAATGACGTCGGCCCCGCGCAGCAGTTCTTCCGCATTGCCGGCGTTGATCCGGCGAACAATGGCCGCGGCTGTCACGAAGGGGTTGCGGCATTCGGCCGCTTTTGCAGCCTGTTCGGCCTTGAACGCGCCGGTGTCGGCCACGTCGAACAGAATCTGGCGTTGAAGGTTGGAAATGTCGATGCGATCGTCGTCGACGATGCGAATTTCGCCAAGCCCGGCTCCCGCGAGATAGGCGATCGCCGGCGCGCCAATCCCGCCAGCGCCGATCACCGCGACCGTAGCCCCCTTCAACCGTCGCTGACCCGAGCCGCCGATTTCGCGCAGGATGATCTGGCGCGCGTAGCGTTCGCGCTCTTCCGGCCCGATCGTTACTGCCACTGGAACAGCAGGGATGTGCGGAACCAGCGAGTCTCGCCGACCGGCAGAAGGTTGGCGCGCGCCATGCTGAGCATCACGCCGGACGCATATTGTTCGACGGTGGGGCAGCCGATCGCTTGCGGATGGATCCGGCGCAACTGGCCGTCCTCCGCGACAAGCACTGCAAGATTGACCCGCAACCTTTTGTCGGCCGCCTCGCAGCGCCGCGCCGCGACCTCATCCCGGACGAAGGAGGAGAGGGCGGGCGGCATCGTGCGCCGGCGACGGAACTTCAGTTCGGGAAGACCGGACAGGTCGCCCGGGACGCTGGCGGCGCTTTCCTGCGTCGCAGCCACAGTCAGCACCGGCGGGGCCTCCTCGCCCTCTGACCGGGACACGAACGCCGTCACCTGCGCCGCTTGCGCGAGTGCCAGGAGGATGACGCTCACCGCCCCGTCGACCCGAAGCCGCCACTGCCGCGATCCGTCTCGTCCAGGTCTGCGCTTTCGATCAGCGCGGCCCGCGTGACCTGCGCCGGGACAAGCTGCGCGATGCGATCGCCACGTTTGACCTCAAAAGGTGCATCGCCAAGATTGGCGAGGATCACCTTCACCTCGCCCCGATAATCGGAATCGATCGTGCCGGGGGTGTTGAGGCAGGTTATTCCATGCTTGAGCGCGATGCCGGAGCGGGGGCGCACCTGAACCTCGAAACCTTCCGGAATCGCGATCGCAAATCCCGTCGCCACCGCATGCCGTGCGCCGGGCGCAAGGGTGACATCCTCCGCAGCGACCACGTCCATGCCAGCCGCGCCCGAGGTTGCATAAGCAGGAAGGGGGAGGTCGGCACCATGCGGCAAACGACGAAGGCTGATGGTGATCACGACACATTCTCCAGCGCGTCAGCAATGCGCGCGGCGAGACGATCCGCCACGGCCTGCTTCGGCATATGTTCCCACGTTTCTACTGCGGCCGCGGACACGAGGTGGACCGCATTGGCCTCGCCGCCCATGACGTCTCCCGAGACGTCATTGGCGACGATCCAGTCGGCGCCCTTTCGCGCGAGCTTGGCCTGGGCGTGAGGAACGACATTCTCGGTTTCAGCGGCAAATCCGATCAGGAGACGTGGACGCTGTGAGCCACGACCGAGCCCGGCGAGGATATCGGGATTCTCCACGAGACGCAGATCCGGAAGCGTTCCCGTGCCGTCTTTCTTTATCTTCTGCTCGGCCGCGCCGTCCGAACGCCAGTCCGCAACCGCCGCCACCAGCACCGCGGCATCGGCGGGAAGGGCGGCGTCGACTGCGGCGTGCATCTCGCGCGCGGTCTCGACATCAATACGGCTCACACCAGGTGGGGTCGGCAGTGACACCGGGCCGGCAACGAGCGTCACGCGAGCGCCAAGCGCGGCCAGTGCGCCGGCGATCGCGAAGCCCTGTTTGCCGGAGGAGCGATTGGCGATGTACCGCACCGGATCGATCGGCTCATGTGTCGGGCCGGCGGTGACCAGCACATGCTTGCCGGCAAGGCGAGCGCCCGGTGCCGCAATCTGACCGACGGCATCTGCGGGCGCCGGCGCCAGGCCAAGCTGCCGTTCCACCTCGGCGACGATCGCCGTCGGCTCCGGCAATCTGCCGGGTCCGAATTCGCCGCACGCCATCGCCCCTTCATCGGGGGCCATGATCCGCACGCCGTCGGCGCGCAGCTGCGCGACGTTGCGCTGGGTTGCGGGGTGCTGCCACATGCGCACGTTCATCGCAGGCGCGGCAAGCACGGGCTTGTCCGTGGCGAGCAGGAGCGTGGTGGCGAGATCGTTCGCCAGTCCGCCGGCCATGCGGGCGAGCAGGTCTGCGGTGGCCGGCGCGACGAGCACCAGATCGGCCTGCCGGCTGAGCTGGATATGGCCCATCTCTGCCTCGTCCTTCAGGTCCCACAGCGTGGTGTGAACTTCCTGTTCCGACAAGGCGGCCAGCGTCATGGGCGTGACGAAGTGGCTGCCGCCCTCGGTAAGGACGCAGCGGACACTATGCCCGCCCTTGCGGAGCAAGCGGATAATCTCACACGCCTTATATGCGGCAATTCCGCCACCGACGATCAGGAGGATGCGGCTCATGAAGCCGTTCTTGTCACGGTGATGCGGCGTCTGTCGAGCGCTGCGCGCAGCAGATCGCGCAGCGCATCGGGGATGAAGATGAGCCCGATCAGCGAAACAGGCGCAACAAGATAGGCAAGGCCCGACAGGTCCGTCGGCGCCACGAGCGACAGGAAGAGGAGATATCCGACGAGCGTCGCCAGCACGCGCGCGGCGAGCGGATCGCGCCAGGCGGACCATCCGGCAATCGCCAGACCCATCGCCATAGCCGCGAGGGACAAGGGCGCGATCGACAGGAGCGTCGCCGTGATAAGCGAGCGAACCGCAAAGCCGAAGCCCAGGATGCCGGGCCACCCGATCCACGGCTGATCCAGCGGTCCGGTGACGGCGCCGACGGCGCGGGCATGGAACCAGAGCGCGGCGGCAAAGACGATGGCCGCAATGCCCCAGCCCAGCATCTCGCGCCCATTGCGTTCCGCCAGCGCGAATGCAGCCATGATGATGGCAAACAGCGCCGCGCCCTCATGAATCAGCATCGCGCATAGGCCGATCGCGACCGACGCCATGGTGCGTCCCGGTAAGCGAATGGCCAGTGACAGGGCGATCATCAGCCCTGCCCATAGTTCGTGTTCGGTGACCTGCTGCCCGAGCAGTGCCGTCCCCATGCCACCCGCCGCCAGCAGGGTCGCGGCGAGGCGGGGGATCGGGCGCGGCAGAATGTCACGAAGGCGGCGCCACCATGACGCGAGTGTCAGCAGGGCAAGCGCGTAGAGCAGAAGCGCCGCGGCCACTGGGCTGACGCTGGCCTGGATCACCGACAGCGTGGGGAGCCGCACCGCGACCCAGGGCCGGACCGGTCGGTCGCCCGCACGCAGCGCGTCGATGACCGCGGAATAATAATCCGCGCCGTGGCGCAGCGCGTCGACTGTCGAGCCATAAACGATCGCACTCGCCTGATCGTCGACCGGGGCTGCGGCCTGCTGCAGCGACGGAGTGCCGAGCGCCGTCAGCGAGGCGAGCAGAAGCAGCGCCAGCAGCGCCAGGAACAGGCGCGCGCGCGGTCGCGGCAATCCCACAAAGCGGGACGGCGCGGCGAGCAGGAGAGGGCGGCCGACGGCCGTACGCATGTCAGCCGATCATCGTCCAGGTTGCCGCAATCCCGGCGAGCGCGCTGGCGAGGCCAACCGCGGCATAGCGCCAGCCACCGCCGATCCGCACGACCTCAATCTCGCGAAGCGGGGGCGCGGGCGGCGCGCCGCCGGGCGGCGGGAAGCGTGCCTCGATGCGGCGGACCAGTTCGGGCAGGCGGTACAGCGTCTTTACGTCCGAGACGATGCGGTCGGCGATGGCGGCTTCCGGCCCCAATTCGGTGCGGATCCATTCCTCGACCAGCGGCCCGGCGGTCTCCCAAAGGTTGATGTCGGGATCGAGCGCGGTCGCGACACCTTCGACCATCACCATCGTCTTTTGCAGCAGCAGAAGGTGCGGCTGGGTGACCATGTCGAAGTCGCGGGTGATCGAGAAGAGCCCATCGAGCATCATCCCGATCGACATTTCCTTCACCGGGAGGCCGCGCATCGGCTCACCCACGGCGCGCAACGCGGTGGCGAACTCGGCGACATCATGGTGCGGCGGGACGTAACCCGCCTCAAAGTGAATCTCGGCGACGCGCCGGTAATTGCCGGTGATCAGCCCGTAGAGGATCTCGGCGAGCCAGATTCGCGCCCGCCGATCGATCCGGCCCATGATGCCGAAGTCGACCGCCGCGATGCGGTTGCCGGGCAAGGCGAAGAGATTGCCCTGATGGAGATCGGCGTGGAAGAACCCCTCGGCGATCGCCTGGCGCAAAAAGGCGTGGATCAGCGTCTGGGCGAGCAGCGGAAGGTCGTAGCCGGCAGCCGCGAGCGCCTCGCGGTTCGACAGCTTGATGCCATCGATCCATTCGAGCGTGAGCACCTTTCCTGATGTGCGTGCCCAGTCGATCGCCGGCACGTGGAAATTGGGCTCCGAGGCCATGCCCTCGGCCAGTTCGCTGGCGGAGGCGGCTTCGCGGCGGAAATCGAGTTCGCGCGCCGTCCAGCGCTTGAAGGTGGCGATGACGAGCCGCGGCTGGAGCCGGGTGATCTCGCCGCCGCCGTTGCGATCCGCGGCCTCAAGCTGAGCCGCGGCCCATTCATAGGTGTCGATCGCTTCGGCGAAATCGGCCTCGACGCCGGGGCGCTGCACTTTGACCGCGACGGGACGACCGTCGATAGTGACGGCGCGGTGGACCTGCGCGATCGACGCGGCGCCGACTGGGGTTTCGTCGAAGCTGGCGAAGAGGGTTTCCAGCGGGCGGCCGAGGCTCTTCTCAATCTGCGGCTTGATGACGCTGAACGGTAGGGGCGGGAGCGCGTCCTGCAGGCGCAGGAGGTCGAGCGCCGCCTCGTCGCCGACGATGTCGGGACGGGTGGCGAGCGTCTGGCCGAGCTTGATCGCGGCGGGGCCGATCGCCTCGAACGCATCGGCATAGCCCGGCTGCGCCGGCACGCGCGCACCGAAGCGGGCGAGGCGCAGCATCCGCCGCACGCGAGGCGGGGTGTTCGGATCCTGCTCCAGGCCACGCAGCGCGCCGTGGCGGGCGAGCGTGCGGCCCCATTTGAGCAGGCGCCAGCTATGGACGATCGAACTGGTCACTTACCTCTCCCACGCCGGGGAGAGGGGACGGGCAGCGATCATATCTTCCAGCCGCTGTGGATCGCGACCAGCCCGCCGAGCAGCGGCTCCACCTTCGTCTGGGTGAAGCCGGCGTCGCGGATCATGCCCTCGAACGTCGGCATGTCGGGGAAACGGCGGATCGATTCGATGAGGTAGCGGTAACTGTCTGCGTCCTGCGCGAGCAGCTGGCCCAGCTTCGGCACCATCTTGTGCGAATAGGTGTCGTACACCTCCTTGAACCCCGGCCAGGTGGTGGTCGAGAATTCAAGGCAGAAGAAGCGGCCGCCGCGGCGGAGCACGCGATGTGCCTCGCGCAGGGCGGCGGGAATGTCCGTCACGTTCCGGATGCCGAAGGCGATGGTGTAGGCATCGAAGAAACGGTCCGGGAAGGTCAGCGATTCGGCGTTCGCCTCCGTCCAGACCAGGCCGTCGATGCCGCGGTCCTGTGCCCGCTTCATGCCGACCTCAAGCATCGCGGGGTTGATGTCAGCGACGGTGATCGATGCGCCGGATGTCGCGAGCCGGAAGGCGATGTCGCCGGTGCCGCCGGCCATGTCGAGGATCTGCTCCCCGGCGCGCGGCTTCACGCGGCGCACGAAGCGGTCCTTCCACAAACGGTGCATGCCGCCTGACATGGCATCGTTCATCAGATCGTAGCGGCTGGCGACGTTGGTGAAGACGCCGCCGACGCGGGCGGTCTTCTCCGTGGCGGGGATGTCCTCGTAGCCGAAGGAGACGGTTTCGCTCATGGTCGCGGCTCTAGCCCGGTGCAGCGCAGCGGGCTAGGGGGCGCAGGTGCCGGAATTACCTGAAGTCGAAACCACGGTGAGAGGGCTGCGCCCCGTGCTGGAAGGCGCGCGGGTCGTCTCGCTGGAGCTGCGCCGGCCCGATCTGCGCCGGCCCTTCCCGGATGACCTGAGGCAGGTAATGACCGGCGCGACGATCACGAGCCTCGGGCGACGGGCGAAATATGGCCTGATCAATACCGATCGCGACCAGGCGATGATCTTTCACCTGGGCATGTCGGGGCGGTGGCGGGTCGATCCGCAGGAGCTGCTGCCGCACGACCACCTGGTGATCGAGACCGACGCAGGGCGCCGTGTCGCGCTGAACGATCCGCGCCGATTTGGCTCGGTGGACCTGTGGCCGAGCTCGGACATCGGGTCGTTTCCGGCGTTCATCGGCCTGGGTCCGGAACCACTTGGCCCCGAACTGACCGCCGCCGGCCTTAAACAGGCGCTGCATGGCCGGCGGGCATCGATCAAGCTGATGCTGCTCGACCAGCGCATCGTCGCGGGCCTCGGCAATATCTATGTCTGCGAGGCGCTGTACCTGGCGCGCATTTCCCCCAAGCGCGCGGCGGGGCGAATATCGCTGGCGCGACTCGAGCGACTCGTCGAGGCGATTCGGGCGGTTCTGCTGTCGGCGATCGAAGCGGGCGGATCGTCGCTGCGCGATTATGCCCGGCCGGACGGCGAACTGGGGTATTTTTCCAAGCAATTCGCGGTTTATGGCCGCGAAGGGCAGCCGTGCGCTTGCGGCGGAACGGTGCAGCGTTATGCAGAGGGCGGACGTTCCACCTTCTGGTGTCCGACGTGCCAGCGCGGTTGACCAAGACGAGCGATATCGTTAAGGGCAGCGGCTTCCAGGGCGATGGGTGTTCCCGCCGCCCTTTTTTCATCGACCGATATTTCGAGGACTGTAAATGGCGAACACGCCGCAAGCGAAGAAGCGCATCCGCCGCAACCAGCGCCGGGCCGAAATCAATGGTGCGCGCGTGAGCCGCATCCGCACCTTCGTGAAGAAGGTCGAGGCAGCGCTCGCAGCGGGTGACAAGACGGCCGCATCGGCAGCCCTTGCAGCGGTTCAGCCGGAACTGCAGCGTGGCGTCGCGCGTGGCGTGCTCCACCGCAACACTGCCAGCCGCAAGTTCTCGCGTCTGACCAAGCGCCTGTCGGCGCTCGCCTGATCCAGCGGGCCTTCCCGGAAAAGGGGAGGCCGAGGATAGCGAAAAGGCCGGGTGGCTTTGGTGCCACCCGGCCTTTTGCCGTGCGCGCTCGTCGCGTCGCAACTCGCCCGATCAGAGGAAGGCGCGGCCGCCGGTGACCGGGATGGTCGCGCCGGTGATGTAGCTGGCCTCGTCGCTGGCGAGCCAGACATAGGGCGGCGCCACCTCTGCCGGCTGGCCGGCGCGGCCGATCGGCGTGTCGCTGCCGAAGTTCTTCACCTTTTCGACCGGCATCGTGGACGGGATCAGCGGCGTCCAGATCGGGCCCGGCGCGACCGCGTTCACGCGGATCTTGCGATCGGCCAGCATTTTCCCGAGCCCGGCAGTGAAATTGTAGATCGCGCCCTTCGTCGTCGCATAGGCGAGCAGTTGCTCGCTGGGATCCTCGGCATTGATCGAGCTGGTGTTGATGATCGAACTGCCCGGCTTCATGTGCGCGACGGCTGCCTTCGCCAGATAGAACATAGAATGGATGTTGGTGGCGAAGGTCACCTGCCATTCTTCGTCGGAGATATCCTCCAGCCGGGCAAAGGTGGCCTGATGGGCGGCATTGTTGACGAGGATGTCGATCCGCCCGAACGCCTCTGCCGTCTGGGCGACGATGGCGCGGGCATGGGCGGGATCGCTGATGTCGCCGGGCAGCAGGATTGCGCGACGGCCAGCGTCCTCCACCAGCCGCTTGGTCTCCTCGGCATCCTCATGTTCGTCGAGATAGCTGATCGCCACATCGGCGCCCTCCCGGGCATAAGCGATCGCGACGGCGCGGCCGATGCCGCTGTCGGCGCCAGTGACGAGGGCGCGTCGGTCGAGCAGGCGGCCGTGGCCGACATAGCTGTCCTCGCCATGATCGGGGCGCGGATCCATCGGCGCGGTGCGGCCGGGCATCGGCTGCTGCTGTTCGGGGTAGGGCGGTTCAGGACGGCGGGGCATGGCATTCCTCATGATGGGGATGCCATCAACAAGTCGCGGGAACGGTGGCCGTTCCGCGCGATCCACGCTCCCTAAACACAGATCAGCCTATCCGGCGGCTGCGGGCACGCAAGATGCCGGCAGCCGCCGCGTGCCTAGCGCAATGAGCGATTGCCGAAGTTGAGCCGGGTATAGACCATGAAGCTCTTCAACCCATCGTCGCCGTAGAAGGGCTTAAGCGCGCTGCCGGTCACTCGCGATGTGCGCCTCGCCTTCGGTGGTCTCGCCAGCCACGGTCGTCGCCCAGTTCGCGCCCGGGCCGAGTGGCTTGTTCCACGTCGCCGAGGCGGTCGTGCGCTGCTCATTTTCGTCGGGGTGCAATTGCTCGGGCGATTTCAGGAAGCCGGTGGACGCCTGGAGCGACAGATTGGCGGTCGGATTCCAGAAGGCGCGGACCGACCAGCTGTCGAGCCGCGGCGTTTCGATGTCCCAGCGCTTCTCGTCCGGCTCGCGGCCCTTGAAGGCGCTCGCCTCGATCTTCCAGGTGCGGGTGGAGAGACCTGCCGTGATGACGCCCCAGGTGATGTGGGTCGAATCGAACCAATGGTGGCCGAGCGGCGCCTCCGGGTTATCGAGCCCGGAGAGGCGATGCATGAAGGTGGGGGGGCCAAGCGCGGGCTCGCCAGGAAGGCCGGCGTAAAGGAAGGCGGCGCGGCCATTGCCCAGATCGTGCGAATAGCTGACCGCAAGCTCCATGAAGAGATCGTGCGGATGCTGGCGATCGACCAGCTTGTTCACGCCGTCCGCCGTTTCGCCGACCGCGAACAGCAAGGGATAGCCGCGGCGACCCATCAAGGGATCGAGCGACAACATGCCGCGAAGGCCCAGCCGGCCATGTTCGCCGATCGGGCGATTGGCCATGACCATCGCCATCGATTCGACGAAATTGTGCCGGTCGCCGCGCGGACCGCCCTGGTCGGAATGAACCAGCGTCGCATTGCCCTGCGCCATGCCCATCCAGTCGCCGGCGTGGAACATGGTGGCGAGCACCGGCGAGCTATCCGGTTGCCACGCCGTGCCCGATGCCTCGCGGCTCATCCCATAGGGGCCAAGCATCGCCGGCATCTGATGATCCGCGCCATGGTTCATGGCGGCCGCGCCATGTGCGGCATGATCCATCATCGGCGCGTCGTGTTGCGGTTCCTGGCCGTGGCCGCTGTGAGCGGCATGCGCGCCCGCCTGAGGCGTCACGGCCTCACGCATGTCGTGCCCGGCGTGTGGGTCGCCCTGCGTCGTCGGCGCGGCTGGTGAGGGCGGTGCTGCCGGCGTGGCCGGGCCGGTGTGATGATGGCCATGGCCTTGCGCCCTGTGTGCGTCGGCGGCCTGCGACGGCTCCTGCGCACGGGCCGCCGCCGGGAGGGCGATCGCAGCGCCGGCGACCAACGTCATCATCGTCTTCATCGTACAAGCATCCAGATCGCCATCCCAAGCATGAAGAGGTTTTCGGTAAGAGAGACAAAGCCCAGCGGCACGTTGCTCGACCCGCCGACACAGGCGCATTTCAGCGTGCGCCGATCGATATAGACCGCCTTGAACACCGACACCGCGCCGACGCCGCCGAGCAGCAGCGCGAGCGGGATCGAGATCCAGTCGAGCACGCCCGCCGTCATCAGCACCCCGGCCAGCGCCTCTCCGAAGGGATACAGATAGGCATAGGGCACCCAGCGCCGGGCGAGCAGATCGTAGGAGAGGAACATGGTCGAGAACCGTTCCACGTCCTGAAGCTTCAGCAGCGCGAGCACGCACATCGACAGGCTGACGAACCACATCGCCGCCTGTTCGGTGAAGGGGGTGGCGAAGGCGGCGAGGCTGGCGGCGAGCGCCATCAGCGCGGTCATCGCGAAGACCGCGATCACCGGGCGATAGCTGGTCTCGCCCGGCGCGGGCATCCGCTTGCCCAGGAAGCGTGTCAGATCGTCGTTGCCGCCGATGCGCTGCCCGTCGATGAAGGTCTGCGGCGTGGTCTGTACGCCGTGCGCCGCCTTGAACGCGTCCACCTCCGCGCGGGTGCGCAGCGGGCGATCCTCGACGACATAGCCATGACGTTCCAGCCGCCATTTCGACTTCAGGCCGGAGGGGCACAGATGGTCGGGCAGCACCATCCGGTATAGAACGGCTGTCTTGTCGCGCCGCATGGTCATTGAAGCTCCTTACGCGCCGGTCCTTGTTCGGTGCGTTCGGAGGCCGATATAGGTTCTGTACTATGGTACGGAGTCAATGGGGTGGCAGGCATGGGATCGATGACGATTGCCGGACTGGCGCGCGAGGGCGGCGTCGGGGTCGAGACGATCCGTTATTATCAGCGCCGCGGACTGCTGAGCGAGCCCGAGCGGCCCGCCAACGGCGTGCGACGCTATGACGGCGAAGATGTGCGGCGATTGCGCTTCATTCGCGCGGCGCAGGGTGCCGGTTTCTCACTGGAGCAGATCGGGGAATTGCTGGCGTTGGACGCTGCACAGGACCGGGCGCGTGCCCGGGCGCTGGCGGAGAAGCGGATTGCCGAGTTGGATCGCCGGATCGCGGACCTGCAGGCGGCGCGCAACTGGCTGAGCGAGTTGGAGCGCGACTGCGCCTCGGGCAATGCCGGGCCGTGCCCGATCCTGAAGGCGTTTGCGGGGTAGCGGGCGCACGTTCTGGTGCGCTCGCCGACAAGGAAATGAAGGGCGCTGACGCGCGCCGCCGGGCGTCAGCGAATGGCGATCAGTGACTTGGTCAGCCCCATAACGCGTTCGCGCTCGATGACGGCATCGGGAAAGAGATGCTGCATTTGTCGTGCGGTCAGGAGGTTGACGGACTGCACGTTCGCGATCGCTGCACCCACGTTGTCCTGGCGGGCGCGAAAGCCAAAGCCGCGGCGCATCAGCAGTTCCATTCGCAACGCCTCCGGCAACCAGTGAAACCCGAGGGTGCGGAAATGCGGCTCCAGCGGGAACCACATGTTCGGGGTTTGAACAAAATAGTGTGGGGCGAGGCGGCGGACTTCCGCAGCCATTGCCGTCATCTCGCGCCAGTGACCGACATGCTCGATCACGCTGTTCGAATGGACGATGTCGAACGTGTTCGCGGGATGATCTGCCATGTGGCAGGCGTCGCCGGGGCGCAGGTGATAACATCCGTCATCCAGTGTCGGGGCGCCCAGGTTGACGATGGTGATATCGAGATCGAGCCGTTCCCAGACTGGTCTGGTCGTCTGCCAATAGGCCTTTGACCCGCCCAGATCGAGCACCCGGATCTGTCGCCCATCCGTCAGACAGTGCCGTTCCATATGATCGACAAAGCGCTGGAGCCGCCTTCGCCGGTAGGATGAGCCATCGATCTCTGCCTCGATCTCCTTGTCGGCGCGAGTCGTGGGCGCAGCGAGACTCACCATCGCCGACTCGCGCATAGACCACGGGCGCCGAGGGCAGCGAACAGCTTGTCGGGGTAGGCGGGATTATTCCTCCCAGTCGTTTCGTCGCGCGCGTCAAGCCACCGCATGAAGTCCCCCCTTGGTCAATCGCCGCCGGGTTGCAGCACGGTCACCTGCGGTCGGCAAGGTTGCAGGTCGGTCTTCTCGCCCGATACGGATGAGAAAATCCGGCGAGCTCTGTTGGATACCGCTTGCGGCGGGAGACGCCGTGATGCGGTTGATCTTGATCGGCGGCGGGAGACGCCTTGCACCGGCAGCGTGGCACGCCCGGAGGCTGTGCGCTGGTGACCCCTACGGGACTCGAACCCGTGTTTTCGCCGTGAGAGGGCGACGTCCTAGACCGCTAGACGAAGGGGCCGTGCAAGCGGGAGCGGCGCCTCTACGGGGGTCGCGGCGGGTCGTCAACCCACCGCGACATCCTTTTTCATTTCAGGCGGCTGCCTTGCGGCGCTCCGCCATCTCCGCGTTGAGCATTTCGGCGAGCAGGAAGGCCATCTCCAGGCTCTGCCCCGCGTTGAGGCGCGGGTCGCAATGCGTGTGGTAGCGGTCAGCCAGCGTCTGTTCGGTGACGTCGACGGCGCCGCCAGTGCATTCGGTGACGTTCTGCCCGGTCATTTCGGCGTGGATGCCGCCGGCGTGCGTCCCCTCTGCGCGGTGAACCGCGAAGAAGCCGCGGACCTCGGCCAGGATCCGCTCGAACGGGCGGGTCTTGTAGCCGTTCGCTGCCTTCACGACGTTGCCGTGCATCGGATCGCAGCTCCAGACCACCGGATGCCCTTCGCGCGTGACGGCGCGCAGCAGCTTGGGGAAGGCCGCCTCGATCTTGTCATGGCCGTAGCGGGTGATCAGCGTCATGCGGCCGGGGATGCGGCCGGGATTGAGCGTGTCGAGCAGGCGCAGCAGCACGTCGGGCTCCAACGTCGGTCCGCACTTCACGCCGATCGGATTGCCGATCCCGCGGAGGAACTCGACGTGCGCCGAGCCCTCGAACCGGGTGCGATCGCCGATCCACAGGAAGTGCGCGGACGTATCGTACCAGTCGCCGGTTAGCGAATCCTGCCGGGTCATCGCCTCCTCATAAGGAAGCAGCAGCGCCTCATGGCTGGTGTAGAAGCTTGTCTGCGCGAGCTGGGGCACGGTTTCGGGATCGATGCCGCACGCCGCCATGAAATCGAGCGCCTCGCCGATGCGATCGGCGGTTTCGGCATATTTCGCCGCCCACGGGCTGCGACCCATGTAATCCAGCGTCCAGCGATGCACCTGCGCGAGATTGGCGTAACCGCCCTGCGCGAAGGCGCGCAGCAGGTTCAGCGTCGCGGCGGACTGGGCATAGCCCTGCACCATGCGCTTCGGATCAGGGGTGCGAGATTCCGGGGTGAAGCCGATGTCGTTGACGTTGTCGCCGCGATAGCTGGGCAATTCGACGCCATCGATCGTTTCCGTCGGGGCGGAGCGCGGCTTCGCAAACTGGCCGGCCATGCGGCCGAGCTTCACCACCGGCAGCTTCGAGGCATAGGTGAGGACCACCGCCATCTGTAGGATGACGCGGAACGTGTCGCGGATGTTGTTGGGATGAAACTCGGCGAAGCTTTCCGCGCAATCGCCGCCCTGCAGCAGGAAGGCGTCGCCGGCCGCGACACGCGCGAGCTCAGCGGTCAGATTGCGCGCTTCGCCGGCAAAGACGAGCGGGGGGAAGCTGCGCAGCGTATCGGTCGCGGCGGTCAGCGCGGACTGATCGGGGTAGTCGGGGAGTTGGCGAGCCTCGTGAGAGGTCCAGCTATGAGGGGCCCAATTGGAGGCCATGGCAAGTTTCCTTTCGGCGCGCGGCCATGCAAGAAAATGTCGCAGCGCGCAAACAAGCTGTACTTTATAGCACGCCCGGGTAGGCGCCGCCATCGATCAGGAGGCTCTGCCCGGTGATAAAGCCGGCGCGATCCGAGCATAAAAAGGCGCAGGCTGCGCCAAATTCGGCCGGATCGCCGAACCTCTTGGCCGGGATGCGATCGCGGCTGCGCGCCTCTGCCGTCTCGACATCGATCGACTGCGATCTGGCGGCGAAGTTCATGACGGCGGGCAAGCGGCGGGTGGCGAACAGGCCGGGGAGGAGGAAGTTGATCGTGACATTGGCGCTCGCCACTTCGCGCGCGACGCCGGCGAGGAAGCCGGTCAGCCCGATGCGCGCGCCGCTGGAAAGATCAAGGCCGCCGGCGGGCGCCTTCACTGACCCGGAGGTGATGCACACGATGCGGCCGAAGCGCCGTTCGATCATCCCGTCGACGACCTGTTGAACGAGACGGATGGGCGTGACCATATTGGCATCGAGCCCGGCGTGGATCGCAGCCTCGTCAAGATCGCGGAAACCGCGCGGGGGCGGGCCGCCGTTGTTGTTGACGAGAATGTCTGGCCGACCGGCGGCGGCGACCAGATCGGCCTGCACCGCCGGATCACCGATGTCGCCGGCGATGGCGATCACCTCCACGCCGGCATCCTGCCGCAGCTTCGCGGCTGCTTGCTCGACCGCATCGGCATCGCGGCCGTTGATGACGAGACGGCAGCCGGCGCGGGCAAGTTCCTGCGCGCAGGCGAAGCCCAGCCCTTGGCTGGACGCGCAGACGATGGCGGTTTTGCCGGACAGGCCAAGATCCATGAACATTCTCCCGATCGAGGCCGGATCATAGGGGAGAGAGGCAGGCGGCGTCACCATCGCAAGGGCGCGGGCGGTATCGCGTGCTTGCTGCGCGGTGCACGCCTGCCTAAATCCAGATCATGGCGCATGCTCATCACGATCATCACGAACCGCAGGGTGCAGACCTGGCCGAGGCAGCCCAGGCAACGTTGGAACGTGCCGGGGAGCAATGGACCGCGATGCGCGCCAGCGTGTTTGGCGCGCTGGCCGGGTTCGATAAGCCGGCGAGCGCCTATGATATCGCCGACGCCGTTTCCAAGGCGGAGGGGCGGCGCGTTGCCGCCAACAGCGTGTACCGCATCCTGGATCTGTTCGTCGGAACGAACCTGGCCCGCAAGGTGGAGAGCGCCAACGCCTATGTCGCCAATGCGCACCCCGATTGCCTGCATGACTGCATTTTCCTGGTGTGCGATTCGTGCGGGCAGACGACTCATCTTGACGATGACCGCCTGACCGGCGGGGTCCGCGACGCGGCCTCTGCCGCTGGCTTTTCACCGGTGCGCCCGGTGATCGAGGTGCGCGGCCGCTGCGCCGCCTGCGCCGGTACCGCCCGATGATCGACGTGGCAGGAACCCGTACCATTCGACACGATCCAACCGCTGGGGTAAGCGCCGCACGATGACCGATCTGCCTCAGACGCCGTTGCTCGATACCGTTTCGACGCCGGCCGACCTTCGAAAGTTGGCCCCTGAACAGCTTCGCCAACTTGCCGACGAACTGCGGGCCGAGACGATCTCCGCGGTTGGCTCCACGGGCGGGCACCTTGGTTCGGGGCTGGGCGTGGTCGAGCTGACGACCGCGATCCACTATGTGTTCGATACGCCGCGCGACCGCCTGATCTGGGACGTCGGGCACCAATGCTATCCGCACAAGATCCTGACCGGGCGGCGTGACCGTATCCGCACGCTGCGGCAGGGCGGCGGCCTTTCCGGCTTCACCAAGCGCAGCGAGAGCGAATACGATCCGTTCGGCGCGGCGCACAGTTCCACCTCGATCTCGGCCGCGCTTGGCTTTGCCATCGCCAACAAGCTGGCCGACCAGCCGGGCAAGGCGATCGCGGTGATCGGCGACGGCGCGATGTCCGCCGGCATGGCCTATGAGGCGATGAACAACGCCGAGGCCGCAGGCAACCGGCTGGTCGTGATCCTGAACGACAATGACATGTCGATCGCGCCGCCGGTCGGCGGGCTGTCGGCCTATTTGTCGCGCATCGTTTCCAGCCGCGAATTCCTGTCGGTGCGCGAGTTGATGAAGAAGCTGGCGCGGCGTCTGCCGCGGCCGTTTCACAATGCAGCGCGCAAGACCGACGAATTCGCCCGCGGCATGACGATGGGCGGCACGCTGTTCGAGGAGCTGGGCTTTTACTACGTCGGCCCGATCGACGGGCATAATCTGGAACACCTCATCCCGGTGCTCGAGAATGTGCGCGACGCGGAGGAAGGCCCGATCCTGGTCCATGTCGTGACGAAGAAGGGCAAGGGCTATGCCCCGGCCGAGGCGGCATCCGACAAATATCACGGTGTGCAGAAGTTCGACGTGGTGACTGGCGCGCAGGCGAAGGCGCCGCCGGGGCCGCCGGCCTATCAGAACGTGTTCGGCGACGCGCTGGCCAATGAGGCGGATCGCGACCCGCGGGTCTGCGCGATCACCGCGGCCATGCCGTCGGGCACTGGGGTCGATCGCTTCGCGCAGCGCCATCCCGATCGCGCGTTCGACGTGGGCATTGCCGAACAGCATGGCGTGACCTTCGCCGCTGGCCTTGCGGCACAGGGCATGCGCCCGTTCTGCGCGATCTATTCGACGTTCCTGCAACGCGCCTATGACCAGGTGGTCCATGACGTGGCGATCCAGAACCTGCCGGTGCGCTTCGCGATCGATCGTGCGGGGCTGGTTGGCGCTGACGGCGCGACGCATGCCGGATCGTTCGACATCACCTATCTGGCGAGCCTGCCCAATTTCGTGGTGATGGCGGCGGCGGACGAGGCCGAGCTGGTCCACATGGTCCATACCTGTGTCGAGCATGATTCCGGCCCGATCGCGGTGCGATATCCGCGCGGCAACGGCACCGGCGTGCCGCTGCCCGGGACCCCCGAACTGCTGGAGATCGGCAAGGGCCGCATCGTGCGCGAGGGCAAGACGGTGGCGATCCTGTCGCTCGGCACCCGGCTGGCCGAGGCGCTGAAGGCGGCGGATCAGCTGGAGGCCAAGGGCCTGTCGACGACGGTGGCCGATCTTCGCTTTGCCAAGCCGCTGGACGAGGCGATGATCCGTCGCCTGCTGTCCAGCCACGAAGTTGCCGTGACGATCGAGGAAGGATCGGTTGGCGGCCTCGGCGCGCATGTCCTGACCATGGCATCCGACGAGGGGCTGATCGATGGCGGGCTGAAGCTGCGCACGCTGCGCCTGCCGGATGTCTTCCAGGATCAGGATACGCCGCAGGCGCAATATGCGGCGGCAGGGCTTGATGCCGATGGGATCGTCGGAACCGTGCTGAAGGCGCTGCGCTGGAACGAAACCGGCGCCGCTGTGGGCGCGTGAGCGGCTGGACCAAGGTCATCCTCGCCACTGCCATATTGGTGGTGGCGATGGCGGGCTTCAATCTCGCTCTGTGGCGCCGCCTGAAGGAAGCGCGGCGGATCGCGGCGTTGCGCGCCGAACAGGAAAGCGACGAGGCGCTGCCACCTTCCTGATCGCGCGCGGTGGCCGGTGGCCGGTGGCCGGTGGCCGTCCGCCTCAGTTGCGTGCCTCATGCGCAGTGTAATCATGCGGGCGGGCGAGGATCGCGCGGGCATCGCCTGGCGCCCTGACTTCGCCATGCGGCCCGCCGGCGGCCTCTATCACTCGGTCGAGCAGGGCCTGACCCTCGGGCCACCAGCCAAGTCCGCTGGCCGCGTTGAGATGGCCTTGTGCGCCAGCATCGACGAAGTAACTGCCCCAATCCGCCGCCAGGCTGTGCGCACGCTCGATCGAGACCCAGGGATCGTCGGTGCTCGCAACCAGGATCGAGGGGAAGGGCAGGGGGATTCGGGGTGCGGGGGCGAAGGTGTTCAGCTCCGCCGGTGCGCCCTCGCGATCCACGTCGGCAGGCGCGACGAGCAGGGCGCCCGCCACTGGCCATCCATAGGGTTGCGGGCTGAGCGACGCCCACCAGGCGATCGCCTGGCATCCCAGGCTATGCCCGACCAGGATGACGGGGGCCTGCGCGCTGGAGATTGCCTGGTCGAGCTTCGTCACCCAGGCGTTGCGATGCGGGGTATCCCACATGCCGAGATCGACACGGTGCGTGTCGAGGCGGCCTTGTTCCCAAAGAGTCTGCCAATGCGCCGGACCCGAATTGCCGAGGCCGGGAACCGTAAGGACGGTTGGCGGCCGCGCGATGCTGGACGAAAAATGGCCCATGATGGTGCTCCTGTCCGTCGGGGCGAGGCCGCGGTGCCAGTGCTCTAGGGGGACGCCCGGCATCGCGACCTCGACCTCTTTCTATATCCCATCAAATCCATGGGCAATGACTCAGTTCCGCCACAAGGTCGGATCGAGCAGCGCTTGCGACGAAGCGATCGGGGGGCGATAGGGCCGGCATGGCAAAGTCTCGCGTAGATCAGATGCTCGTCGATCGCGGCCTCGCCGAATCGCGCACCCGTGCGCAGGCGCTGATCATGGCCGGGCTGGTCTATGTCGGTGATCGCAAGGTGGAGAAGCCGGGGCAAAGCTTCGCAGAGGATGTGACGCTCGACGTGCGCGGCCGGGACCATCCCTGGGTGTCGCGCGGCGGCATCAAGCTGGCGCATGGGCTTGACCATTTCGGCTGGGACGTGGCGGGGACCGTCGCCATCGATGTGGGATCATCCACCGGCGGCTTCACCGACGTGCTGCTGAGTCGCGGTGCGGCGCGCGTGTATGCGGTCGACAGCGGCACCAACCAGCTTGCCTGGAAGCTGCGGCAGGACCCGCGCGTGATCGTTCATGAACAGACCAGCGCGCGCATCCTGACCGATGCACATATTCCCGAGCCGGTCGACCTGATCGTGTGCGACGCGAGCTTCATCGGCATTGCCAAGGTGCTGGAGGTGTCGCTGCGCTTCGCCAAGCCCGCCGCCCGCGCGCTGACGCTGGTGAAGCCGCAGTTCGAGGCGGGCCGCGAGGAAGTGGGGAAGGGCGGCGTGGTGCGCGACCCGACCGTTCACCGGCGCGTCTGCGACGAGGTGGCGGCCTGGTTCGAAACGCAGGGGTGGCGTGTCGAAGGCGTGAGCGAAAGTCCGATCACCGGGCCGGAAGGGAATGTGGAGTTCCTGCTCGCGGCTGTCCGCAATTGAGGCACTTGCGCGATTGATGATGATCGTGCGCGGTTTACGATCGCTGCGGGCCATGGTTAGGCGACGCAAAACGCCGCGGAGGAAATGTGGGGGCATTAGCGTCCAAGAGCCAGTTGCGCATGTCGTTCGTGCGATGGGCGCTCGTATGTGTCCCGCTGATCATGCTGCTGGGCTTTCTGTCGGGCCGCAGTGTCCCTTCGGGTGATCAGAACCTGTGGTATCAGGCGCTGGAGAAACCGGCGGTGACGCCGCCGGGCTGGGTGTTCCCGGTCGCCTGGACGACGCTCTATATTCTGCTCGGACTTGCGCTTGCTGCGATCCTGAACGCGCGCGGGGCACGGGGACGGGCGGCTGCGGTGGGGCTGTTCGCGGCTCAATTTGCGCTGAACCTTGCCTGGACTCCGCTGTTCTTTGGTGCGCATCGGGTTGGCGCCGCGTTGCTGGTGATCACGGTGATGCTGCTGCTGGCGATCGCCACCACCGTTGCCTTTGCCCGGATCCGCAAGGCGGCGGCGTGGATGATGGTCCCCTATCTGGTGTGGCTGAGCTTTGCCGCGGTGCTGACGTGGCGGATCGATCAGCTCAACCCCGACGCGGAAACCCTTGTGCCGAGCGCCCGAACCTCCCAAGTCATGGGTTGATTCTCTACCGAAAGGCTTTGGCGACATGCAGTCCGAAAACCGGCTGTTCGATGATCTGGCGAAATTGGTGAACGGCGCGGCCGGGACGTTGGCGGGTGTAGGGCGCGAGGCGCAGTCCGGCGCGCGGGAGCGAGCGCGCGAGTGGATCGGCGGCCTGGACTTCGTGAGCCGCGACGAGTTCGAGGCGGTGAAGGCGATGGCGGTTGCGGCACGTGACGAGGCCGATGCGCTTCGCGCGCGACTGGATGCACTGGAAGCGCGCCAGAACGGCTGATCTATCCACAACTGTCTGCGGCGCGTGCTTTGCGTTGCGGGGCTAACCCGTGCGATAAGATGGTGATGCTCGACGAAGCCGATCACGATCACGAACCCGAAGCCCCGCTGGACATGCTCGAAAACTATTTCTCGGCGCATGGCTGGTCGTACGACCGCCATGACGACGAGATCAGCGCGAGCGTGAAGGGCAGCTGGACCGAATATGAGCTTCGCGCCCTGTGGCGCGAAGAGGATGGGGTGTTGCAGTTCCTGGCGTTTCCGGACGTGAAGGTCGCGGAACATGCGCGCGCAGCGGTGTACGAGACGATCGGCCTCGCCAATGAACAGCTGTGGCTTGGCCATTTCGAGATGTGGTCGTCCAGCGGGATCCTGCTGTACCGCCATGCCGCCGTGGTCGATCAGACCGAGGAGGAGGCGACGCTGTCGCTCAACGCGGCGCAAGTGCTGGTGGAAACCGCGATCGACGAATGCGAGCGCTTCTATCCGGTGTTCCAGTTCGTCCTGTGGGGCGGGAAATCGCCGCGCGACGCCATTGCGGCGGCGCTGATCGAAACGCAGGGCGAGGCCTGAGCCGGTCATGAGCCTTCCCAGTTCCTTGTGGTTGATCGGTTGCGGCAACATGGGTGGCGCGATGCTGCGCGGCTGGATCGCGCAGGGCTTGCCGCCATCCGCGATCACCGTTGTCGATCCTGGCGCGCCTGACGTACCGGCGGGGGTACGGATTCTCGCCGCGCCGCCGCAGGAGTCTGCGCCGGAGGTGATCGTGCTCGCCGTCAAGCCGCAGTTGCTGGACACGGTCGCCCCGTCGATCGCGAGTATCCGCCCTGCGATCCTCCTGTCCATCCTGGCGGGAGTTGAGGAATCGGCACTGGCGGCGCGCATCGCGGCGGGCACGATCGTGCGTGCCATGCCCAACCTGCCGGTGGCGATTGGCAAGGGGGTGACGGCGCTTCATGCGACGTCCACCGACCAGGCGGTTCGAGACACCGCGGAGGCGCTGATCCGTCCGCTCGGTCAGGTCGAATGGATCGCCGACGAGGCGCTTTTCGACGCGGTGACTGCCCTTTCGGGTTGCGGTCCGGGGTTCGTGTTCCGGTTCATCGACGCGCTGGCTTCCGCCGGCGAGCGACTGGGCCTGCCGCGTGAGCAGGCCGCGCGCCTTGCGCTCGCCACGGTGGAAGGGTCAGCAGCGATGGCCGCCGGCGCGGACGTCAGCCCGGCGGTGCTTGCCGATCGGGTGGCGAGTCCCGGCGGGTCGACGCGCGAGGGGCTCAATGTCCTCGATCGTGACGCGGCGCTCAATCACCTGCTGGAAGCGACGCTGAGCGCGAGCTTCGAACGGAACCGGGAATTGGCCGCGGCGGCGCGCGGCTGATCTGACAAGCCGACATCCACCGGCCGCTGTTCGGCGGCCGGGGCGACGGCTCAGCCGCGCAGTGCGTCGATCCGGGGACGCTCTTCCTCGGGGATCAACCCTTGCAGGACGGCCCAGAACCCGCCCACGGCACCCTGGCCAGCCTCCAGATAGGCGGCAGCGAGCCGTTCGCGGAGCGCGTCGTACAGCCCGGCCTCGAACGCTTCACCTTCCTTGGTGAGGCGCAGGAGTCGTTGGCGGCGGTCCCGCTCGCCAGGCCGCGCCTCGACATAGCCACGCTCGGTCAATTCGCTCAGTACGCGGCCGAGCGACTGTTTGGTGATCCCCAGCAGCGCGAGCAGATCGGAGACCGCCATGTCGGGCTTCCGCGCGATGAAGTAGAGCGCGCGATGGTGCGCCCGGCCGAGACCGTGACGCGCGAGGCCGCGATCGATCGACCGCGTGATATGGGCGCTTCCGAAGTACAGCAGCTCGATACCGCGGCGAATTTCAGGCTCGCGCAGGAAGAGCGGAGAGGCGGAGGACGTCGGGGCAGCCATGTTGACCGGCATTGCCATCGGGCCTACCCGACCGCAACCCCGTCAACGGCGCGGTTGTTGCGCCTGCCAGGAGCTTTTTTCCGTGCCGACGCCTGCGCAATTCGCCTTTGAACCCAATTCCTCGCCGATCCCGGCGTCCGAACGCACCGCCCAGATCAGCGACCCGGCGTTTGGCCGCGTCTTCACCGATCATATGGCGGTGGTGCGCTGGAGCGAAGCGAAAGGGTGGCATGATGCGAAGATCACCGCACGCACCACGCTGTCGGTCGATCCGGCAACCGCGGTGCTTCATTATGCGCAGGAGATCTTCGAAGGGCTGAAGGCCTATCGTCATGATGACGGGTCCTTCGCGCTGTTCCGTCCCGCCGCCAATGCCGCGCGGTTCCGCGATTCCGCCCGCCGCATGGCGATGCCCGAGCTGCCCGACGATCTGTTCATCGGTTCGATCGAGGCGTTGGTAAAGACCGATGCCGACTGGTTCCCGGCGGTGGAGGGCGGGTCGCTGTACCTGCGGCCGTTCATGATCGCGAGCGAGGTGTTCCTGGGCGTGAAGCCGGCCGGGGAGTATCTGTACATGGTGCTGGCGTCGGCCGCCGGATCCTATTGGAAGGGCGGCGTCCGGCCGATCTCGCTGTGGGTGAGCCATGATTATTCGCGTGCCGCACCTGGCGGCACCGGCGCTGCCAAGTGCGGCGGAAATTACGCCACCAGCCTCGTCGCGCAGCAGGAGGCAATCCGCCGCGGATGCGACCAGGTGGTGTTCCTCGATGCGACGGAACGCCGCTGGATCGAGGAACTGGGCGGCATGAACATCTTCTTCGTGTTCGACGACGGCTCGATCCAGACGCCGCCGCTGACGGGAACGATCCTGCCGGGCATCACGCGCAACTCGATTCTCCAGCTTGCCCGTGGCGCGGGGCTCACCGTACGTGAGGAGCTGTATTCGATCGATCAATGGCGTGCGGATGCGGACAGCGGGCGGCTGGTCGAAAGCTTCGCCTGCGGTACCGCGGCCGTCGTGACCCCGATCGGGCAGGTCTCCGGGCCCGATTATGCGTTCACCATCGGCTCGGGCGGCACGGGGCAGATTACGCAGCGGTTCCTCGACAGCCTGACCGCCATCCAGCGCGGCCGCGCGCCTGATCCGCACAATTGGCTGCATCCGATCGCCTAAGGCCATTGCACTTCGCGCGCGCCCGTTATAGGCGCCCGCGTTCTGCTGGGGCGTCGCCAAGTGGTAAGGCACCGGTTTTTGGTACCGGCATTCGCAGGTTCGAATCCTGCCGCCCCAGCCAATTCGCCATTTAAGTTGTTGTTATAGCGGCAGGAAATCGGTTGCAGCCACTGGATTGGGCCGGTGGGTGTGACGGCTCCATGTGGAGATGCCGTGCCCGCTATCCAGAACGTCGAGCGCCGAGGCGCCGTTTATTACTGGCGCCGTACCGTCCGTTTCCAGGATGGTAAGCCTTTTACCCTACGCCTCAGCCTTCGAACGACCGCCCAGGCGGTGGCGCGCAGCATGGGGTGCGCAATGACCGCGAAGAGCGAGACGCTGAAGATGACCTTGGGCCAGGATTGCCGAGCCTCAAGCCTGACGACCGTCCAGAAGGCGGGCATCTTCCGCAAGGCGATGGAGGGGATGCGCGATCATCTCGAGCAGGTCCACGTCGGCTACCAGCGTACCGAACCCGACGCGACCTTCATGATCGAGGGTCTCGTCGGCATATACGAGGCGATGCTGAGGGATTTTGTCGTCCACGGCGTCCCGGAGAACCTGGGCAGCCGCCAACACGTCGAGACGCGCTTTCCGGGGCTGACGGACGAGCAGAAGGAGACGCTCATCGACTTCTTCGCCGATCGACCGGACTGGCGTGAACGGTCGCATGACAAGGCCGTTCAGGATCTTCGAACGGCGGGCGTTGTCGAAACCGAGGACAATCTCGACATCGCCCGGAAGGTCAATCTTGAAGGACGGCTGGCGGCCGCGCTGGAATATCGGCGTCGGCTCGTCGATCCGGCGACGATGTGGGCGGCCATGACCGATGATCGTGTTCCGGCCGCGCCGATGCCCTGCGCCGCTGTTGCCGCCGCGCCGGCGGCTGTTCCTGCTCCGGTTCCGCCGCGCGAGCCAGAGGTGGCCGAGCCGTGGGCGTCGATGACGCCGACCGAGGCTGCGGAGCGATTCATTGCCGACAATCCAAAGATCGTCGGTGACGCGAGACGCAAGGCGCGCTGGACGGAAAAGACCCGTACCCAATTCCTGTCGGCGGCGCGCCTGCTTGAAAAGAGTTATGGTGCCCGCCCTATACGCCTCGTCGCGCGCGAAGACGTGGTCCGGCTCAACGAGCATTTCTCCCGTCTGCCCGTCAGCCACCACAAGTCGCGGCGCCACGACGCGATGTCGCTCGAGGAAATTTGCCGCGAGGCAGAGGCGGAGATCAAGGCCGGTGCACGAGACCCGAAGACGATCGGTCTCCAATCGACCAGCACGAACCGCCACTTTCTCTTCCTGAAGGAACTGATGGCATGGGTCACCAAGCAGGTCGACGGCGTTGCCACCATCGACTGGTCGGACTTCCTCTATGAGGATGATCGCGACGCACGCGATCAGCGCGACGCGTATACCGAGGAAGAAGGACGGTGCCTGTTTCGTCTGCCGATCTGGACCGGGTCGCGATCACTCGGTCGTCGGCTCGAGCAGGGGGCCGAAATTTGGCACGACGCGGGCTTTTGGGTGCTGCCCATCGCGTGGTACACCGGTTGCCGGCGCGAGGAGATCTGCCAGCTGACGCTAGACGACATCGGTGAGGAGAACGGAATCTGGTTCTTCGCGATCACCGACGAGAACGGCGGGCGCGTCAAGAACAGGGCGGCGGTTCGACTAGTGCCATTCGCCGACGAACTGATGCGGCTCGGGCTGCCAGACTACGTCAAGGCGCTTCGTGCCGCGGGCGAGACAACGCTGTTTCCCGAGCTCCGAACCGCTTCGGGCAAGCGGAGCTATGGCGACGTCTATTACAAGAATTGGTGGATGAAGATCGCAAGGAAGCTGGACTTCATCGAGCCGGGCCAGGCCATCCACTCGTTTCGGCACACGGTCACGACGGAGTTGAAGCACCGTGAGGTATTCCTCGAAACCCGTGCCGATCTCGTTGGGCATACCATGAGTGGGGAAACTGCCGGTCGCTACTCGAAGGCGGCGCGGTTAACCCGGTTGAAGGAGGCCGTGGACCAAATCCCGAAGGTGACCGATCGCCTCCAGCCGCGGGCGACGCGTCTCCTGCCCGCCTCCAGCCGCCAGCCTCGTCCCGCTCGAGTGAAGAGCGGTGGATGATTTTATTTGGTCGGCTAGTAACGGGATAGAATGTGGTGAAGATGGCCGAATCTGGGACTTTGCTGCCGTTCAAGAGGATGTTTGGGAACGACGGGTTTCGGAAAAAGCAGTCCCTCTTCGGTCGCACCAGTCTGCATCTGCACAAGCGCGGCCGACCAAAAGCCATCCACGGCTCATTTCTTGAGAAAACCGTGCAGGTGGGCAGTGCAGATGACCGGGTGCGGCCTGTAGGGTGATTTGCAGTGTCGCACCAGGAGGTGCTGGCACCGAGCCTCCCGGCGATAAATACTGTATTTTGAAGCTTGCCTACTTACCCTGTTCTTCTGCATCAATGTCCGCGGTCGAGCAATTCCCGCACTTTGGCGGCCAGCGTGGCATAGGTGAAAGGCTTGGAGAGAAGGTCGACATCGGGGTCGAGCCGGCCGTCCCGCATGATGGCATCGCGGGTATAGCCCGACGTGAACAGCACGCGCAGCTCCGGATGCAGCGCCCTCGCACGGCTGGACAGTTCGGGACCAGACATGCGCGGCATCACCACGTCGGTCAGCAGCAGCGTCGCGCCGACGTCGTGGCCGCCGAGCAATCGCAGCGCGTCCTCGCCGTCGTGCGCCTCGACCACCTGGTAGCCCAGTTCACGCAGGATGCCAATCGTGTAGGCGCGGACGTCGTCGTCATCCTCGACCACTAGGATGGTCTCGTCGGCGTTACCCATCCGCGCTGAGGGCCGTCGCTCCTCGGCCTCCAGGAGGACGTCCTGCTGCTTGCGGGCCAGATAGAGCCGTACGGCCGTGCCGTGACCCTCGGCGGAGTCGATGGTGATGTGGCCGCCAGACTGTTTCACGAAGCCATAGACCATCGACAGGCCCAGCCCGGTACCCTTGCCGACTTCCTTGGTCGTGAAGAAGGGGTCGAACACTTTGGCGACCGTCTCCGGCGACATCCCCGTGCCGCTGTCAGTCACCGAGACGACGACATAGGCACCCGGCAGGCACCTGCCGGGGAGCGCCTCCTGAACCTCCACGTTACGGGCCTCGATGGTCAGGCCACCACCATTGGGCATCGCATCGCGCGCGTTCACTGCCAGATTGAGGATCGCGTTTTCGAGTTGGTGCGGATCGACCTCGACCTTCCAGAGCTCCGCGTCGGTGTCGATCCGGATCGCGATCGTCTCGGTGATCGAGCGGGTGAGCAGGTCCGACATGCCGGTCAGCACGCGGGCGATGTCGATCGTCTTGGGTTCAAGCGGCTGGCGACGCGAAAAGGCAAGCAACCGCTGGGTGAGCGAGGCCGCGCGCTCCGCCCCTTTCAGCGCATTTTCCAGCGAACGCCGCATTCTTGGATCGTGGTCCATGTCCATCCGGCGGACGACCGTGTCGATATTGCCGATGATGACGGTCAGCAGATTGTTGAAGTCGTGCGCGATGCCGCCGGTCAGCTGGCCGACGGCCTCCATCTTCTGGGCCTGGCGCAGCGCTTCCTCGGCTTCCCGGCGCTCGGCGACTTCCTGCTGGACGCGCATCTCCAGCGTATCCGCCAGCTCACGCAGCCTGGCTTCCTGCTCCTTGGCCGCGGTGACGTCATAGATCACGCCGATCAGGCGATAACCGGATCCTTCGCGAATGACCTCGCCGCGGCGCGCGATCCAGCGGTGGCTACCATCGTCATTGCGGACGATGCGGAAGACCGCGTCCAGCGTATCCCCGATCGCATCGCTGCCGGGTTGCGGCAGCAGCAGCGGCTCGCCATCGCACAGCACACTGTTGATCGTCCGCACCGGCAGCACCGAGGCGGGATGCAGGCCGAGCAGCTGGCAGAACTCGCTGGATACGGTAGCGGTGGCGAAGCCGTCACTGTATTCGAACGTGCCAACGCCGCCCGCCGACTGGGCGATGCGCAACCGCTCCTCGGTCCGCTTCCGTTCGGTGACGTCGATGAGCAAGCCAGTGAAGCGCACCGGCACGTCATTCTCGTCCAGATGCGTCTGGCCGCGCCCGTGCATCCACAGGGTCGAGCCGTCCGGCGCGAGCACCCGGAATTCCTTGGAGAAACGCTCGGCCCCGGCGAGCATGCCGGCCACGGCGATGCGAATCCGCGGTCGATCCGCCGGGTGGATCGCGGCGAAGAAGGTCGCCGTCGGCAGGTCCTTCGCGGCGGCGTCGGAGTCTAGCCCGTACAGCTCCGCAAAGCGCGTATCGACGCGCAGGGCGTCGGCCGCAATGTCCCAGTCCCAGCAGCCACTCGCACCGGCGGCGGCGAGGATCGACCGAACCTGCTCGGCGCCTGCCTCAGCCATCGTCCCCCACCACCCGCGCGATGAACTCGTCGAGCAGTTCCTTCAGCTTTTCGAGCGAGGGGATGTCCATGATCATCGCGATATAGCCGCGGATGTCGCGCTTGCGCACGGCGAAGTCGATGTAGAGGAACAGCACCAGCCCATCTTCGTCCTCGGCATCGTCGATCTCGAACAGCGTCGCACTGTTGCCGTGCAGTACCTCGGGAATGGTCATCGCCAGCGAACGCTTGAGCATGTTGGCGATCGTGGCGAGGCAGGCATTCAGAATGACGTTGCCGGTTTCGGTCAGCGCCTCGCGCTCCATCTCGGCCAGGTCTTCGGCCGAGAGGCTTTCGCCGGTGACGGAGCGGACCAGCTCCAGGCTGTTGTTTTCGGGGAAGATGAGCAGCGCGCGGCCGGCAAAGGCACCGTCGAAATCCTGCCGCACGGCGACCAGCTCGGCCGCCTCGCGTTCGCTGATCAGCCGGGCCGCCCGGCGCTGGCTGACGATGTCGATCGCGGGGACCGACAGCGTCACCTGGTCCCCGATCATCTTGCGCAGGCTGGAGGCAGCGCGTCCTACGCCGATATTGACGATCTCGGTCAGCGCATCGCGCTCGAGTTCGCCGAGCGTCACGCTATCGCGGATCATGCCTTCGCCGAACGCAGGCGGAGCGCGGCGCCCGAGAGAAACGCCTCGAGGCTGTCCGCGCTGACCGGCTTGGGGACGAACGCGGCCCCGATCGCGCGGGCGCGGGCGATAATCTCGTCCTGGATATTGGCTGTGATGATGGCGATGGGCATATTCGGACGCATCGCGTGGAGCTCGCCGGCAAGTTCCAGCCCGTCCTTTTCTGCCATGTTGAAATCGATCAGGCACACATCCACCGGCTGGACGGCGACCACCTCATGTGCCTGCGCTGCGCTGCTCGCCTCAACCTTGTGCCACTCCGGTTGCAGCTCGGCGAGCGCCTTGCCGGCGACGATGCGCGCAAGCTTGCTGTCATCGACGATGAGGACGGTAACCGGCATTCGGAACTCCAGATCAAGGCCTGTGCAGCGCAAAGCGGTCCAGCTGCGCAACGGTCCTAGCGACGAATCGTCCCGATGTCATTGCAACAGATTGAGCAGGTATCGTGCCAGAAAGTCGTTGGCGGGCACGCCGCGAACCGGCGGCCGCGCGGCAAGCAGCACCTGCGCCACCGCCAGATGCAGCCGCTGCGCCGCGCCCAGATCGACCGTGCAACCGGGCTGTTCCTGCAGGGCGACCAGCAGGGCGTCCGCATCTTCGGCGGAGCACCGGCCGACCAAGTGGATGCCGTCTGGCTCGATGCGAACGGTCATGCGACCAGCGCCGGAAGATCAAGGACGAGGAGCACGCCGCCATCGCCGAGCAGGGTGGCGCCGCCGATCCCGGATACACCCGCCAGCAAGCCGCTGGGCGGCCGTACCATCGCATTGATGCGCGCGCCGAACGCATCGACCCGCAGGGCGACCAGCTCCCCCCCCCCGCTGGTGACGAGCAACTTGGCATGGGCGCCGAGCTGCTCGGTGCCTCCCAACAGGCGGGCGAGGCTGAGCACCGGCACGGTGCGGCCGCGCAGGACGCAGGCGGTACCCTCGCCGATCGGCAGCAGCGCCGATTGCGCGACGCGGACGGTCTCCATCACCTGGTCGAGCGCAACGCCGTAGCGATCCCCGGCCGCCTCGACGACGAGCAGCCGGGTGGTGAGCGCGTTGGCGGGGAAGCGCAACCGGAAGCGCGTGCCCTGGCCGGGCGTGCTGTCGATCGCGATCGTGCCGCGTAATTTCTCCACTGCCGTCTGGACCGCATCCATGCCTACCCCGCGACCGGACACGCCGGTGACCGTCTCCGCCGTCGAAAAGCCGGGCGCGAAGATCAGGCGGAGCGCGGCGGCGTCGCTCAGCTGGTCGGCGGCCTCGGCCTCCAGCAGGCCGTGGGCCATGGCAGTCGCGCGGATTCGCGCCGGGTCGATCCCGCCGCCGTCATCGGCCAAGGTGATCGCCACCGCATCGCCCTCCCGGCGCGCGGTGAGCGTGATCCGTCCCTCGGCAGGCTTGCCGGCGGCGGCGCGCGTCGCCGCATCCTCGATGCCGTGGTCGATGGCGTTGCGCAGCAGGTGCAGCAGCGGCTCGGACAGCCCTTCCGCGATCTGCTTGTCGATCTCCAGCCCCTCGCCCTCGATTGCGAAGGCGATGGGCTTGCCGAGCGTCGCAGAAATCTCGCGGGCGAGGCGCGGCAGGCGGCGGAGCGTCAGCGCGAGCGGCACCAGCCGCACCGCCGCGACGCTCCGCTGCAGGTTGGCGGCGCTGCGTTCGATGCCCGCCTGCGCGGTGCGAACGGCAGCGGCCAGCGTACGGTCCTGGGCCTCGATGCGGGCGGCGAGCGGCGCAAGGGCATTGACCGCCACCAGCAGCTCGCCGAGGCCGTCGACCAGCGCATCGATGCGCGCGGCGTCGATGCGCAGCGTGGTCGCGGGGCCTGCTTCGGCGGGCGCGTTGGGGGCGGGCGCCGGGGCGGCCGCCTCGATGCGATGCAGCGCGATCTGGTCCGGCATCATCCGGAAGGCGGCGCGGACCACCTCCGGCGACGCTGTGCTCAGCCCTTCGAGGATCGAGATGCAGCGGAACGGCTCGATCGCGTCGAGCGCGGGCCAGCGACCTTCGGCCGGACGGATATCGAGCCGGAGCAGGTCCGGGATCGCGGCGATGATCGCCAGCGGATCCTCGCCGCGGAAGAAACAATCAGGATCGGGTGTGTAGCGGAACGCCACCACGGGGCCCTCGGCGCCGTCGGCCAACTGCCGGGCCCAGTCCGGTGTGGCGGCGGAGGACGACACGGGTGCGGCGGCCTCCCGCCCGGGAAGGCCCGCGATCAACGCCGCCGCGACACCGTCTGCATCCTCGCTCAGCGCGCCCCGCAGCTCCACATCGTCGATCCAGCGGTCGACGCCGTCCAGGCACGCGACCAGCGCGACCGTTGCCGCGCTGCAGAGCGCCATGCTGCCTTTGCGGGCGCGTTCGAGCACGTCCTCGGCGGCGTGGAGCGTGCGTTCCGCCGCCGCCATCGGGAAGATCGCGACCGAGCCTTTCAGCGTGTGGATCGCGCGAAAGGCGTCGTCGATCGCGGCGGCGTTTCCGGGGTCGCGCGCCAGCACCTCGAACGCCGCCGCCGCCTGGGCGACCAGGTCGCGCCCCTCGACCAGAAATTGCGCCAGCAGTTCGTCCATCACGGCTTACGATAGACGATTGCGTCTTCAAGGCGAGCCATTGTGAACTTGTCCGTGATCCGCGACATGGATTCGCTGTGCCCGAGGCAGACGAAGCCGCCGCTGTTGAGGCTCTCGAAAAGGTTGGAGGCGCCGAGCTGCCGCGAGTCATCGTCGAAATAGATCAGCAGGTTGCGGCATAGGATCACGTCGAACCGGCCGAGCCCGGCGAGCGTCGCGCGATCGACGATGTTGGCGGGAGTGAAACGCACCGATTCGCGCAGATCGTCGATGATCTTGCGGCGATGGCCGCGCTCGGGCTCGAAATAGCGCTCGACCACGTCCGCCGGCAGCCTGGCCAACGCGCGCGCGGCATAGCGCCCCGCCCGCGCCTGGGCGAGCGCGGCGGTATCGAGGTCCGAACCGACGATCTCGATGTGATAGGCATCGACCAGCGGCCAGTTTTCGAGCAGCCAGATCGCGATCGAATAGGCTTCCTCGCCCGTCGAGCAGGGCATCGACCAGATCCGGATCAAGTCGCCGGGGCGCCGGGTGCGAATCAGCTCGGGCAGGATCTGCCGGGCGAGCGCGGCGAACTGGTGGTCCTCGCGGTAGAAATAGGTCTCGTTGATCGTGAAGGCGTTGATCAGCGCCTCGCGCTCGGCCGGGTTGGCGGCCACGAAATCGAGATAACGCGTCACCTCGGCGATGCCGCTCCGCGCCATCCGCGCGCCGATCCGCCGCTCGATATAATAGCGCTTGTTGGCGCCGAAGATCATTCCGGTCCAGCGATAGAGCAGCGCCCCCACCCGCGCGACCTCGTCGTCGGAAAGCGCCGCCGGGGGTGCGCTGGCAAGGGTGCTCTCCCGCGTCACCGTGCGAAGCAGGCTAGCAGTTCGGCCGCGAGCCGATCGAGCGGTGCCACGATCGTGGCGCCACCGGCGGCGACCAGCGCCCCCGGCATGCCCCAGATCACCGCGCTATCGGCAGATTCGGCAAGCGTCATGCCGCCCAGCGCCTTCAATTCCGTCATGGCGCCGGCGCCGTCGTTTCCCATACCGGTCATCAACACGCCAACCAGCCGCTCGGGGGCGACGCTCTTCATCGCGCTCGCCACGAGGCGATCGACGCTGGGATGCCAGAAATGCTCGGCGCTGCTCGGCGCGGCGGCAGCGGCGAGCGCGCCCGCGCGGCGGGTGACGACCAGATCGGCATCGCCGCGACCGATATAGACGTTGCCCGGCGCAAGCACCGTCGTGCCCGTCACCTCCTGGACGCTCAAAGCGCACAGCTTGTCGAGCCGCCGCGCGAGCGGGCCGGTGAAGCTCGCGGGCATGTGCTGCGCGACGAGGATCGGCCAGGGGAAATCCTCGGGCAGATTGCCGAGCAGCGCATCGAGCGCCGGTGGCCCCCCGGTCGAGCAGCCGACCAGCACCAGCCCCTCGGGCGGCAGCGGCGCGGCGAGCGGCGCGGTGCGACGCGGCGCGGCGGGCTTAGGTTCGGCGACAACCGTCCCCCGTGCCCGAACGCGCTCGCGCAGCCGAGCAGTCCGCGAAATCCGGGCACCCGCTGCGCTACGGACCTTCTCGACCAGCGCGGGGACGACGGAGTCGATCTCCAGCGACAGCGCGCCCCGCGGCTTGGCGATGAAGTCCACCGCGCCGAGTTCGATCGCCTCCAGCGTCTCGTCCGCCCCTTCCGCGGTCAGCGCCGAGACCATCACCACCGGGCACGGCCGCGTCACCATGATTTGATCGAGGCAGGCAAGCCCGTCCATGCCGGGCATGTGGATGTCGAGCGTGATCACGTCGGGCGCGACCTCGGCGAGCAGGTCGAGCGCCTCGCCGCCGCTGCGCGCGACCGCCACTTCGAACCCGCCGGCCTCGGTGAAGATATCGACCAGCAGGCGCCGCATCAGCGGGGAATCGTCGACGACGAGCAGCTTGATCACGATGCGGCGGCCATGCCCCGCAGCAGGTCCTGTTCGGCGCGGTCGAGCAGTTCGCGGGGCGATACGACCAGCACGATCCGGTCCTGATCGGGCAGATTGGCGACCCGTTCGAACACACGCGTCTCGGCGCCGCCAAGATCGGGCGCCGGGCCCACCGCATCAGCGGCGATGCGCAGGACCTCGGAGGCGGAATCGACGACGAAGCCCGCCTGCAGATCGCCGATGCGGACCACCACCACGCGCCGCTTGCCGCTCGCCGCCATGGCCGCGCCGAAGCGCTCGGCCTGGTCGATCACCGGCACCACCGCGCCGCGCAGGTTCATCACCCCCTGCACGAAGGCGGGCGCCTTGGGCAGGCGGGTGAGCTTGCGCGGCAGCGGAGCGACTTCCTCCACCGCGGCAATGGGTAGCGCGAAGTCGCTGTCGCCGATCCGGAACAGGAGAAACTGTTCGCCCGTCGCGTCCATGGCGCTTTCCTCGATCTCGTTCGCGGTACTGGCTTGCGTGAGCCGCGCGGTGATGTCTTCGCGCAGCAGATGCTCGGCGGCGAGCAGCGATACCAGCCGCCGTCCCCCGTCGAGCCGGCAGATCGCCTGGATCCGCGCCTCGGCACTCCCCCGGGTGAGCACCTGCGGCATCGCGTCGATCGCGGCCTCGGGCACGCGCTCGACCCCGCGAATCGAATCGACCACCAGGCCCACGCAGTGCGGCCCGATCCGCGCGACCACGACGCGGGTCCGCGCGGTCGCTGCCGCCGCCGGCATGGCGAGCAGCGCGCGGAGGGAGAGCAACGGCAGCAGCGCGCCGCGCACGGTGGCGCTGCCGACGACCACCGCGTCGGCGTGCGGCATTGCCGCGATCGCCTCGGGCAGCCGCAGCACGCTCTCGACGGCGCCCAGCGGCAACGCGAATTCCTGGCTGCCGAGCGCGAAGACGACGAGCGGCAGCACGGCATGGTCCGCGGTTTCGGCCGCCGCTTCCGCCGCCACCGCCCGGCCCACCGCCCGGCGGCTGCCATCCGGGGCCAGGCTCGCCGCGATCAGCGCGGGCAGGTCGAGCATGCGGGCGCCGCTATCGCCGTCCTCCGCCAGCGCATCGACGGCGTCCACCGCCAGCCCGAACAGCGCGCAGTCGTCGACGATCACAACTCGCTGCTCGGTACCGACCGGGCGCTCCACCAGATCGGCCAGCGACAATACCGGCACCACCGCCCCGCGGATATTGGCCAGCCCCAGCAGCGCGCTGGGCGCATGCGGCACCCGCGTCAGCCGCGGGATCCGCGCGACCTCGCGGACGATCGGCGCGGGCACGGCAAGCCGTTCGCCGCCGGCTTGCAGCGTCAGCACCCGCAGCCCTGCCGCGCCCTCGCTGCCCATCGCGCTCAGGCCGCCTGCGCGGCGAGTGCCGTCGCGATCTGGGCGATTTCCTCGATCGCGACGGCCAGCAACTCGGCCCCATGCGCCTGCTGGCGCGCGGCGGCGCCGGCCTCGCGCGCGGCACCGTTCGCCAGATCCGCCGCTTCGGCGATCTGGGTGGTTCCGCTGCGGATCTCGCGCACGGAGCGCAGGATGTCCTGCGTTCCCGCGAGGATCGCATCGTTCGCGCCGCGCGCCGCCTGCAGGTCCTCGATCATCGCGCGGAAGCGCTCGACGAACGCACGGTTGCGCCCGATTTCCACTTCGGCCGCGCCGATCACCTGTTCGAGGTCGCGGCGCACCGTCGCGATCTGCTCCTGCATCGTGCGCACGATGTCCGCCGCGTGATCGGCGCGCGTCGCCGAATCCTGCGCGAGCTTGCGGATGTCGCCCGCCACCAGGGTGAAGCCGCGCCCGGCCTCGCCCGCGCGCGTCGCCTCCACCGAGCCGCTCACCGCGAGCATGTTGGTCTGCACCGAGATCAGCGCGAGCTTGCCGATGATCTTGTCGATGCCGCGCGCCGTCTCCGACAGCGCAGCCAGTAGATCGAGCACGGCGCGAAGCTCCGCCAGACCATGCTCGACGCCGCCCGCCACCCGTTCGATCGCCGCGCCGCTTACCACGACGCCCTCGACGATGGCGCCGATCCGCTCGGCCGCCGCGGAGGCGCGCGCCCGCAGCAACTCGGCCAGGCCCTCGATCTGGCCCATCGCGGTATCGGCCTGCATGGTCGAGGACGCCTGGATCTGGGTGCCGCGCGCGATCTGTTCGAGCGCGACCAGGATCTCGCCCGAGGCACCCGAAAGCTCCTGCACCGTAGCCGAAAGCTCCTCGGCCGCGGCAGCGATCTGCTCGACCGCGCCCTGGTTCGCGCCGTCGCCCTCCAGCGCTTGGATCAGATCGCCCAGCATCTCGGCGGTGCGCTGACTTTCGTCCAGCGACGTGCCCTGCTGCTCCACCGCCTGCTGCGCCTGCGCGGTGGCCGCCGATTGCTCCTCGGCGGCACTTGCGACCTGCTCGGCGCCTTGCTCAGCCTCTGCGGCAGCGGCCTCGGCCTCCGCCGAGGCCTGGACGATCGCCGCCGTGCCCGCGCCCAGCGCCGCCAGTTCCTCGCGCGCTTCCTTTAGCTGCACGACTACGGCGCGGCCCGACTGCGCCTCGCGCGTTGCCAGTTCGGAAGCCGCGCGCACCTGCTGCACCACCCGGTTCACCTCGCCGACGACGCTTGCCGCCAGCTGCTGGATCTCGCCTGCGCTGGCTTCGGAGCCTTCGGACAGCGCGCGAACCTCGTCCGCCACCACCGCAAAGCCGCTGCCGGCATCGCCGGCCCGCGCTGCCTCGATCGTCGCGTTGAGCGCAAGGAGGCTGGTCTCGTCGGCAACATCGGCGACGCTGACGCCGACCGTGCCGATCTCCCCGGCCACCTGCTCCAGTGCGTTGATCACGGCGACGGTCGCGAGCTGACGCTGGGCGTTGAGCTCGATCGCGACGACCGACACCTCGATCTGTACCCCCACCTCCGCAAAGGCGTTCTGGACGATCTCGATTTGGCGGCGCGCATCCTCGGCCCGCGTGCTCGCGTCCCTGAAATTGGCGTTGAGCGAGGCGATGAGGCCCTGCGATTCCTGCGCCGCGCCGGCGGCTTCCTCGGCGCCGCTCGCGATCTGGTCCATCGCCCGCTGCAACTCGCTCGCTGCGGCGGAGGCCTCGGCGATGCCGCTAGCCAGTTCCTGAACGGCCTGGTCGATCCCCTCGATGGCATTGGCGGGGCGGCGCGCTCGGCGGGTAACCCGCGCCTGCGGGACGGGCGCCGATGCCGGCTTGGCCTCTGCCGCCGTGGATTCTTCCCTATCGCGCTTTGCACGAGCCCCAAGGGTCGATTTCTTCACCAGCGCCATTAGAACTCCAGAGATATTGGGCTTTCAGCCTGTTTAGAGCACAGCGGACGACGGCGCCAGCATCCGCATAGCGGCGGCACCTGCCGTCAAGCGATGCGGGGACCGACTGCGTTTGTGGCAGCCCGCTACCGCCGGTTCGGGGACTATGGCAGAGGATCATCAAGCTTTTCTGACGATCCCGCCCGGGCCACACCAAGCCATCGCTTTGACGGGTGGAGGGCGTTCTTACCAGCGCCATCGGCTGCTTTCGGCAGCATCGGACGTTCAATCGTTCGAAAGGCATGACCGATTGTGGTCGGCACGAGCCCCAGACCCACTCCTTCGAATCCTCTTCGGTAAGCGTTCTGCAGGTGGCCAAAGTGGCCATAGGAGAACGATCATGGAGATGTCTGAAACTGAACTCACCGCCACCAAACGCCAGGTCTGGAATGCCGGAAGGACCGTAGGCGCAAAGCGGGCTCTGAAGCCGAAGCAGATTTGGGAAATCCGCTTCTACCTCAACCAGCGCCGCCGCCTGCGAGATCGGGCGCTGTTCGACTTGGCGATCGACAGCAAGCTTCGGGGCTGCGACCTGGTGCAAATGAAGATCGGCGACCTTGTCAGCGGTGGGTAAATCCGAACGCGGGCGATCGTCATGCAGCAGAAGACAGGCCGGCCCGTTCAATTCGAACTGCTGCCAGATGCTCGGGCCAGCCTGCTGGCATGGCTCGAACGCCGGGGCGGCACGGTGGACGACTATGTTTTTCCAAGCCGGGTTGATCACAATGGGCACCTGAGCACACGGCAGTACGCTCGGCTTGTCGACGAATGGGTAACAGGTGTCGGCCTTATGCGAAGCGAGTATGGCACCCACTCGCTTCGGCGAACGAAGGCATCGATCATCTACAGGGCGACCGGAAATCTGCGGGCTGTCCAGATTCTACTCGGCCACAGCAAGATTGAGAACACGGTGCGCTATCTCGGAATCGATGTGGAGGACGCGCTTGCCCTTGCCGAAAACACTGAGATCTGAACCTACTGGCGCCCGTGCCCGGGCGAGCCAAGCACGGGCGCTGGGACAAAGCCGCCATGTTGTGTGCCCGACGCGAGCGGCAGCTCCCGATAAAAGCAGACATCTGTCAACAAAACCGCTGTTTGTGAACACCTGCTGGTGCTAAGTCCCTACAAGCGCGGCTGTCTTAAAGAGTGTATGCCAATAGCACCTTTGTCCAGAAAACGACCGGGGCTGTTGAAAATGTGCCGCTGGTAGCCGGGTCCGGTTGGGGGCGGAATGACACCCCAAAGCATAGTGATCCCGTCTCGCATGGGATCGAATAATGGGACGGCTTATTCTTCGAAAATAGCGCGCCGTGAGACAAAGCCGTCACTCGCTGGTCCGATGCAGCAGGGCAGCTTTTGGCGGTCTTCAGGCAACAAGGCTGACCTCCACCTCGCTCCCCAATGCCTGCCGCATGACTGTGCTTACCCGAGCGGCGCTGACCAGTTCACGCGCCGGCTTGCCGATCAGATATCCTTGGATTGCAGAGCAACCCTCGCGCGCCGCGATGCGGAGCTGAACCGGCTCCTCGATCCCTTCAGCAAGCACCGGAATGTCGAGCGTAGTGCCGAGCGCCACGACCGAACGCAGCAAGGCTCTGGCCTGCGTGTCGTCGGCGATACCGGTAACGAACGACTTGTCGAGTTTGATACGATCAAACGAGAAGGAGCGCAGCACGTCGAGCGAGGAATACCCAACTCCGAAGTCGTCAAGCGCAAGACCGCAGCCCATCGCCTTCAGTTCGCGAAGATGATCGAGCGCATAATGTCGATCATGGATGATGGCGCTCTCCGTCAGTTCCAGCGTCAGCCGTTCCGGGGCAAGCCCGCTCACCGCCAAAGTTTGGCGGACGGTTTCGACCAACTCGGGATCGGACAGGTGCAACGGCGACAGGTTGACGGCGATTGGATGGCGATTGGGCCAAAGCGCTGCCTCGAAACAGGCCTGGCGGATGATCCACCGGCTGAGCGGGATGATCTCGCCGATCTCCTCCGCCAGCGGGATGAACGCCGCCGGCGAAATCAGTCCTTTGGTTGGATGGCGCCAACGCACCAGCACTTCGTAGCCGCTGATCTCGCCGCTACCGATCGAGGCCTGCACTTGATAGTGCAGTTCGAATTCCTCGTTGGCAACGGCGTCTCGCAGTTCGTTCGCCAGCTCGCGCCGGCCGCGCACCGCCTCATCCATGGACGGATCGTAGAAGCAAGGCCGCTTCGATCGTTCGCCCTTGGCGCGGTACATTGCCAGGTCGGCACGAGCGAGCAGCGTATCGGCGTCCACACCGTCATGAGGGGCCAGTGCGATGCCGATATTGGCGCCGATCGATGCCGAGAAGCGTTCGAACGTGAGGCGCTCGGCAAATACGCCGGTAAGCCGGTCGAGGAAATCGGTCAATTCGTCGGGGTGGCCGTAGGAGATCAGGCCGCCGAACTCGTCACCGCCCAGGCGCGCAATGCACTCGCCGGGCCGCAGTATCTCCTGCATGCGCGATGCCAGCACTACCAGTACCTGATCGCCGGCCTGATGACCGTAGGTGTCGTTTACGGCTTTGAAGCGTGACAGGTCGAGGATCACCACTGCCATGAGCGGCGTACCGTCCTTACGCGCAAGGCGGCTCGCCAGATCTTCCCCGAAGCACAGCCGGTTCGGCAAGTCCGTGAGGCCGTCATGGAGCGCCATGCGACGAAGTCGGCCATAGCTGTCGCTCTGGGTCTGCCCATCGATAAGCGCGCTGATTGCAGCGCAGCCGACGAACAGCAGGGCGGCAAATGTCGTCGCGGCCGCCAGCGCCGTCATGGTGGTGTGTGACAGGCCCTGTTCTGGATGCAGAGACAAGGTGCGGACCACCATCGCGGCCATGCCGGTGAAATGCAGGGTCGCTACCGCGAGCCCAAGGAGCAACCCTGCTGCGATGCGTGCAGGAAGCCCACGCGTCCGAGCAGCCTTGAAGGCGAGCGCTCCAAGGAGGACGGACAGAATGACGGAAGCAATGACATAGCCCCAGCGCCACTCGACGATGCCGTCCATCCGGTAAGCTGCCATGCCAGTGTAATGCATGGCTGATATCGCAAGTCCGATGACGGCGCCGCCCACAGGCGCCAGGCCACGTCGGCGACTGGCTGCGATCGTCAATCCCGGTGCCGTAAACAGGATAGCGATGCCGAGTGATACCAGCGTCAGGGTGATGTCGAGCCTGACCGGCACACCTGTCCGGAACGCCATCATCGCCACGAAATGCGTGCACCACACCATGGTGCCGGTGCCGACCGACGCCAGCGCGATCCAGCCTGCCCGGCCTTCGCCCTTGGCACTCACGATACGCGCAAAAAGCTGCATCGTCGCGGCCGAACCGATGACGCATACGAGCACGGCGACTGCGACGAGGCGCAGATCATGCTCCTGAGCCAAACAGGTAGCGACCTCCATCATGCGGCGAGACCGTTCCTGAAATCGGCACGCCGCTCGATCGCATCCGCCGCCTGGCGGGCGAGCCCTATTAGATAGGATCGCTGGTCACGCGATGCAGGCGGGCGTGCCACGGTGTCGACCACGCAAAGCATGCCTATGTCGATGTCATGCGTGAGTGTCAGGGGCGCGCCGAGATAATAGCGGACATGTGGCTCGCTCGTAACGCAAGGCAGCGTTCGAAAGAACGGGTCGGCCAGCGCATCGCAGACTTCCAGTAGATCGTCCTGATCGACGGCGTAATGGCAGAACCCGTCTTTGCGGGGCAGGCACTCCATATCAAGTCCGGTACTCGCTTTGACCAGCATCTGTTGATCGTGCAGGACGGTCAGCAGCGAGATCGGTGCCGCGAACGCGCTGGCGGCCTGCGCGACGAAGCGATCGAGGCCGGGTTCCGCAGGAGTGCCGAGCACCCCTAGGTGGCGGACGGCACGCGACCGCGATCGTTCACGCAGCATCTTCCACAACATCAGGATGTCCGATCCACCTCAAATGCTTACGCTTCGCAAAAAACTATTAAAGATAACTTTATGACGTATCAGCCGTTGCGGTTTCCCAACGGCCGGCATGAGATAAATTCAGGGGCGGCGTTTTATTGAGAGGGAGCGTCCGGCAAAACTGATCGGATGACTGGCTTTGGTCGGCACCTGCCGTCCCGAACAGGAACGGCCAGCCGAGGTTGCCTCCGTCTCGATATCGATGGTGAAATGGGAACGCCGCCAGCTTAGCCAGCGGGTATGTCATAGACGGCCACACCCTCGTTCAGCTCTTGGACGCGGGCCACGACATTGCCCTCCGGCGTCACGATTGCACTACATCCCCAGCTCATGAGATTGCCCGAGGTGCCGGTTACATCGGATGATGCCACCCAGCACCCTGTCTGGCGGGCGCGGTCAATTAGGTTCGCGACGCTCTTCTCCCGCCAGCGATCGGCCGTTTCGGATCGCAGCATATTGTTCAATGGGTATAGGATCAGTCGCGCGCCGTGATCTGCTACGCGCTGGGCCGCGTCGGGATGATTGGCGTCGTTGCAGATGTTCACGCCATACCGGACACCCGATCGCAGGAACGTTGGGAAGTCACTACCAGCGGTCACGCTCGGCTCGTTGGGATGCGCCTTTGCATACCGGCCGACAACCTGACCCGCTTCAATGACGAACGCGCTGTTGAAGACCTGCCCGTCCACTAGGTCGAACGCTCCAACCACGAGCATCGCGCGAAACGCCGCCACCCGCTCACACAAGGCAGCGATAGCGGACGTGCTTTGGCTTGCGCGCGACTGGATCGTCTCCGGGTCGTAGGAGTGGCCGAGCAGAAACGCCTCCGGGAAGACGGTGAGATCGACACCTTCCCGATCGGCCCAGCGAAGTCGATCCACGATCACGTCACCGGCGCGGCGCGCGTCATCAAGGATCGAGGAGCATTGAAAAACGGCGATACGCATCGATGGCAGCTTTGCCCTCAACCTCGCATTCCCGCAAACGAACCTCCAACGGGACGACCGGCACCGACATAAATATCCGCTGTATCCCTGCCGGGGCTTTCCCAAAATATGTTCCCGAAATATGAGTCTCGAAATTCGCTGTTTGAGATGGGATAACGGGACTCATGCTGGTTGGTTATGCGCGTGTCTCGACCGCCGATCAGGACCTGACGTTACAAACCGATGCGCTGACCAAGGCCGGGTGCGAGAAGCTGTTCACCGACAAGGTGAGTGGCGCGAAGTTGAAACGTCCCGGTCTGACCGAAGCTCTCAATTTCGTGCGGGCGGGCGATACGCTGGTGATATGGAAGCTCGATCGCCTTGGCCGATCGATCGGGGGCCTGATCGAACTGGCGGCCGACCTGTCCGCTCGCAAGATTGATTTCCGATCGCTGACGGTCGGGTTCGACACGGCCACCCCATCGGGCCGGCTGCTGTTCCATATCCTCGCTTCCGTCGCAGAGATGGAGCGCGAACTGATAAAGGAACGGACGATCGCCGGTTTGGCAGCGGCACGGGCAAAGGGCGGCACGGGTGGAGGCCGCAAGTCCGTAATGACGCCCGACATGCTCGATACCGCCCGCAAGCTGCTCAAGGCCGGCGACAAACCGGCGAAGGTCGCGAAGCTGTTACAGGTCGGCCGTTCTACCTTCTATCGCCACTTCCCTGCGGCCGAGCGCGAACCTGGCTAACTGGCGTCAGAAGATCGTAGCGTAGTAGGATTGCTCGAACCGGCCCCGGCTGATCCGGGCCATGTGGTCGATCCGTTCCGGCACCGGGGGCGGGCGGCGGGTCCGTGCCGGTCGTGCGTCAGGGCGGGCCAATAGCACGAGATTGGCAATGGCCGCGCCCAACAGAAACTCTTCCTCGGCACCGCGCAGGCCGCGAAGGTGCAAACGGGTTAGCCCCCGCTTACCCTTGGCATCGGCAAACACCCGCTCGACGCCCCGACGCAGCCGCATCGACCGCTTGAATAGCGGCGTCTGCATCTCGCCGCGCACCAGCTCACGCACGTCCTCATGTTCGCTGTGCGTAACCGACCTGTTGCTGCCTGCGGTGCATTTCCGTTTGAGGTAACAGGCGCGGCAATCGGCAGGACTGGCGCTGTATCGGAGGAAGCCGGCCCGACGATCGGCACCGCGAAAGGGCAGTATCTTCCCAGCGGGGCAGACATAGCGGCCCTGCTCCCGCTCATAGCGGAAGGCTTCGCGGGGGAATTTGCCCTTGGTCTGCTCGGAGCGTTCCAGCACTGGGATATGCGGGATGGTGCCGCGATCGGTGACAAACGCCAGGAACGCGGCGCTACCATAGGCGGTGTCGGCCGCGACACGCTTTGGCCGGTAGCCGAACCGATCGTCGGCCCGTGCCAGCATGGTCCGCCCCGCATCGACTTCTGCCGCGAAGCGGGCGGGACTGGCCTCCACGTCGATCGCCCCCCCTCCCGGCGTGTCGATCAGGACATTCAGGGCATAGCCGAACCGGCCCCGAGCCGTGCGCGCAGACCACGCCGACGCCGGATCGGTGCGTGACACCTCGGCCGGCTTGCCACGCGGCACCCCATGTTCCTGCGGTGGAGCATTGGCCTGATCCGCCAGCCATTCACAAACCGGGCGGGGAAGCCGAGGCGCGGCCATGTCGGCGTCCCGCATCTTGCGCTGCCAGCTTGCATCGGCTGCGACGAACGATGCGTCGATTGCGGCATCCTTGTGGGCAATCAGCCCCGCGTCGGCGCAGCGCCGCACAGTCTGCTCGAACAGGATGCGGAAGATGCCGGCATCGCGGAAGCGGCCATGCCGGTTCTTGCTTGTGGATCGGCGTGGAAAAGGGACCCCGGTAGCGGGGTGATCGGCGTCGAAAAGGGACCCCTCATCCCGTTGGTCTA
>NZ_JBIQEU010000015.1:0-67804 GCF_045369765.1 Sphingomonas olei
AAACTTGTTCGTCGTCTTGCTCATACTGGCTCCACCTTCTCAGGAGTTGGAGCCTCCGACAAACCCGGGGCGGTTCACTTCCAGCTCTTAGCTGAGCGGAGAGAGCGCAACGCCAGCGAGGCGGCATCTCAGCGCGACGAGATCGTTCGTGGCCACGCTGCAGGCTGGAACGGGCTCTCACAGTCAATCCTGATCGCCGGCGGCTTTCTGGTTTTGATGTTCTTCTTCCTCTTGGTCGCAATCGAGCGGCATCAGCGTCGCTCACGCTCGCCGGTAGCTTAAGCAACAGTTACAAGGTTAGCTCAGCTTCCTAGTGATCCTTGAGCGAGCGAGATGTCAGGCCTGCGGCATCATCAAAGTTAATGCCGCAGGCCTGCCCGTTGGCGGCGCTGTTTGCCCGCATCGAGCGGCGCGGGGGGCCGGGAGCCTAAGTTCGACTACCCCTGCCTCGGCCTTTAGACATCTTGGTGCGCTGCCTACCTCCTGAGCCCGCAGGCGGTTTGAGGCGAACGGCCCTCACTTCCCCGCGCCAGCAACCCACGGCAGCACCTTGTCCAGCGGCAGTTGCTCGGCGGTGCCGCGATGCCCCGTCACCGTCCGGGCGGCGAACAGCGAGTTGATCACCGCTTCCTCGGTCGCCTCCGCCGCCGCCTGGAACAAGGGCGACATCGCCTCGTTGCGCAGCTCGGCCGCCGTGGCACCGACCGCCCCCGTCTTCCCTTCCTCGCGGCGCACCGCCGCATGGGTGGAAAAGGCGATCGCATAATCGCCCGATCCGTTGGAGAAGGATGATCCGGTCCGTCCGATCCCGATGAACGCGCGCTTGGCGATCCGGCGCAGGTTGCGGTCGGAAAGCGGCGCGTCGGTCGCGATCACGATCACCACCGATCCATCCGCCGTGCCGCGCTCCACCCGCCCGGCGAACTCGTGCCGCCCCAGCCGCTGGCCCACCGGTACGCCGGCGATGTTGAGCACCCCGCCGTAATTGCTCTGCACCAGCACGCCCAGCGTCCAGCCGCCCATTGCGGCCGGCAAGCGGCGTGACGCCGTGCCGATCCCGCCCTTATATTCGAACGCGACCGTTCCCGTGCCCGCGCCCACCGCGCCCTCCGCCACTGGCCCCTCGCGCGCGGCCTCGATCGCGCGGCGCGCATCGGCGATGGTCACGCGCCGGCGGCGGATGTCGTTCAGGAAGCCGTCGTTGGTCTCCCCCACCACCGCGTTCACCGATCGCACCTTTTCGTTGCCCGGCTGCGCCAGCGTCCATTCGACCGCCGCCGCCATCGCCTCGGGCACGTTCAGCGTGTTGGTCAGCAGGATCGGCGTCTCGATCTCGCCCAGCTCCACGACCTGAGTCGACCCGGCGAACTTGCCAAAGGCGTTATAGGCGACGAACCCCGCCGGCACGCGCGATCGGAAGACGTTGCCGCCATGCGGCACGACGGCGGTGACGCCGGTATGCACGTCGCGCCCCTCCTCGATCGTGACATGCCCCACCCGCACGCCGGCGACATCGGTGATCGCGTTGCGCGGCCCTGCCGGCAGCACGCCGATCGTCACCCCCGCCTCGCGCGCGCGCGGCGCCTCAGCCTTGCCGCCCTGTCCCGCGATCGCCGCGGCGGAGGTGATCGCCAGCAATCCGGCCGCCGCGATTGTCTTGCCCAACGTCAAATCCTCTTCCCCCTCTGTCGCCGCACCGCGGGGCTCGGCATCATCCGCCCCCCGCTCCGCGCCTTGTCGTTCCTGTTCCATCACGCCCACCTATGAAAAGCATCGCCCGCCGGCGCCAATGCCAAAAGTGACAGGCCCTCCAATCTGGCGTCCTGCCCCCCGACGCGGCTAGGCTCCTCCGCGACAAGAACGATGGGAGAGAGAGACCATGGCCTATACACCCTTTGACCTTACCGGGCGCGTCGCGCTGATCACCGGCGGCAATGGCGGGATCGGCATCGGCATGGCGGATGCGCTGGCGCAGGCCGGGGCCGATGTGGTCATCTGGGGCAACAATCCGGCGAAGAACGAGGCGGCCGAGGCGCGCCTCGCGCAGCATGGAACGCGAATCATCGTCGACCGCGTCGATGTGGCGGATGAGGCGGCGGTCGACGCCGGCGTAGCGCGCGCGCTGGAGGCGCTCGGCCGGCTCGATTTCGTCGCCGCCAATGCCGGAGTCGGCGAAGGCGCCGACAGCTTCGATACGATGAGCACCGATCTGTGGCGCCGCGTGCTGGCGGTCAATCTCGACGGCGTGTTCTGGACGCTGCGCGCCGCCGCCCGCCACATGGTCGCCCGCGCAAAGGATGGCGATCCCGGCGGCTCGCTGCTCGCCACCTCCTCCACCTCCGCGGTGCACGGCGCGCCGCGCAACCAGGCCTATGCCGCGACGAAGGGCGCGCTGCTCCCGATGATGCGCGGCCTCGCGGTCGAATATGCCCGCCACGGCATCCGGGCCAACGCCATCCTCCCCGGCTGGATCGCCACCGACATGACCGCGCGGGCGCAGGGCAATGACCGCTTCAATGAAAAGGTCATCTCCCGCGTGCCGATGCGCCGCTGGGGCGAGCCGGAGGATTTCGGCGGCCTCGCCGTCTATCTCGCCTCCGACGCCTCACGCTTCCACACCGGCGACACGTTCACCATCGACGGCGGCTACACGATCTTTTGATCGCCGTTGGCGCGAAACCGGGCCTGTTCGCGCGATCTGGCCACGACAGGCCGCGAACAGGCCAATTGTCGCCAGCGCGGTTGCGGGCGAGGCCGCCGGCAGGCCGCGCGTGCGACGCCGGCGGCCGGCCGCTCGCGACAGGGTGGCGGCCGGTGGCGCGATCTCCTACATGGCCGCGCATGACCGAAATCACCGTCGCCGCGCTTCAGCTCGCCTTTTCCGCCGACATGGACGCCAACATCGCCAACGTTTCCCGCCTGGTACGAGAAGCGGCGTCGCGCGGTGCCCAGGTCATCCTCCCACCCGAATTGTTCGAGGGCGAATATTTCTGCCGGGTCGAGGATGAAGGGCTGTTCGCCAACGCCCGCCCCACGGCCGAGCACCCCGCCGTTCTTGCCATGCAGTCGCTGGCATCGGAGCTAAAGGTCACGATTCCCACCAGTTTCTTCGAAGCCGATGGCCCGCACCATTACAACAGCCTCGCGATGATCGGACCCGACGGCAAGGTGCAGGGCGTCTATCGCAAGAGCCACATTCCCGACGGCCCGGGCTATGAGGAGAAATTCTACTTCCGCCCCGGCAACACCGGATTCAAGGTCTGGGACGGCCCGGCCGAAAGCAAGGGCGCGAAGCTCGGCGTCGGCATCTGCTGGGACCAATGGTATCCAGAAACCGCCCGCGCCATGATGCTGATGGGCGCGGAAGTTTTGTTCTATCCCACGGCGATAGGCAGCGAACCTCATGACACGTCGCTGGATACCGCCCGCCTCTGGCGCCGTGCGATGGTCGGCCATGCCGTCTCCAACGTGGTCCCCGTGGTCGCCGCCAACCGCATCGGCGTCGAACACGATCAGACCTTCTACGGCACCAGCTTCATCTGCGACGAACGCGGCGACATTCTGGCGGAGCTTGGCCGCGAGGAAGAGGGCGTGATTACCGCCACGATCGACATTGATCGCGTGAAGCGCCACCGCGCCGCCTTCGGCTTCTTCCGCGATCGCCGGCCGGAACTGTACGGCCGGCTGACCGCGGACGTCTGATCGCAGCCGGTCAGCGCCGGCTCAGGCTGGCGGCCAGTTCCACATGGGTTGACCAGCGGAACTGGCCGACCGGCTGGATCCAGTCGATCTGCCAGCCGCCCTCCACCATCGTCTTCACATCGCGTGCGAAGCTGCTGGGATTGCACGAAACATAGGCAAGCTTCGGCGTTTTCGATCCGGCCAGTGCCTGCGCCTGCTCCTTGGCGCCGGCGCGGGGCGGATCGATCACGACGGCGCTGAACCGGTCAAGCTCCGCCGGGGTCAGCGGGCGCCGGTACAGGTCGCGATGCTCGGTGAACACCGTGCGATGCGATCGCGCCGCCGCCGCCTTCAACGCCATGATCGCCTCGCGTCCCGCCTCCGCGGCATAGACCCTACCGGGCAGTGCCAGCGCGAAGGTACCAAGGCCAGCGAACAGGTCGGCCACGACGCCCTCGCCGGTCACCACCTCACGTACCGCGGCAACCAGCGCGGCCTCGCCCTCGCGCGTTGCCTGCAGGAAAGACGCTGGCGGCAGCGGCACCGGAACGCCGCCAAGTGTAATGGTGACCGCTTCCGGCTCCCAGCGCACCTCTGGGCCGTAGCCCTCGTCGAAGGCCACGCGCGCCAGTCGATTACCCTCTGCAAAGGCGGTGATCGCCTCTGCCGCTGCCAGCCCCTCCGGCATCACGCCATTGATCAGCAGGTCGACGCCCTGATCGGCCAGCGTCAGATGCACGTCCAGCCGACGGCGCGGTCGCAGAACATGGATCAGCCGCCGCAGCGGCGCGACCAGCGCGAACAGTTCTGGCGCCAGCACATGGCATTCGGCAAGGTCAACGATCGCATGGCTCTTCTCCATCGAAAAGCCGATCCGGCCCGAGCTTTCCGCATGAAGCGTGGCACGCCGCCTGGTCCGCGGCGGCGACAGCGCCGGCGCCCGGATCGCCGCCTCCAGCCCCTGAGTGGCCAACGCGCTGCTGATCCGATCGAGGATGAACTGGCTCCAGCTGGCATCATCCAGATGCTGCAACTGGCAACCGCCACATTCGGGGAAGTGCCGGCACGGCGGCACCTGGTGATGTGGCCCCGCCTCAATGTCACCATCGGGCAGCACGCGATCGCCGGGCGCCGCAAAGGGCACATGGCGCCCATTCCCCGTCACCCCTTCGCCGCGGGCGGCAACCCGCACGATCTCATCAACATCACTCACAGCTATTACTCACAAATCATTGTTTTCACGGCAGGTCATGCCGTGAGTGTCAGGTGGCCCACCAGGTCGTCGGCGATGAAGGCTGCTCCCGCCCGTCGTGCCGCCTCGGCGTGAAGCCACACCCCTTGGACTGCCGCCTCCATCGGCTCAAGCCCTGCCGCCAATCGCGCGCCGATCACGCCGGCAAGCACGTCGCCGGTACCCGCCGTCGACAGCCAGCTACTGCTGCCCGAATGAACGATGACACGGCCGTCCGGGGCGGCGATCACTGCGTCGGGGCCCTTGTGCACGACAACCGCCCCGGTCCCTTCCGCCGCGGCGACGGTTCGGTCGATCTTGCTGCCCGAGCCCCTGCCGAACATCGCATCGAACTCGCCGGCATGCGGCGTGAGGATCGCGGCGCCGGCACATCGACGATCATCCATCAGACGCAAAGCGTCGCCATCGATCACCAGCGGTCGCCCGCTGGCGAGCGACCCAACCAGGCGCTCTTCGGCACGCTCGTCCCGCCCCAGCCCCGGCCCGATCACAACGGCGCCGATCCGATGATCCTCCAGCGTCTCCGCCGTGAACCGCCGCCTGACGATCGCATGCGGCAGCCGGTCGGTGGCGCTGCCGAGCAGCAGGACATAGCCGGCGCCAGCCCGCGCCGCCGCACTGGCCGCCAGCGCCCCCGCGCCCGGCATCGCGCCCGCAACCACGGCAACCATCCCGCGCGAATATTTATGCGCCGACGCCGCGGGCGGCTCGATCACGGGCGCTGCTGCCGCGCGCACCCGGCTCGGCGCCTCGAGCCCAATGTCGACGAAGCGCACCGTGCCGCACTGCGCCGCGGCAGGCTGGAGCAGATGGGCCGGCTTCACCGCCCCCATCGCCAGCGTCAGGTTCGCGGGGGGCAGATCGGAGAGGCAGACGCCATCGTCCGTCGACACCCCGCTCGGCACATCGACGGCAATCGTGAGCCGCGCCGCCGTCATCAATCTGCGCAGCGGGCCCGACACCCCCTCGTCCAGCGCACGCGACAATCCGATGCCGAAGATCGCATCGACCAGGATCGGCGCCGGGAGCGCCTCCGCCAGGGCCTCCACCTCCTCGCCCCAGCGTTCGCGCGCGGCACGCGCTTGCGGGGTCGTCGCCGGCGCAAAGGTAGCCACGCGGACCGGCAGCCCGGCGCGGCGCAACGCGGCGGCCGCGACATAGCCGTCGCCACCATTGTTGCCCGGCCCGCACAGAACCAGCACTTCCGCGCCTGCCGCCAGCCGGCGCACCTGCTCCGCCACGGCTGCGCCCGCTCGCGCCATCATTTCGTCGGCGCTGACCCCCGCCGCTATAGCGCGCGCCTCAGCCTTGCGGGTGTCCGCCGCCGTCAGCATCGCCTGCCCATCGATCGGGATCATTGCGCCTCTCCGCTGATCCTGGCGGGCAGCCGGTAACGGTCACCCGCCACGGACACTTCGATCACGTTCTTGCCCACCAAGGCGACCTGCGCCGGCTCCGCACCGTCGGCCGCCCGAACGCCGCGGCCATCCTCCGTCACCAGAAGCCGGCGAAACCCACCGTCCGGGTGTCGCAGCGTGAGGACGACGCCGGCATCACGCTCGGCGCGATCCACCGTGCACGAGGGGGTAAACGCCCCCGCGTTCGCCAGCGCGCAGGGCAGCCGCGCCGGTCCGGCCGCCGCGGCCTGTTCGCCGCCTCTCGCAACCGCGGTCGGCTCGCCGCCAACCGGTGCGTCCTGTCGCGCCTCGCCGCACGCGGCGAGCATGACCAGTAGCGCGCTAGATATCCGCGTAGACATGGCTTTCGGCGGCGGCTCCCGGGTGCGTGACAGCTCCCTTGTACGCCGGCCCTACGTTCTGCGCATAGCGCCACAACGCGCCCGACCCGTAATCAGTGGGACGCGGCTGCCAGGCCGCGCGGCGCGCCTCCAGCACGTTGGCCTCGACCAGCAGGTCGATGGTGCCCGCCTCAGCATCGATGCGGATCGTGTCGCCGTCCTCGACCAGCGCGATCGGGCCGCCCTCCGCGGCCTCGGGGCCGACATGCCCGATGCAGAAGCCACGCGTTGCGCCCGAGAAACGCCCATCGGTGATCAACGCCACCTTCTCGCCCATGCCCTGACCATAGAGCGCCGCGGTGGTGGACAGCATCTCGCGCATGCCGGGGCCGCCCTTCGGCCCTTCGTAGCGGATGATGATCACCTCACCTTCGCGGATCTCGCGATTCTCGACCGCCTGGAACGCATCCTCCTCGCAGTCGAAGCAGCGCGCTGGCCCTTCGAATTGCAGGCGGTGCATCCCTGCCACCTTCACGATCGCGCCATCCGGCGCCAGCGAGCCGCGCAGGCCAACAACACCGCCCGTGGGCGTGATCGGCGATTTGGCGTCATAGATGACCTTCTGGTCCGGGTTCCACGTCACCTGCTCGATATTCTCGCCCAGCGTCTTGCCGGTGACGGTCAGGCAGTCGCCGTGCAGCAGGCCTTCGGCGAGCAGCGACTTCATCAGCATATAGGCGCCGCCGGCCTCGTACATATCCTTCGCCACATACTGGCCGCCGGGCTTCAGATCGGCGCAATAAGGCGTCGACTTGAAGATCTCGGCCACGTCGAACAGGTCGAACTCGATGCCGGCCTCATGCGCCATCGCCGGCAGGTGAAGCGCGCCGTTGGTCGACCCGCCGGTCGCCGCAACGATGCGGGCAGCATTCTCGAACGCCTCGCGCGTGCAGATGTCGCGCGGGCGGATGTTTCGCGCCAGCAACTCCATCACCTGTGCACCGGCAGCAACCGCGATCTGCTCACGCGTCGTATAAGGTGCTGGCACCATGTTGCTGTTCGGCAGGGACAAACCGATCGCTTCGGCAACGCATGCCATGGTGTTGGCGGTATATTGGCCGCCGCAGGCACCATGCCCCGGGCACGCCACCTTCTCCAGCGCGTGCACTTCCTCGATCGGGCAGGCACCCGCCGCATGGCGCCCGACGACCTCGAACACGTCGACCACGGTCACGTCGCGGCCCTCGAACCGCCCTGGGAGGATCGAGCCGCCATAAACGAAGATCGACGGGATGTTCAGGCGCAGCATCGCCATCATCATTCCCGGCAGCGACTTGTCGCATCCCGCAAAGCCGACCATCGCGTCGTAGCAATGGCCCCGGACGGACAGTTCGACCGAATCGGCGATCACCTCGCGGCTGACGAGACTCGCCTTCATCCCCTGGTGGCCCATGGCGATGCCATCGGTCACGGTGATCGTGTTGAAACGACGCGGCATGCCGCCGCCCTGCTCCACCCCGCGACGCGCCGCGTCGGCCTGGGCGTCGAGCGTGGTGTTGCACGGCGCGCTGTCATTCCCGGCGCTGGCAAGCGCCACGAACGGCCGGGCAATCTCTTCCTCGGTCAGGCCCATCGCATAATAATAGCTGCGGTGAGGCGCCCGCTCGGGGCCGACGGACACATGCCGGCTGGGCAGCCGGGCCTTGTCGAAACGTTGGGTCATGGACCGCTCGCTATGCCGCAAGGCGCCGCCGAGCAAGCATTGAACGTTACTGCGGGCCGGAAAGACCGAAAATATCCGGCCGCTGCCTCAGAGTGCGTTGAGCGCCTTTTCCACCCCGTCCAGCGTGAACGGCTTCTGCAGGATCGGGCGGGCGCGAAATTCCTCCGCGATCATGTCGTCCGCACCGCCGGTGGCGAACACGAACGGCACGTTGCGTTCAGCCAGCGCGGCCGCGATCGGCCAGCTTTTCTCACCCCCGCGCAGGTTCACGTCGAGGATGGCGCAATCGAAGCCGCCCGCCTCCACAAGCGGCAACGCCGCCTCCACGCAGTCTGCCGTTCCGGCACACTGACGATCCAGTGCATCGAGAAAGTCCTCGAGCATCATGGCGATAAGCGGCTCATCCTCGACGAGCAGAACGCGGCTAGTCATGATCAGCCCTTAGAACGCGCAAGCTGTTCCCGCAATGTCCCCACACGTCGATCGTGTGACATTGCGTGTCAGCCCTGCTGGCCGAGCGCCTCGCGCGCTGCTTCGGCGAGCTGCTGGACCGAAAACGGCTTGGGAATGAAGGCGACATTCTCGATGTCGATCGACCGGCGCAGCTGCTCCTCGGCATAGCCGGACATGAACAGGATCGGCAGGTCAGGGTAACGCAGCCGGATACGCCGCGCCATCGTCGGGCCATCCATCGCCGGCATCACCACATCGCTGACCAGCAGATCGGGGCGCGGGTGCTGCTCGATCAACTCCAGCGCGATCTCGCCGTTTTCCGCTGCGATGACGGTATAGCCCTGCCGCGTCAGCGCACGCTCCGCCACCGCGCGCACCATGTCCTCGTCTTCCACCAGCAGCACGGTACCGGTGCCCCAGAGTTCGGCGGGCTTTGCCTTTGGCGCGGCCTTCCGCGGCGCCACCGGCTCACCGCTGGCGTGTACCGGCAGATAGATGGTGAAGGTCGCGCCCTGCCCCGGCTTGGAATCGGCGAAGATATAGCCGCCGGATTGTTTGACGATGCCATAGACCGTCGACAGGCCGAGCCCCGTTCCCTTGCCGACCTCCTTGGTGGTGAAGAACGGCTCGAAGATCTTGGGCAGTGCGTCCGGCGCTATGCCCGAGCCGGTGTCGGAGATCTCCAGCGCGGTATATTCCCCGACCGGCATGACGTCGGGACCGCGGCGCCGGATCTCGGCCGTTGTCGCCGACCGCGTCTGGATCATCAGCTTGCCGCCGCCATGCGGATATTTCGCTGCCATGGCGTCACGCGCATTCACCGCCAGATTGACGACCACTTGCTCCAGCTGTCCGGGATCGGCGCGCACCGGCCCCAGGTTACGCCCGTGCCGCACCTCCAGCGTGACCATCTCGCCCAACAGCCGCTTCAGCAGGTTCGACACTTCGGACACGACATCGGGCAGTTGCAGGATCTGCGGCCGCAGCGTCTGCTGGCGCGAAAAGGCGAGCAGCTGGCGCGTCAACGCCGCCGCCCGATTGGAGTTGTTCCGCACCTGCTGGATGTCGTCATAGTCGCTGTCGCCCGGCGAATGGCGCATCAGCATCAGGTCGCAGTGACCGATGATGGCGGTCAGGATGTTGTTGAAATCGTGCGCCACGCCACCGGCCAGCTGGCCGACCGCCTGCATCTTCGTCGCCTGTGCGACTTCGCGTTTCAGCCGCGATTCCTCGTTGTTTTCCTTGAGGCTCAGCACCACCGCCGCATCGCCCAGCCTCCGCGCGCCGGCGATCGACAGCACCACCGGTTCCTCCGGCAAATCGCGCAGACGGACCGCAATGTCGGTGACATGGGCGGCCCCGCCGCCGGCAAAGCGGCGCACTGCATCCGCCACCGCGGCCTTGTCCTCACGCACCACCAGGTCGCCCGGATACAGCGGCGGGGCGTCGCGATCGACGGCAGCAGCGCGGATGAAGGCGTCGTTCATCTCGATGAACCGGCCGTCCCGATCGACGAGCGCGATGCCCAGCGGCATGAGCTGCACGAGCGTACGGATATGCGCCGCCGCTCCGCTGCCCAGGCTGACCGGCGCCTCGTCCTCATCGAGCAGCGCGACCAGGATCGGCGCGCCGTCGATGTCGGAGAACGGCACCTGCACCAGCCGCAGCGGATTGCCGTCGCGGCCCTCGCGCTCGAACCGGATCAGGCCCCGCTCATCCGTGATCAGGAAGCGCGCGAAATCCGCACCCTCCACGGCGGCATCGGCATGCCCCATCGCACGCATCCGCAGCACGGGATCGGCGGCAATGACCCGGCCGTCCGGCGTGAGCAGCGCGGCCATGATGCCCGATTCCGCCAGCCGCCGGCCGAGCGAGCCCGTCAGCGCCTCCGCGAGCGCACGCCCGCTGTCAGACCCCATCAGCGATGCCGCGCGCCAGATCAGCAGATCCTGCCGCTGGCCCGCGCGCAGCACGTCGAAATAGATCGCCCGTCCCGCGACTTCGGCATGCTCGACCCGCGCGCGCCCGTCGCGCCAGGCGGCGCGACCAGCAGCCGCCAGCGCACCCACGCCCGCTTCGCCGACCGGCAGGCCGGGGGGCGCGGACAGGCCGCCGAACAGCTCCTCAAAACGATCGTTGGCGCAGACAAGGCGCCCGGCACGATCCGTCACCGCGATCGCATCATCGCTTTCCTGCGCCAGCGTGCGGACCAGCTGCCAATCAACCGCCGGGCCCGGTGCGGGCGGTTCGGGCGCCAGCGCGCGCCACGCCACCAGGGCACCGCCCAGCACGATGGCCGCGGCGAGGAAGCCGGTCGCAACCGCCGTGTCCCCGATCACCCACAGGATTAACGCCGCGGACAACACGCCAGCGCCCGCCGCGGTCGCCAGCGCAGCGCGCGGCGTCAGGCGGGGCATGGTATCGGGAAACAGCGTCGCCATCCCGGCAACCCTTCAATCCCCACCGCGGCCGCGTCAAGCAGCGCGCGGCGGGCATGGCGTCACCAGATCCGGATGCGCTGCTCGTTCGTCAGGTACAGCTTCTGGCCCGGGCGGACGCCGAACGTATCATACCAGGCATCGAGATTGCGGACGATGTTCGCGCGCTGCATCCCGGGCGCGTGCGGATCGGACAGCAGGATCTGGCGCAGGATCGGCTCGCGATACTTGGTCCGCCACACCTGGCCCCAGCCCAGATAGAAACGCTGATCGCCCGTCGTGCCGTCGATCACCGGCGCCTTCTTGCCGCCCAGCGACAGGCGGTAGGCGTCATGCGCGACGACCAGCCCGGCGAGGTCGGCAATGTTCTCGCCCAGGGTCAGGGCGCCCTGCACGTGCTGGCCGGGCAGCGGCTCATAGGCGTCATATTGCGCCACGAGGCGGTCGGTGAAGGTCTTGAACTGCGCGACGTCCTTCTCGGTCCACCAATCGGTCAGCTTGCCGTTCACATCATATTTGCGGCCCTGATCGTCGAAATGGTGGCTGATTTCATGGCCGATCACGGCGCCGATCCCGCCGTAATTGATTGCCGGGTCAGCCTTCGGATCGAAGAACGGCGGCTGCAGGATCGCCGCCGGGAAGACGATCTCGTTCATCGTCGGATTGGCATAGGCGTTGATCGTCATCGGGGTCATGAACCACTCGCCCCGATCGATGGGCTTGCCCAGCTTGTCGATGTTGCGCTGGAACTCGAACTCATTGGCGCGCGCGACATTGCCGACCAGATCGTCGCGGCGGATCTCCAGCGCGGTATAGTCGCGCCAGCTGTCGGGATAGCCGATCTTCGGCGTGAAGGCGGCGAGCTTCGCCAGCGCCTTCTGCTTCGTCTCGGGCGCCATCCATTCCAGCTTCTTCAGGCGCTCCCCCATCGACGCGATGACGTTGCGCACCAGCTCGTCGGCCGCGGCCTTCGATTCCGGCGGGAAGTATCGGGCGACATAAGCCTTGCCGAGATCCTCCCCCAGATGCTCGCTCGCTAGATCGACGCCGCGCTTCCACCGCGCCTGCTGTTCGGGCGCGCCGGTCAGCTCGGTGCCGTAAAAGGCGAAGCGGGTGTCGTCGAACTCCTTCGGCAGGAAACGCGCATAGCTGGACAATGTGCGCAGCAGCAGATGGTCCTTCAGCACCGGCAGCGGCGTTTCCGCCCACACCTTCGCCTCACCGGTAAAGGCGGACGGCTGCGACACCAGCATCGGCGCATCCGTGGGAATGCCCGCGCCTTCGAAATACTGCGCCCAGTCATAGCCCGGCGCACGGGCGTTCAGCTCCTCGAACGTCAGCTTGTTATAGACCTTGTCGGCGTCCCGGCTGTCGACGCGGGTCCAGTGCGCCGCGGCGATCGCCTTTTCCATGTCGACCACGGCCGCTGCGCGCGCCTCCGCGTTCGGCTCACCCGCCAGCGTCAGCATCTTCGTCAGATACGATTGGTAGGCGGTCCGGTTGGCCGCCAGCTTGGCATCATCGTTCAGGTAATAATCACGGTCCGGCAGGCCCAGGCCCGACTGGCTGAACACCACGGCATAGGTCTCGGGATCCTTGTCGTCCTGGTTGACGTACATGCCGAACAGGGTGCCGACGCCGCGGCGCTGCATCCGCCCGGCTTCTTCAGCCAGCGCCGCCTTGCTCGGCGCGTTCTTGATCGCGGTCAGCCACGGCTGGACGGGCGTGACGCCCTTGGCATTCACCGTCGCCTCGTCGAGGAAGCTCGCGTAGAAATCGCCCGACTTGCTGCCCGGCTGGCGACGCTGCTCCTCCAAGATCGTGCGGGTCTGTTCGCGCGACAGGTCCTGCAGCACGTGGAACATGCCATAGGTCGATCGGTCCGCCGGGATTTGCGTATTCTTCTCCCAGGTACCGCTGGCATATTGGTAGAAGTCGTCGCCCGGCGGCACGCTGGTGTCGCGTCCGGCCATGTCGAAGCCGAAGGTCCCGATCTTCGGCCCGTTCGCCTTCGCGGCTGCCGGCTGACCCTGCACCGGCTGTCCCTGCACCGTCTTGCTGGGGGCGGCGGCCGTTTTGGGCGTGTCCGCCGCGGTCTGGGCAATCGCCGCAGCCGCGGTGGTGGAAAGAATCGCAGCAACCAGGAGGGACGAGCGCATCAAAATCGCCTTCAAGGGAATGAAAGGCGGTGTTTTATCCGCTCAAGACGCCTCGTCAACGTGGTTACGAATGTGACGGGACCGCCACTTGCGCGCGATCCACAAACGCCATCCCAGCATCGACAGCCCATAGCCTGCCAGCGACAGCACCGCGGTGACGATCAACAGGCCGAGCGCCGTCGCTGGCGCCGCATCCGACATCAGCCACTGCATCCAGCCCGATTGCGCGGCGTTGACCGCGGCGTCCTGCATCGGATCGCCGGGCAGCGCCCGGTCGAGGTGCAGCGTCCATTTGCCGATATAATAAGCCGCCACCCACAGCGGCGGGGTAGTCACCGGATTGGTGATGAACGTCGTTAGCGCGGCGGAGGGGATGTTGGCGCGAAACGGCAGCGCCAGCATGGCCGAAAAAGGGATCTGGGCGACCGGGAAGAGGATCCCGGTCACCATGCCCAGCGCCACGCCGCGCGGCACCGACCGGCGGGTGAACCGCCAGAGCTGCGGCGCGAGCACACGGTGCGCGACGGGGCGAAGCAGGCGGCTTTCCTCCATCGATTCGCGGGTCGGCAAATTGCGATGGCACCAGCCGGTGAACCGCTGCCAGATGCCGGGGTTGCGCGTGGCCACTAGCCGCGCTCACGCATGAGGCGGCCGGCCTCGCGCTTCCAGTCGCGCTCCTTGATCGCGTCACGCTTGTCGTGCGCTTTCCTGCCCTTCGCCAACGCCAACTCCACCTTGGCCCGACCCTGACTGTTGAAATAGATCATCAGGGGCACGAGGGTCATACCCTCCCGCGCCACGGCGCCGTGAAGCTTTCTAACTTCGCGCTCGTGAAGCAGGAGTTTACGGGGACGCTTGGGCTCGTGGTTGAAACGATTGCCGTGGCTGAATTCCGGGATGTTCGAATTCACCAGCCAAACGCCGCCTTCACTGACCTCGGCGTAGCTTTCCGCGATCGATCCCTCGCCGAACCGCAGGCTCTTCACCTCTGTGCCGGTCAGGACGATCCCGGCCTCATAGGTGGTGTCGATCGAATAATCGAAGCGCGCGCGGCGGTTCTCGGCGACGATCTTCTTCTTGTCGAAGATGGCGGGTTTGGGACGTGGCATGGACGGGGCGATGTAGGGCGTTGCGTCGTCCGTGGGAAGGCGGCGTGATCAGCGTTTGACGGTGCCGATCGGAACGCGGAGGCGGATCATCGCGCGATTGATCGGCGCCCCCTGCGCATCCGCCGCCCGCTCTGCTTCCGCGGCAAGCGTCCCGACCCCGTTTATCGCGGTTTCTGCCTTGGGCAGGGCGCGTTCGGGCGCGTAGCGATCCGGCATCGGCTTCAACCGGAAGTCATCGCCTGACCGGCCGCAGACGATGATCTCTTTCCCGGGCTTGGCGACCGGGCATGGGCGTTCCACGGGCGCGCGGGCGACCGGGGCCGGCGGTCCGGCAACTGCCTGCACGGTCAGCATCAACCAAGCCGCCACCGCTTTCTCCCCTGTTCGTTCGGGAACGTGCGGGGAGAATGCGGCGGGATTAAGAGCGCTTAGCCGATGCGTCCACGATGGCGCGATCAGAGCAGGCCAGCGCGCTCCAGCCCAGTGTCGACCGCGGCGCGGCTCGCCTCGTTCGGCCACGTCATTGGCAGGCGAAGTCCCTGCGGGAAATCAGGGCGAACACGGCTCATGGCATATTTCACCGGCCCGGGAGAGGCATCGGTGAACAGCGCGGTATGAAGCGCGAACAAACGATCGTGCAGCGCCAGCGCCTCGACCCCCGTGCCCGCCGCCTGGAAATCGGCGCACAGCCGGGGCGCGACATTGGCGGTGACAGAAATGCACCCCACCCCGCCCATGGCGTTGAATGCCAGCGCCAGATCGTCATTGCCGGACAGTTGGCTGAACCCCTCGCCCAGCGCCGCGCGATGCTGCGACACACGCTGGAGCACGCCCGATGCATCCTTGACCCCAACGAACACCTTGGGAAACGCCTCCACGATACGGATCAGCGTTCCCGGCTGGATGTCAGTCACCGTGCGGCCCGGTACGTTGTAGAGCACGATCGGCAGCGGGGAACTGGGCGCCAGCGCGGCGAAATGCTGGAAGATCCCCTCTTGCGAGGGCCGGTTGTAATAAGGCGGCACCATCAACGCGGCATCGGCCCCCGCCTCCTTCGCCGCCGCGATATTCTCCGCGGCAACGCGCGTGTCGTTGGATCCGGCGCCGGCAATCACCGGCACTCGGCCGCGGACCTGATCGACGCAGACCTTCACGATCGCGAAATGCTCATCCTTGGCCAGCGTCGCGGCCTCGCCCGTGGTCCCGCAGGGGACAAGCGCGGTGGAGCCTTCACTGATCTGCCATTCGATCAGTTCTCGAAAGGCGCGCTCGACGAAGCGGCCGTCGGCGTCGAACGGCGTGACGAGCGCCGGAATCGATCCGGAAAACATGTGTTGCTCCTGAAACGGATTGTGGTGCGTTGGGTCGTTCAGGACAGATACGGGTGAGCCGGCTATTCTGTCCACAATGGTGACTGGTTTGAGGGCAGGGGCATTGATCGCACTGGGAATAGGGTTGGGCGCGGCGCTGGTCGTCGCTCAGGGGCAGGATGATGCTGCACGCACGCGGGCAGCCAACGCCCTGGCGCAGTCGCAGCCTGCCGCCATGGCGCAGGTAACGAACAACGCCGATCTCGCCGCCGCGCTCGCGCAATGGCGCGCGTTGCAGCAGACCGACGGGCTGCCGTTCGACAGCTACGCCAGCTTCGTGATGGCGCATCCCGGCTGGCCGAACGAGGCCGCCAATCGCCGCGCGGCGGAGCGGCAGGCCAGCAACGGCTATGCCGCGCCCGCGAATGTCGTCGCCTTTTTCCGCCGCTATCCCCCGCTGACCGCGGCGGGCGCCGTGGCGCAGGCGAAGGCGCTTCAGGCCACGGGAGCGACGGGTGAGGCCTATGAGGCCGCACGCAATGCATGGCGGCGCGGCGCGCTGACGCCGACCGATGAATCGACGATCCTCACCAGCTTTGCCGGCGCCCTCCGGCCGGAGGATCATGACGCGCGGATGGACGCGCTGTTGTGGCAGGGATCGACCAGCATCGCTGCTCGGCAGATCGCGCTGACCTCCCCTGCCCGTCGCCCGCTGTTCGAGGCGCGGCTGGCGTTCCGCACCAAGGCGGAGAACGCCTCCGCGCTCGCCGCCGCCAACGATGCCGCGGGCGCGTCGGATGCGGGCTATATCGCCGACAAGGCGGTGTGGCTGCGCAATAGCGGGGCGAGCGCCAGCGCGCGGTCGTGGCTCGCCCGCACCCGCCGGCCCGGAATCGCCCTGCCCGGCAATGTCGAGAAATTCTACGAGGTGCTGCTGACCAATGCGCGCGCCGCGGCCGCCGATGGGCAGTATCAGCTCGCCTATGACATCGCGCGGCAGGTCGACGACGCCTATCCCGCCGGCACTGACGTGTCGAAGAAGCCCTATGGCGAGCGGGACGATTACACGAGCCTCGTCTGGCTGGCTGGCCAGACGGCGCTGAAGCAATTGAACCGCCCGGCTGACGCGATGACGATGTTCGATCGCTATGGCCGGGGCAGCCAGTCGCCGCAGACCCGCGCCAAGGGCTTTTACTGGGCCGGCCGCGCCGCCGAGGCCGCCGGTCGCAGCGCCGATGCCAGCGCTTTCTTCAACCGCGCCGCTGGATATCGCGATCAATTCTACGGCCAGTTGGCGCTCGAGCACCTTCGCCGCCCGCTGACCGCCCCGCGCGACGTGGCCTCCCCCGCCATCGATCCGGCCGCCCGCCAGGCATTCTTCGGCCGCGAAACGGTGCGCGCCGCGCAGTTTCTGGGCACTATTGGCCAGTACCAGGATCAGACCGCTTTCGTCCGCACCATCGCCGCCGACGTCGAGACCGATGCCGAGCATTTCCTGGCGGAGGAACTCTCCCGCTCCATCCGTCGCCCCGACCTGGCGGTGATCGTCGGGCGAAAGGCGATGCAGAACGACCAGACCGAATATAGCGCGATCGCCTTCCCCACCGTGTCGGTGCCTTCGGGCTATGACAGCCAGTGGACGATGATCCACGCCATCGCGCGGCAGGAAAGCCAGTTCGATCGCGCCGCCATCTCGTCGGCCGGTGCGCGCGGGTTGATGCAGCTGATGCCGGGCACCGCGCGCGAACAGGCGGGGAAGATGGGGCTGCCCTATGACGCCGGCCGCCTGCTGACCGACACGGGCTACAACACGCAGCTCGGCTCCAGCTATTTCCAGCGCATCTTCGGCATCTACGGCAGCTATCCGCTGGCGATCGCGGCGTATAACGCCGGGCCGGGCAACGTGAACAAGTGGCTGCGCGCCAATGGCGATCCGCGCACCGGGGCGATCGACATGGTCGAATGGATCGAGGCGATCCCCTACGGCGAAACGCGCAACTATGTGCAGCGCGTACTGGAAAACGCCGTGGTGTATGACCTCATGAACCCGCCGCGCGCCAAGAGCCGTGGCCCCGCCAACCTCAGCTGGTATCTCGGCCGCAATCGCACCGGCTGACGCATCGCGACCTTCCCTCGCCACGCGACGGGAAGGTCGCGGATCCGCTGCGGCTTGGCTAAGACGCCGCGATGGATCGCCCGAACTACATCACCCCCGCCGGCTATGCGACGTTGCGCGCAGAATACGACCAGCTGTTCGCCAAGGAGCGGCCGGCGCTGGTCGAGACGATCGCCTGGGCCGCCGGCAATGGCGACCGCTCGGAAAACGGCGACTATATCTACGGCCGCAAGCGGCTGCGCGAGATTGATCGCCGGCTGGGCTTCCTGTCGCGCCGCATGAAGGCCGCCAAGGTGGTCGATCCTGCGCAGGCGCCTGATCGCACCCGCGTCTATTTCGGCGCCAGCATTACGATCGCCGACGAGGACGACAATCACCGCGAACTCACCATTGTCGGCGATGACGAGGCGGATGCCGGCAAGGGGCTGATCGGCTGGAACGCCCCGCTCGCCCGCGCGCTGCGCGGCGCAGCGGTCGGCGATCTGCGCCGCGTCACGCTGCCCGCGGGCGAGAAGGAATATGAAGTGATCGCCATCGCTTATCCGGACGCCTGACGAAACTCGGCACCCTGCCCACTCGTTCTTCCACGCAGTGAAGGAGAGTAACAATGGCAGAGAACCCCCGCACCACCAGCGCCCGCGATCATGACGACAAGGATGTGATCGAAGGCATGATCCCCGCGGGTGACGCACAGGCCGGCACCAGCGGCGGCGCGCTGGCCCGCGACCTCGGCTCGCGCGCTGACCTGAAGCAGGTGGATGATCCCGACGGTTCGACCCCGCTGACCAAACAGGCGGATATCAACGCCGATCAGGCGTTCCGCAGCTCGCGACCCGTGGGTGGCTGAACGCTGCGTCCATCAACGAACCGGGGGCGATTGACGCGGGCGGATGGAGCGCCGATGGCTTGACCCATGGCGACCGACGACACCCCCACCCGCAACATCGCCCTCCTGATCGACGCGGACAATGCCAGCTGGCACGCGATCGATCCGGTGCTGACCGTCCTTGCCGAACTGGGGACGGTCAACATCCGCCGCGTCTACGGCAATTGGTCGAAGCCGGCGCTGAGCGGCTGGCGCGAGATGACGATCAAGCACGGCATCGAACCGCAGCAGCAGTTCGATATCACCAAGGGCAAGAACGCCACCGACATGAAGATGACCATCGACGCGATGGACCTGCTGTTCCGCGGGCGCGTCGAGGGGTTCGGCATCATGTCGTCGGACAGCGATTTCATGCCGCTCGCCACCCGGCTGCGGCAGGACGGTCTGCCCGTCTATGGTTTCGGCCAGGACAAGACGCCCGAGGGCTTCAAGCGCGCCTGCACCCGCTTCATCGATGTCGACAAGCTGATGGCCGCCGAGGAGGAGAGCCCTGCGCCTGCGACCCGCCCCGCTCCGGCCAGGGAAGCGCCGGCGGCACCGGCAAACGGCAAGGAGCAGGCCGCGCCGGCCTCCGCCCCTGCCCCCACCGACACGGGCGCGGCTGAGACGACCCCGCTTGAGCCCGCCGCATCGCAGAGCCCGGCACCAATCGACGATGAATTGGTGAAGCTGCTGATCGACGCCTATTCCGCGGTGAAGCGCGACGAAAAGGGCTTCGTCAGCCTGTCCGCCATGGGACAGCTTGCCGCCAACCGGTCGAGCTTCGACGTGCGCAACTATGGCTACAAGCGCCTGTCGGACCTGATCGCCGCCGTTCCCAATTTCCAGACCGAGCGGCGCGAGGATGGCCGTGTATTCGTGCGAAGGTTGCGTTGATGAAGAACAAGACGATTGCCTGTCTCCTCCCGCTGATCGCCATTGCGGCCGCCGAACCACCAAAAACCGACCCCGCCAAGCTTTCCGAGATGACCAAGGTGCTCGCCTCCGATGAATTCGGTGGCCGGTCGCCGGGGACGGAGGGCGAGAAGAAGACGATCGACTGGTCGATTGCCCGCTTCAAGGCGCTGGGGCTTGAGCCCGGCGGGCCGGACGGCGCCTGGACGCAGAAGGTGCCGCTGATCCATACCCGGCTGGGCGATGGCCCGGTCAGCTTCGGCGCGATCAGCCTGAAGCAGGGCACCGACGTCGCCCTCACCACCGTTCGCCCCGACGCGGCCGTTGCGATCGAGAACGCGCCGCTTGTCTTCGTCGGCTATGGCGTCAGCGCGCCCGAGGCGAAGTGGGACGATTTTAAGGGCGTTGACCTGAAGGGCAAGGTCGCCGTCTTCCTGGTCAACGATCCCGATTTCGAGGCGGTCGCGGGCGAGGACGCCAAGGGCCGCTTCGGCGACAAGCGGATGACCTATTACGGCCGATGGACCTACAAGTACGAGGAAGCGGCACGGCGCGGCGCGATCGGCGCGCTGATCGTTCATGACACCGCGGGCGCCGGCTATCCCTGGTCCACCGCCAATGCCTCCAACGGCGAGAATTACGATATCGTCCGTGGCCCCGAGGATCAGCGCATCGCGCTGCAGGGCTGGCTGTCGGGCGAGGCGGCGAACCGCGTCTTCGCTGCCGAGGGTCTCGACCTCGCGGCGCTCCGCAAGCAGGCCCGCTCCGCCGCGTTCCGCCCGATCGCGATGAAGGCGCGCTTCACCGCGAAGCTGCCTGTCAGCGTTGAGCGGATTGAAAGCGCCAATGTCCTCGCCAAGATTCCGGGCAAGGTGAAGCCGGACGAGACCGTCCAGTTCGCCGCGCATTGGGACGCCTATGGCGAAGGCCCGCCCGATGCGCAGGGCCGTACCATCCGCCCCGGCGCCAACGACGATGCGCTCGGCGTTGCCGGCGTGATGGAGCTTGCCCGGTTGTTCAAGGCCGGCCCGGCGCCCGACCGCACGCTCGTCTTCGCGCTGTGGACCGCGGAGGAACGCGGCCTGCTCGGCTCCGAATGGTATGCCACCCGGCCGACCGCGCCGCTGGAAAAGACCGTCGCGAACCTGACACTCGACATCCTGCAGACCGCGGGCGAGGCGAAGGACGTGATCCTCGTCGGCGCCGGCCAATCCTCGCTCGAAGACCTGCTGACCGACGCGGCGCGTGCGCAGAACCGCGTCGTCACGCCGGAGGAGGCCAGCGAGCGCGGGCTGTTCTATCGCGCCGATCATTTCTCGGTCGTGCGCCGCGGCGTTCCCGCGCTTCAGCTGATGGCGCTTGGCGGCGCCAGCGACATGCGCGTCGGCGGTCGCGAGGCGGGGCAGAAGTGGCTCGACGGCTATATGGCCTGCTACCACAAGACTTGCGACGCCTGGGCGCCCGACTGGAACTTCACCGGCGCGGCGCAGGACGTCGACCTGTTCTACGCGATGGGCCAGCGGCTTTCGAAGGCGGGTGTCTGGCCCGAATGGCGGCCGTCATCGGAGTTCCGCGCGATCCGCGCCAAGAGCGCCGACCAGCGCCAATAAGGAAAATGGCCCGCCACGGCATCAACCGGGCGGGCCTTTCCCTTGATCCGCCGTCACCCCGGCGATGCGCCAGGGTGACGATCGCGTCGGATCAGCGCGTCAGCTTCTTGTAGGCAAGCCGCGTCGGACGATCCGCCGCATCGCCCATCCGGCGACGCTTGTCCTCCTCATAAGCCTCGAAGTTACCCTCGAACCATTCGACATGGCTGTTGCCTTCGAAGGCGAGGATGTGCGTGCACAGGCGATCGAGGAAGAAGCGATCGTGGCTGATCACCACCGCGCAGCCTGCGAAGCTTTCCAGCGCCTCTTCCAGCGCGCGAAGCGTTTCGACGTCGAGGTCGTTGGTCGGTTCGTCGAGCAGCAGGACGTTGCCACCCTCCTTCAGCATCTTGGCGATGTGAACGCGGTTGCGCTCACCGCCCGACAGCTGGCCGACCTTCTTCTGCTGGTCCTGCCCCTTGAAGTTGAACGCACCCACGTACGCGCGCGTCCCCAGTTCCTGCTTGCCGAAACGGAACACGTCGAGCCCGTCGGAAATCTCTTCCCAGACATTCTTGTTGGGGTCGAGCGCGTCGCGGCTCTGATCGACATAGCCCAGCTTCACCGTCTGGCCGACCTCGATCGTGCCGCCGTCGGGCTGCTCCTGACCGGTGATCAGCTTGAACAGCGTCGACTTGCCGGCACCGTTCGGGCCGATGACGCCGACGATGCCGCCCGGCGGCAGGTTGAAGTCGAGGTTTTCGAACAGCAATTTGTCGCCATAGGCCTTGGTCAGCCCCTTCGCCTCGATCACCTTGCCACCTAGACGCTCCGGGATCTGGATCAGGATTTGCGCCTTGCCGATCGCGCGATTCTCCTGCTTCTCGACCAACTCGTCGAACGCACGGATACGCGCCTTGCTCTTGGTCTGACGCGCCTTGGGGGTCTGGCGCATCCAGGCGAGCTCGTCGGCGATCGCCTTCTGGCGGCCGGCCTCTTCGCGCTCTTCCTGCTCCAGCCGCTTGGCCTTCTTCTCCAGATAGCCGGAGTAGTTCGACTCATAGGTGTAGTAGCGCCCGCGATCGAGCTCGAGCACCCAGTTCACGACATTGTCGAGGAAGTAGCGGTCGTGCGTCACCAGGATGACGTTGCCGGTATATTCCTTCAGGAAATTCTCGAGCCAGCTGACGCTCTCGGCGTCGAGGTGGTTGGTCGGTTCGTCGAGCAGCAGGATGTCGGGCTTCTCGAGCAGCAGGCGAACGAGCGCGACGCGGCGCTTCTCACCACCCGACAGGTTGGTGACCGGGCTGTCGGACGGCGGGCAGCGCATCGCCTCCATCGCCTGTTCCAGCTGCGAATCGAGGCTCCAGCCGTCGGCGGCGTCGATCTTCGCCTGAAGATCGCCCATCTCCTCCATCAGCGCGTCGAAGTCGGTATCATCCTTCGGATCGCCCATTTCGGCGGAAATGGCGTTGAACCGCTCGACCATCTGCACGACCGGTCCCGCGCCCATGCGGACGTTCTCGATCACCGTCTTGTCGGGGTCGAGCTGCGGCTCCTGCGGCAGGTAACCGACCTTGATCCCCTCGGCGGCCCAGGCCTCACCGGTGAAATCGGTGTCGATCCCGCCCATGATCTTCATGAGCGTGGACTTGCCCGAGCCGTTCGGGCCGATGATCGCGATCTTCGCGCCCGGCAGGAACTGCAGGTGGATGTTGTTGAGCACGGGCTTGTTGGCGCCCGGGAAGGTCTTGGTCAGACCCTTCATGACGTAGGTATACTGGACGGCCATGGGTCGCCTGTCGCTCCGTAGACTGGAATGGCTGGAAAATGTCGCCGCGCATGTAATGATGCGACGGGCCGTTGGCAAACTTGCTGCGCCGACCTACGCGGTGGGCATGACCAGTCGTTACGCCCTCGCCGCCCTTCTCCTCGCCACATCCGCTGCCGTGCCGGCCGTCGCGCAGCGCGCCGCACCGGCCGCGCCCGCCGGTGTCGACCCGCGCGTCGCCGCGCTGCGCGATGCCGCGCTGAAGGATGATGTCGCCTACGACATCGTCGAAGGCATGACGACCGAGGTCGGCCAGCGCCTGGCAGGGACCGAGGCGGAGGCCCGCGCCCGCACCTGGAGCGCGGCGAAGCTGAAGGCGCTGGGCTTCAAGAACGTTCGGATCGAAACCTACCAGATGCCGGTCTGGGTGCGCGGTGAGGAACGCGGCGAAGTGGTCGCCCCCGTGCCGCAGAAGCTGCACCTGACCGCGCTCGGCAATTCGGGCGCAACGCCCGCCAACGGCATCGAGGCGGAAGTGGTGATCTTCCCCACCTATGCCGATCTCGCCGCGGCGCCTGACGGCAGCCTTACCGGCAAGATCGCCTATGTCGGCAACACGATGATGAAGACGCAGGACGGATCGAGCTACGGCCAGGCCGGCGTCGCACGCTTCGCCGGCCCTGCGCTCGCCGCCAAGAAGGGCGCCGCCGCCATCGTGATCCGCTCGATCGGCACCGACACGCATCGCCTGCCGCATACCGGCACCACCTATTTCCGTGACGGCCCGGCGATCCCCGCCGCCGCGCTGTCGGTACCCGACGCCAAGCTGATCGAGGCGCTGGCGAAGCGCGGCAAGCCGATCCGCATGAAGCTGGTCCTCACCCCGCGCCAGGTGGGAGAGCAGGAATCGGGCAATGTCATCGCCGAGGTGCCCGGCACTGATCCCAATGCCGGCATTGTCCTCATCGGCGGCCACCTCGACAGCTGGGATCTCGCCACCGGCGCGATCGACGACGCCAGCGGCGTTGCGATCACTGCGGCTGCCGCCAAGCGAATCCTCGACAGCGGCAAGCGCCCGCGCCGCACGATCCGCGTCGTCTGGTTCGGCGCGGAGGAAGTCGGCGGCTTCGGCGGCCGCGATTATGCCGCGAAGCACGGCAAGGAACGCCACGCGCTCGCCGCCGAAAGCGATTTTGGCGCGGACAAGATCTGGCGGCTCGGCATGACGCTGCCGGAATCCGCCAAACCCGTGGGTGATCGCCTCGCCGCCGCGCTCGCCCCGCTCGGCATCGTGCGCGGCAATGGCCCGGGCGGCAGCGGCGCGGACATCGGCCCGACGGTGGCACTCGGCGTCGCCGGCGTTGACCTAAACCAGTCGGGCTCCGATTATTTCGACGTACATCACACGCCTGACGATACGCTGGATCGCGTGGACCCGGAGAACCTGCGTCAGAACGTCGCGGCATGGACGGCGATGCTGGCGATCGTGGCCGATGCGCCGGAGGAAATCGGGCCGGTTGAGCGTCCCGCGCGCTGAATCCGTTCGTCGCGAACCTTGCTGCCAGATGAATTTCATCATTGACCCATCAAATTGCTGCGGTATTTGCCGTGGCTCGCGACGGCAAACGGGTCGGCCGCGAAATGAATAAATGCTTGGGAGCATTCGAATGAAGAAGATCGTTCTGATCGCTGCCGCCGCCGGCCTGATGTCCGTGGCTGCTTGCTCGAAGTCGCCGGAGGCCGCCGCGGTCGAGAACAACGCGGACATGATGGCCGACAACATGGAAATGATGGCCGACAACCTTGAGGACCTGGCTGACAACTCGGCGAACGCCGTTGCTGCCGAGGGTCTCGAGAATGCAGCTGACAACCTTGAGGACGCAGCGGACAACGTCCGTGACGTCGCCGAGGAAAAGGCTGACAACATGCAGTAATGCGCTGCGGGCCAACAGGCTCGCCGCTTTGCTGAATGATGAAATGGGCGTTTCCGCTTTGCGGAGGCGCCCTTTTCTTTTGTCACTTTCCCAGGGGGCCGCGTACCATTTGAGGCATTGCCGCCCCCGCGACGCTCCGCCTATAGGCGGTCACTCACGCGGAGGGCCTGTAGCTCAACGGTTAGAGCTGGCCGCTCATAACGGCTAGGTTGCGGGTTCGAGTCCTGCCGGGCCCACCGCGTGATCGCTTGCACTCGGGCCGGTAACCGCCTAGGCGCTCGCACGCGTCGGGGAGTGGCGCAGTCTGGTAGCGCGCCTGCTTTGGGAGCAGGATGTCGCAGGTTCGAATCCTGTCTCCCCGACCATTCACGCCGACGCCGTTGCGATCGCGATCGAGGCGTATTCAGCCGCGCTGACTGATCCGCCCGCCGCGAAGCCTATTCCTTGCCCGACGTGCCGGCCTCCAGGATCGACACGATCGAAAACAGGGTAAAGCAGACGGCGCCAAGCCCCGCCAGAACGCGCGCCGGGACGAAGAAGCCCGGGTTCGCGGTGGCCGCTTCTGCAAGGAAGGCGGAAAAGAACAGGCAGGCGAGGCAGGTCAGGACCGGAAGCAGCGGAATCCGGTTCGCCAGTGCGCATTCGCGCCGCCAGGTCAGCGCCAGCAACCACACCTTTGACACGATGCTGAAGCACACCATGCCCAGCCCGAGCAGGACGCACCCGGGGGCGATCCGATCTACCCGGTCATCTCCGAACAGGACGATCACTCCCCAACCAAATGCCGCTGCTCCCATCAACAGGACCCACAGCGTCCACGCCCATCTTTCTCCCTCGCCAAATTCGTTGCGCACCTGCCGCACCACCGTCGACACCAACGAGATAAGGCTTGCGCAAATGGCCGTGATGCCGAGCAGGACGTGGCCGGCGACATAATCAGGCGTCTCGGCGGCACGCGCCAGCAACATCGCCGCCCACAACGCACCAGCGACTGTAGCTATGACAGGCACGGCAATCAGCGCCGCGCCGGTCGCGCGGCTGTACGCCTCGGCGGGCGGACCGTCCTGCGCGCGGCCATGCGCATTTCTGGGGATCAGCGTGAAGGCACTTGATGCCGTCGCGACGGTGCTGACACACGCAGCAATCAACCCCACGCCGGCTATCACATGGCCGGCAACGAAGCTGGGCACGCTCCCCTGTTGAATGATCGCGAAGCCCCAGATCACGGTCGCACCCGCGGCGGAATAGCCGATCACGGGGAGGATGACCTTCCATGCCGGACTGAACGTGTGCGTTAGTTGCCGGATGATCATCGCGGCGGTCGTGAACAGGGCGATGCAGATGGCGGTCAGCGACACCAGAATGTGTCCGGCGACGAAATCATTGGCATCCGTGCCGTCCCGCAACACATACAGGCCAAGGCCGAGGCACACTGCCCCCATCGCCAGGGGAATGATCCGGAATAGGATGCTGATCCAATAGTTCACGGGCATCCTCCTGCTCGGCGGGGCAAGGGGCTGTACGCTCCGTCCGCCCCTGCGAACACGCCACGCCATCACATGGCCGGCCGCTGGGGCAGGATCCAATAGGGAAAGATACGATCGCGCCGGGATGCCGCCGGCGCTGGTTCGGCGTGTTTACCCTGCCGCTCAGGCGGCGTAGCTTGCCCGCCCCGCCACCCGATCGTGCCAGGCGCAAACGTGGTCGCGCTCTGCCAGCGGCTCCATGCCGATCAGCTGGCCGAAATCGATGATCGTCACCGCCGCGATATCGGCCATCGAATAGTCATCTCCCGTGATGAACGCCCGCGCGTCCGACAGCTCGCGGTCGAACCAGCGCATGGCGCGATGCAGCAGGTCGCGGTTCGATGCGCCGTAATCCGTATACTGCGTCAGCAGCGCCGCCGTCGCCGGATGCGCATGGCGCCAGAACATCTTCACCGGCTCGCCGATCTGAAGCTCGACCCGGCGGATCCACATGTCGACCAGCGCCTGCTCGGTCGGCGTCTGCCCGAACAGCGACGGCGCGTCGGCCACGCTGTCGAGATAGCGGCAGATCGACACCGTCTCGGAAATCATCGTTCCGTCATCAAGCTCAAGCACCGGCACCTGGCCAAGCGGATTGCGTGCCAGATGGTCCGGCGCCTTGTGCTCTCCCCGCCGGAGATCGAGCATGACCTCCTCCAGCGTGATGTCCTTCTCGGCGGCGGCCATGCGGACGCGGCGGGGGTTCGGGGCCGGCGACGGCGCGCTGTACAATTTCATGCCGCCATCCTGACCCAGCCGCGCCCAAAACAAAAGCTGGCGCCGCAGCAGCACGGACCGCCCGACGCCAACGCGTAATTTGCCGCCTCCCCACGGAGATAAAGCCACGTTCGCGCATTTCCGGTAAGCCCATGACAGTGCCCCAGAGCCTCTCCATCGCAACGCTCCTGGGGATGATGGCGCTCTTCATCTGGGGGCGGTTCCGCTATGACGTCACCGCGATCATCGCGCTGCTCGCCGCGTTGCTGCTCGGCATCGTGAAGCCGGAGGACGCGTTTCGCGGCTTTTCCGACGATATCGTCGTGATCGTCGGCTCCGCGCTGGTGATCTCGGGGGCGGTGCAACGCTCGGGCGTGCTCGAACGCGCGCTGCGCAAGGTGAGCCGCCACGTCACCCGGGTCCGCTCGCAACTGCTGGTGCTCACCGGGACGGTCGGGGTCGCGAGTGCGCTGGTGAAGAACATCGGCGCGCTTGCCATGCTGATGCCGGCCTCGTTCCAGATGGCGAAGCGCAACGATACCAGCCCGTCGGTCTTCCTGATGCCGATGTCCTTTGCCGCATTGCTCGGTGGGCTGATGACGCTCGTCGGCACCTCGCCGAACATCATCGTCAGCCGCGTGCGCGAACAGATGACGGGGCACCCGTTCGGCATGTTCGACTACACACCGGTCGGCCTCGGGCTGTTCGTCATCGGCCTGGTCTATCTGCGGTTCGCCTATCGCCTCGTCCCGCGCGACCGCCGCGCCGCCGCGACGATGGGTGAGGCACTGGATATCACCGGCTATGTCACCGAAGTAGTGCTTCCCGCCGGGTCGCCGGCAGTCGGGGAGACGGTGCAGGCGTTCCTTGATCGGCACGAGGGCGAGATCGTCCTCACCCAGATGTTGCGCGCCGGGCTGCGCAGCGCGCCCGGCATGGCGATGACGCTGGAGGAAGGTGACACGCTGATCCTCAGCGGCGCGCCCGACGCGTTGGAGCGGGCGATCGCCACCGATCGGCTCGCTTATGAGGGCGAGGGGCGCGAAGCGGCGCAGGAACAGCGCGACAAGGACAAGGGCAGCAGCACCGGCGAGATCGGCGTGGTCGAGGCGGTGGTCAACATGGGCGGCATGCTGGAGGGGCAGACCGCCGGGCGCCTCAACCTCCAGCGGATGTTCGGCGTCAACCTGGTCGCGATCTCGCGCCGCGGCGAGCGGCTGTCCCGCCGTCTCGCCAACACGGTGCTGCGCGCCGGCGATGTCGTCGTGCTGCAAGGCCCGCTTGATACGATGCCCGAAAGATTGCGGCAGCTCGGCTGCCTGCCGCTGGCGGAACGCGACCTGCGGCTGGGCTCGCGCCGCACCACCTGGTTGCCGATCCTTGTCCTCGCGGGCGCCATGTTCCTGACCGCAATGGGCTGGGTGCCGGTGGCCGTCGCCTTCTTCGCCGCGGCGGGCCTTGTCATGGCGACGGGTGCGATCAGCCCGCGGGAGGCCTATGATCATGTCGAATGGCCGATCCTCATCATGCTCGGCGCGTTGATCCCGGTGTCGGATACGCTGCGAACGACGGGCGCGTCGGAGGTGATCGCGACCGGCCTTGCCCATGTCGCCACCACCCTGCCCGCCTGGGGCGCGGTCGCGCTGATCCTTGCCGCGGCAATGGCGGTGACGCCGTTCCTGAACAACGCCGCGACAGTGCTGGTGATGGCGCCGATCGCCGCGCAATTCGCCGGCGATCTCGGCTATCGGCCGGAGGCGTTCCTGATGGCGACGGCGGTCGGCGCGGGGTGTGATTTCCTCACCCCGATCGGGCATCAGTGCAATACCCTGGTGATGGGCCCGGGCGGATACCGTTTCGCGGATTATGCGCGGCTGGGCGCGCCGCTCTCACTGTTGGTGCTGCTGCTGGGCACCCCGCTCATCCTGTTCTTCTGGCCGCTCGCCTGACCGCGGCTACAGATTGGCCTGCTCCTCCTCTGGCAGGTCGGCATAGGGCCCATAATAAAGCTCGGCACATTCCGCCGCGAGGCAGCCGCCCTCGATCTCGATATCGTCGCGATACGCGTCGGCGATGAACGCCAGCGTGTCGACATGCTTCGCCTCGAAATACATCGGGTGAACGTCATCGCGCCCCGCGCCGAACACGACCCGCCCGACCTTCGACCAGATCGACGCCATGGTGCACATCCCGCACGGCTGCAGCGTGGAATAAAGCGTCGCGCCGCGCAGTTCGAGCTCACCGATCCCCTCGCACGCGCAGCGGATCGCCATCATCTCGGCATGGGCGGTGGCGTCGGGCAATTCGTGCGTCTGGTTGCGCTCCGCGGCAATAACCTTGCCGTCCAGGACGATCACGCACCCGAGCGGCGATGTCGAGGGATGCGACCCCTTCGACCGCGCCACCTCCAGCGCCAATCGCATCCACCGTTCATCATCGTCCTTGCGCATCAGCCAGCCCTTTCCCCGCCCCAACGCGTCAGGCACCAATTGGCCGCGCTGGTTCTGGGTCAGTCCGCGTTCCCCCGGCGCGCGGCGGCGACGGCCTCGCGCAGCGTCGGCAGCTCGACCGCGCCGGGCAGCAGGTAGCGCCCGATCACCAGCGCCGGCGTGCCGGCCAGGCCGATCGCACGGGCGTAGCGGTGAGTACGTGCCAACGCCGCGTCGATCGCCTCGTCATGCTTGACGAGATCAGCCTGCAGCCGCGCCCAATCCAAGCCGGCCCGGTCCGCGGCGATACGGATCGACTGGCTGGTGATCCTGCCCTGCGTCTGCATCAGCGCATTGTTGAACGCCGCGTGCCGCCCCTGGTAATTCGCCGCGATCGCCGTCCGCGCCGCCTCGCGAGAGACCGCGCCGAACACCGGCCAGTCGCGATACACCACGCGCAGCTTCGGGTCCTCGCGCCGCAATTGCTCCAGCGCCGGGTGGACCTTGCGGCAATAGGGGCATTGATAATCGGAAAACACCACCATCGTCACGTCCGCACCCGCCGGCGCGATTGTCGGGGCGACGCTGTCATTCTGGATCTGGCGATGCAGCGACGCGGCGTTGGAGGTAACGTTCTGCGCCGTCGCGGCCGGTGAAATGGTCAGGGCCACAGCAAGCGCGGCCAGCGCCTGCACCATAAGAAAACGGCCAGTCACCATCAGCTTCCTTCCAGTTCGTCGATCGCGGCCATCAGGCTGGCGCGCGAGATTTCGCCCGTGTGGCGGCGGGTGATCCGGCCCGCCGCGTCGACGAACACGGTGGTGGGATAGCCGCCCGCCCGCGTCGCCGCAGCGACATGGCCCGTGGGATCGAGCACCACGGCGTCCCCCGCCAGCCGCTCCGCCGCCAGGAAGCGCCGCACGGCGGCCTCGCTCTCGCGCTGGTTGATCAGCAGCACCGGCGTTTCGGACCCCCGCGCCACATCGATGATCATCGGCATTTCGCGCCGGCACGGCCCGCACCAGGTGGCCCACAGGTTCAGCACGAACGGCTTGCCGCGCAGCGCATCGATCGCGACGGGCTTCCCGTCCAGATCATGCAGCGTGAGTCCGCGTGGCAGTGGCTGGGGCGTCGGGGCGAGGACCGCACTCAGCGCCGCGTGGCCGAGTGACAGCACGGCCAGGACCACGATCATCCACGCCGTCGCCCGCCGCCGACCCAGCGCCAGCAGCAGGGTCAGCGCCGCCGCCACGACGCCGATCCTCGGGGCAAAACCGCCCTGCCAGATGGCGATGATCGACCATGGCTCGACGCGAAACGCGTCCAGATGCTGCACGACGAAGCCAAGCCGCGCCGCCACGATCCCGACGACCAGCGCCACGCCCGCGGCGCGCTCGGCCGCCGCGCCCGTGCGCCTCGCCACCATCATGCCGGCCGCGAGGAACAGCCACATCGCCGCGATCGCCAGCGCACGATCGGCCGCGATCATCACTGGCCCGATCGTCCATATGCCGTCCATCCGGTCGCCTCGTCGTCGTCAGGCGCGCCAGGGCACCGGTCATCGATGCGGCCGCGTGCCGCCCGCCGGTCACTATGGCGCGGGGCAGCACAGATCAACCAAGCCCGCATCCGCCCCCATGGTGTCGCACCCCCGCCGATCAAGCCACCTTTCAGCACCTTATTCTTTATTGTGCACTGCAACATCTTGGCTTGAGGCTGTGGCGCTTTCGCTGCATGGCAGCATTTCGTCACATGTGAGCTACAAAGCTTGGAACCAAAGCTTTGTTGGTTCGGTCCGCCGATAGATGCCCGCCACCGCCACCACGCCCTATGAATTCAAGCCGCACGAGCGGCCCTTCCTGCCCGGATCGCCGGCGACGCCCGACCATCCGATGGGGCGGCGGATCGCCTATGCCGCGATCGGCGTGCTGCTGGGCCTGACGGGTGGGCTCAGCAACGGCCTGCTGCTCGCCAATCTGCCGCAGATCCAAGGCTCGCTGGGGCTCAGCCCGGTGGAGGGCGGCTGGCTCAGCGCGATCTATTCGATGACCAGCGTGTGCATGAGCATGTTGCTCATCAAGTTTCGCCAGCAATTCGGGCTGCAGCGCTTCAATCGCGTGTTCCTGACCGGCTTCCTCGCGGTCACCGTCCTGCAGGTGTTCGTCCACAGCTATGGCGTCGAACTGCTGACGCGCGCGGCGGCGGGGATCGTCGGCAGCGGCCTCTCCACGCTATGCTTCTTTTACATCATGCAGGCGATGCCTGCCCCGGCGCGCCTATCGGGCATGATCATCGGCTTTGGCCTCGCACAACTTGGCCTGCCGCTCGCCCGGATCATCTCCCCCTTCCTGCTCGCTGATGGCGACATCCAGAACCTGTTCGTGTTCGAACTCGGCCTGACGTTGCTGTGCCTCGGCTCGGTCGCGCTGCTGCGATTGCCGCCAAGCGAGCGCTTCCAGGCGTTCGAGAAGCTCGACTTCCTCACTTTCGCGCTGTTCGCGCCGGGCATGGCGCTCCTGTGCGGGGTGCTGGTGCAGGGACGCATCGTCTGGTGGAGCACGGCCTGGCTCGGCTATGCGACCGCCGCCGCGATCATCCTGATCGGCGCGGCAATGCTGATCGAGCACAATCGCGCCAATCCGCTGCTCAACACGCGCTGGATGCGCACGCGCAACGTGCTGCGCTTCATCATCATCGTCGCCGCGATCCGGGTGCTCCTGTCCGAACAGACCTATGGCTCGACCGGGCTGCTGACCGCGCTGGGGATGGGCAATGACCAGCTCGTCACGCTGAACGTCATCATCCTCCTGGGGTCGATCGCCGGGATTGCCGCCGGGGTGCTGCTGCTGAATCCGAAGGACCTGCTGTGGCAGGTGGTCGCGTCGGCGATGATCATCGCCGTGGTGGCCTTCATGGATTCGGATGCGACCAACCTCACCCGCCCGGGCAATTTCTATCTCAGCCAGGGGCTGCTCGCCTTTGCCGCCCTGTTCTGGATGGGCCCCGTCACGATGGTCGGCATCCTGCGCGCCATTTCAAAGGGGCCAAGCCACATCGTCAGCTTCTCGGCCGTATTCGGCATTGCGCAGACGGTGGGCGGGCTCGCAGGCACGGCGTTCCTGGGCACCGTGCAGATCGTGCGAGAGCGGCTCCATTCGCAGGAGATCGTCCACGGCCTCGTCGCCGGCGACCCGCTCGTCACGCAGCGGCTTCAGCAGCTTGGCGGCGCCTACGCCCGCGTCGAGGGCGATCCGATGCTGCGTCAGGCGGAGGGCGCCGTCCTGTTCGGCCAGCAAGTCACGCGAGAGGCGAACATCCTCGCCTTCAACGACGTCTTCACCGGCGTCGGCATCCTCGCCGTGCTGGTGGTGCTGTGGCTTGGCGGGCGGTGGGTCTGGCTGAAGATGCACGGGATCAATCCGTTGGCGGAGGAACTGGCGGCGATGCAGAAGATGCGGGAGAATGCGGCACAATGAATGACGCGACATCGCGCCGGGACCAGGCGGTGGCCGAGGAGCGGCTGGAGGATCCGGTCGAAACCACCGCGCCCGAGCCTGATCGTGGCCGCGGCTGGGCGCCGCCGCGCGGCGGCCTGCTCTCGACATTGTTCTTCGTCGGGCTGCTGATCGCCGGCGCGCTGATCGCGCTGTGGGCGTGGGACCTGCCGCCGTTCCGCCGTAGCCTGCAGACGACTGACAATGCCTATGTCCGCGGGCAGACGACGATCATCGCGCCGCAAGTGAACGGCTATGTCACCAGCGTGGAGGTGCGCGATTTCGAGACGGTGAAGGCCGGGCAGGTGCTCGCCCGGATCGACGATCGCATCTACCGCCAACGGGTCGAACAGGCGCGCGCCGCACTGGATACGCAGCGCGCCAATCTCGCCAACTCGCAACAAAGCGAACGCTCGCGCCGTGCCGCCGTGGGTGGGCAGGACGCTGCGATCGCCAGCGCCCGCGCGCAACTTGCCCGCGCCCAGGCCGACATGCGCCGCGTCGACGATCTGGTGGCGCAGGGGTCGGTATCGCTGCGGGAGCAGGATCAGACCCGCGCCGCGCTGGCGCAGGCGCAGGCGGCGGTCCGCCAGGCGGAGGCGCAGCGCACCATCGGCGAGCAGGAGGTCCGCTCCGTCACCGTCGGGCGCGGCGGCCTGGAGGCAGCGGTGGCAAACGCGCGCGCCGCGCTGCGCCTTGCCGAGATCGACCTTGCCAACACCATCATCCGCGCGCCCCAGGCGGGGAAGCTCGGCGAAGTCACCGTCCGCCTTGGCCAATATGTCACCGCTGGCACGCAATTGATGTTCCTCGTCCCGCCGACCGTCTGGGTCTCGGCCAACTTCAAGGAAGCGCAGACCGCGCGCATCTTCCCGGGCCAGCCCGCGGTGCTGCACGTCGATGCGCTGGGCGGCGCCGAGATCCGCGGCCGGGTCGAGCGGCTGTCGCCGGCGGCGGGCAGCGAATTCTCCGTCATCCGCCCGGACAATGCGACCGGCAATTTCGTGAAGGTGCCGCAGCGGCTCACCGTGCGCATCGCGCTGGATCAGCGTAGCCCGCTGTATCCACGGCTCAGCCCCGGCATGTCGGTCGAGGCGGCGGTCGATACCAGCGGCGCGCCCGCCCCGGCGACCAGGTAGGCGCCAGACGATGAGGACACGCTCTTCGCTCGCGGTCCTGCTGGCGCTTGCCGGCTGCGCCGCGCCCAACCCGCCCCGGCCCGAGGCGGCCGGCGTCACTGCACCGCTGCAATGGCGCACCACCCTGCCCGCCGGCGCCGCGCTCGACGGCGACTGGTGGCGCCGCTTCGGTGATCCGGTGCTCGACACGCTGGTGGAACAAGCGCGCGCCAACAATCCCGATGTCGCGATCGCTGCGGCGCGTGTGCAGGAGGCGCGCGCCAACGAACGGCTCGCCCGCGCGCAGCTCTTCCCCTCACTCGACGCCGGGGTCGGCGTGACGGAGGCGCGCGCGCTCAACCCCTTGGGGGTCGCGGCCGAGAATACCGGTGTGCAGCCGCTGTTCCAGGCCGCCTATGAGGTCGATCTGTTCGGCCGCATCGGCAATCAGGTGGAGGCCGCGCGTCAGTCCACCGCCGCCACCGCCGCCGCGCGCGACGCGGCGCTCCTGTCGGTCACCGCCGCCACCGCCAGCGGCTACATCACGCTGCGCGCGCTCGACGCCCGCCGCGCGGTGGTCGAAGCGACGATCACCTCGCGCGCGGAGGCACTACGCTTTGCCAAGTCGCGCGCCGACGTCGGCTACACCTCGCAGCTCGAATTGCGCCAGGCGGAGGCGGAATATCGCGCCACGACGCAGATCCTGCCGCAGGTGCAGCTGGCGATCGCGCGGCAGGAGAACGCACTGAGCACCCTCACCGGCGTCACCCCGCGCGCGATCCCGCGCGGGCGGCCGCTGTCGGCGCTGGCCCCGCCCGGCGTGCCCGCCGGCCTGCCATCCGATCTGCTGCGTCGCCGACCCGATATCGCCCAGGCCGAATACAGCCTTGCCGCGACCGACGCCTCGCTCGCCGCCGCTCGCGCGCAATTCCTCCCCTCGCTTCGGCTGACCGGATCGGCTGGCCTCACCTTGTCGACCGCGCTTGCCGATCCGGTGTCGATCTGGTCGATCGGCGCCAGCATCCTTGCGCCCTTGTTTCAGGGCGGGCGGCTCACCGCCAATGTAGAGGGGGCGGCGGCACGGCGCGACCAGGCGGCCTTCACCTATCAGCGCACCGCCCTCACCGCCTTCCGCGAGGTGGAGGATAATCTGGCCGCGGTCGACCGCCTCGCCGCGCAGCGGCGGGAGCTTGAGGCGCAGCGCACCGCCACGGCGGAGGCCCTGCGCCACGCCACCAACCGCTATCGTGCGGGCTATGCGACCTATCTGGAACAGCTCGATGCGCAGCGCACCTTGCTCAACGTCGATCTGACGCTGGTTCAGCTGCGCGCCGACCAGATCAACAGCGTGATCGCGCTTTATCAGGCGATGGGCGGCGGCTGGTCGGCGGATCAACCCGCCGGCTGATCGTGCTGATCGCGCGCACCCGAAAACCCGCGGCCCGTCCCGCCCCCTGAGAGCCACCGTCGCTGCGCCGCAAGGGAGTACAACGCAGCCGGCAATACGGCCTCAGAGGGCGAGGGCCCAGGGAGGAGCGGCGCGTCCGGGGCGGGAGGTAGGCGCGCGCCGCTCAGGGAACTGGTCTCAGCTGGCGGACTGGGAGGCCGCCAGCTTGTCGAGATCGGCGATCAACGCGGCGCGATCCGCATCGGCCGCCTTGGCGAGGTAAGCGCGCGTGTCGCCGACCTTCTTTGCCACGTCCTGCTGGATCGCGCTGCGGCTGGCGTTGCACCAGCCCGGACGGCTGCCGTTCGCGACATTGTTCTCGACGAAGCTGCGCGAGGCCATCACGCCGCCAGCACCGGTCGCGGTGCGGTTCACCTCCATATTGGCGGTCCATACGCAGCGCAGCGAGGACGGGCGGCCCGGCGGGGCGACTGCCCCCACCTGCTTCTGCTGGATCTTGATGTCACCGCGATAATCGGCCTGCACGGCGCCGGACGCATGTTCGACGGACAGGCTGTGGGTCGCCGCAGGGGCACCGGTCGCCGCGGCGGCGGCAGCTGCAAAAATGGCAAGAAAGGTCATGATCGTTCCTGAAAGGTAAGGGCGAGCGGCCGCCGACCGGTCGGCGCGCGAACCGCATCGCGCGGCGTCGTCGCCGCCGCTCGTCAGTGGGAAAATTGGCGGATCAGGCCGCCTGTGGTTGCCGGGCCATGGCGTGAAGTCGGTCCTTCACCTGCAGCCGCAGCCACTTCAGACGCAGCAGGCGGAACGTGTCCGGTGCGCGTCGCGTCAATTCGGTGCGGATCTGCTCATCCAGCCGCGCATGCAACTGGGTCAATTTATAACGAAGGAAACTCAACGCCTCTCTCCAATCAAAGATTGAACGATCGGGTCAGCGATGATGTTAAGAGGCAGACTCAGGCCTACATCGAGCTAACCCGATGCGGTCCGACATCACGTTCGTCCTGAGACGAGCGCCAGAGGGGCCCGGTCCGCACGGTTGAAATTAATCCCCGGGGCCAAAATATCAAGCGCCGGTAACATTACATTTTGTTGCACAAACCTCAGGACTTTGGTGCATTTGCGCGCACTTCGGGCCCATCCGACGGCGCCGTCCCGGCGGCGCCCTGCCCCTCGCCCAGCGAGCGCAGATATTCCTCATGATCGGCCGCCGTCCCGACGAAGCGCTTCATCCGCGCCAGCCGCTCGGCCGGGACGGACAATTCCGCCTTGGCCAGCTCATCGGCGATATAGGTCGCGTTGAAATCGGGTACGCCGGCGCGCTTCAGGTTGCTGGCATTGCGCATCGAATCACCGCTGCACAGCAGCAGCTGCCAGCCATAGTCGCCCATTTCGAACAGCGCCCGGCCGCCAAAGTCACCCTGTGTCCAATCGGCCAGCGCATGGTTGCCGCTCACCACGATCGGCCCGACATCGATCGGCGCCAGCGGGCTGCCGAAATGCGCCTCGGTCGCCTCGCGCACCCGGCGCTCCTCGACCACGGGGTTGGTGATCCCGCAACCGGCGAGCAGCAGCGCCAGCGCCGGAAGCACCCACCTAAGCACGGATCAGCTTTCGCAGCCGGTCGAGCGCACGGTCCTCAGGCTCGGCGGCATCCATCGTCGTGGCGAACTCGCCGTTGCGATCGAACAGCAGGATGCGCGCGGTATGATCGATCGTGTAATCGCCGTTAGGCAGCGGCACGCGCTCGACATAGATCTTGTACGCTTCCTCCATCCGCTTCAGCTCGGCCGGCTCTCCGGTCAGGCCGATGACCGGCGCGTCGAACATCGACAGGAAGCCCGCGATATCCTCGCTCTTGTCATGCTCGGGATCGACCGAGACGAAGACGATGTTCATCTTGTCACCATCCGCGCCCAGTTTCTGGTGAAGCAACGCCATGCGGTTCATCGACGTCGGACAGATGTCAGGGCAGCGCGTGAAGCCGAAGAAGATCGCATAGGGTTTCCCCTTCAACGTCTGCTCGGTCACGGTCTTGCCGTTGGTATCCACCAGGCGAAAGGCGCCGCCCGGCGCGTTAGTCGCCGCCGCCTCGTCAGCCTTGACGGGCGCCGGCGACGAACAGGCTGCCGTCCCCAGCGCGAGCGCGGCGGCCAGCAACGCCGTGACATGCGTGGTGCGGATGCGAGGGCGGGTCATTGATGGCCTCCATGCGGATGCGCCGGCGCGGCGGCACCAGCGGCGCGGACGGTGAAGACCACCTTCACCTCTCCCGCCTTGGCAAAGCGCAGCGTCGCGGGCACGCGCTCACCCTGCTTCAGCGGCGCGGTCAGGCCCATGAACATGATGTGGTTACCGCCGGGCGCCAGCGCGATCGTCGCGCCGGGCGCCAGCGCAATGCCGCCGCTCAGCGGTCGCATCCGCATGATGCCATTCTCGGTCGTCATGCTGTGCAGTTCGACGCGCGCGGCCCGCGGCGTTGACACGCTGATCAGCCGGTCGGCCGTCTTTCCGCCATTGCGGATCTGGGCATAGCCTGCGCCGACGGTGGCGCGCGGCGCCGTGGCGCGCGACCATGGCTGGGAAATGGTGATGTCACCCTTGCGCACATCCTGCGCCGCCGCCGGCAGCGACAGGCTGGCGAAGGCCATGATCAGGGGCAGCGCAAATCGATGGGTCATTGCAACTCCTCGCGTCGGCGCGGCCGAGAGTGCCGGTGGCAGGGGTCCTGCCGTCCGCGGGCATGGCGTCGCCGATCCTTGTCACCCGGCTGCTAGCGACCCTGCCCGCCCCGGTCACTTGGACATTCTGTCCCAGACCGGCGATGCTGCCCGCGTGGTGCCGCATCGTCCGCCGCCGCGATCAGCTCGGTCAGGCTGACCGGCCGCACCTCCATCTGCTCCAGCAACGCGAGCATGTCGTCCCACCAGCCGTGGAAACGCGCCAGCCCTGCCGCGTCGCGCACATAGGGCGTGTTCCCCGGCACCAGGCTTGGCGAATGGAAGGAAAAGGTGAGCAGTCTTTCGCCGGCCGCCACCGCCTCGCGCACCGCGGCCGCTGCCTCGCCGAACGACACGCCCTCGGGCGACAGCGGCACGCGCGACAACAGCCCCGTTCGCGCCATCACGCCGCGGCCACGCGGTATTCTGCCTGCCAACCGGTGCAATGCTCCCCCGCCCCGGCGCAGCGCGCCGATATAGCGCGTCGTCAGCGGCACCTCGATCAACCCCTCGGGCGCCAGGCGAAAGGCAGCGCTGCCGATGGCGCTGAAATCCGGCCCGTCGGCGGCGCTATAGTCATGCAGCGCGCGCATCGATGTCTCGACGCGATAGCCGCGCGCCGCCAGCAGCGCGGGCATGCCGGGCCCCAGGCCGTAGCGCCCGGTGCGAAACGCCAGCGGCTGCGCCCCGAACGCGGCCGTTATCGCGGCGGTCAGTTGGTCGACCTTCGCCGCGACCAGCGCGGGATCGAGGTTGCCCGCAAAGGACGCCCAGCCGCTCGGCGCCTCGTCATGCGGCGGATTGACCCAGGGATGCAGCTGCGCGCCGATCGTGCTGCGCCCATCGGCGATCAGGCCGCGCAGCGTATCGATCGCCGCCGCGCTGGTCGCCACCGGATAATCGCACAGATAGCAGGGCGCGACCCCGTGGTCGGCAAGGCGGCGGTGCATGTCGGGCAACGCCGTGATCGCCTCGACCGCAATGGCGTCGCGCCTGAACGGCGCCGACCAGTCGAATTCCTCCTCGGTATCGACGAACACCATGAACCGGCGGCCGAATGACGGGGGCCATGCAATGTAATCGGCTGGCGGCGGCGGCGGTACGCGCCAGCCTTTCGCGCCGCCGCTGCTCACCCCTTGTGGGTCGCCGCCTGCCCCAGCGTGCCGGCCGCCGCTGCGGGCAGCGACACCACCATCCGGTCGGCCGTGATCATCATCTGCCCGCCCAGGCTCGCCGCCAGATTGCGCACCAGCCGCAGCGCAAAGCCGGTGCCCAGCAGCGGCGCGCCGGGCAGTTCCGCCTCACGCTCCGCATCCAGCGTCAGCAGTTCGTCCTCGGACAGGTCGGCCAGCGCGCGGGGCAGCGTCACCGACACCAGGGAGGTATGAAGCCCCGAGGCGCCTGCCGTCACGGTGATCGCCTCGTCCGGCTGCGCCGCCGACACGATGGTCCCGATTAAGCGGCCCAGCAGCCGCTCCGTGGCGCGATCGTCGCATGCCACGGCGATCGCGGCGTCCATCGGCGCGATCGTCAGCGTGCAGCCGCGCATCGTCGCCAGCGATTGCAGGTCTGCCGCAATCCGTTCCAGCACCGGGGCAAGCACCACCGCCGCCGGGCCCAGCTGCAACGCATCGCCCTCGATCCGCGCGGCGAGATCCAGGTCCTCGATCGCCGCGATCAGGTCCGCCGCGAGGCTGCGGATCGCCGCCGCCCGCTCACGATACACCGGCGCGACCGGCCCCAGCAGCTGCGACTCGATCAGCTCGGAGAAACCGGCAATGGCATTGGTCGGGGTGCGCAGTTCGTGCACCAGCCGGCGCAGCCCCTCGACATTGCCTTCACCCTTGGATGGCGGCGCGCGCTCATCCAGCCGCGGGCGACGCGCGCTGCCGCGATAGCCGGCAAAGCGCCCGGTGCCGTGATCGAACAGCGGCGTCGCCGACAGTCGCCACTCACCCGCCAGCGCCGCCGCGCCTTCGAGCGACAGCCGCGCATCGGTGAAGCTGGTGCGCGCCCGGATCGCGCCGCTCACCGCGCCGTCGACCTGCGCCGTGCCGCTGCCCGGCAGCATCAACGACAGGCCGACCAGCGCGCCGCGCGGCATCGCGTCGGTCCAGCTGATGACCCCGTCGGGCCCGGTTTCGAACCGGAACGTGTCCACCACGCGCAGCCGCGGCGCCGGCTTCACCGGCCCGCGCGCGCGCTGGAAACTGGCGATCCGGTCAACGAGCTCGGAAATCTCGAAACCGCCGGTGTCGCGCGGCTCGGGCGGAGGGGGCAGATCCAGCACGACCTCGTTCAGCTCGGCCACCTCAGCGGCCTCAGCCGGCAAGGCCGCAACCGCCTCGTCCGCCGTTATCGCCGCGCCATCATAACCAAGTAAAAAATCGGTCGATCCGAATGCCTCCAGCGCGCGGACCACGCTCGCCGGCAGATCGTCGCGCCGGCGCAGCGCCGCCCGGCCCACCGGCCCCAGCTGCGGGACCATCGCCAGCCAGCCGTCGGCCGGCAACTGCGCCGCGCGCAGCGCCGCCGATGCGATCTCGGGCGTGTCGTCGGCAAAGAAGGCGACCAGTTCGGCCGGTGGCCGGCCCAGCGCAAGGCTGCGGGCTGCGGCCGCGCGGACGGCGGCCGGAACCAGGCTGCGCAACGCCCGCAGGCGGCCGATCGTCTCCGCTTCCGGCTGCACCCTGCCCCGGGCGATCAGGTCGGCAAGCTGGCGGAACGTCGCCTGCGCGCCAAAGGCGGTGGAGGAATCCGCAGCCAACACAGTCTTGAGACTATCGTCGAACCGCACACACTTCCCCGTCTCGTCGCAGCGACCAACCGCCGCGTCACTTGCCTCCTACCCTACACGGTGATGATCGCAAGCAACAGAATCACACACTTGTCATACGGTGAGACAATTGCGTTCTCGCGCAACTAAACTATAGGACCGGGCATGTTCTTGATAGAAAAGCTGCGTGCGGAAAGCGCGCATGGTGCTTGACCGGATCGATCGGCGGATCCTCGCACTGCTCCAGGAAGATGGCCGGATGACCAACGTTGACCTGGCGGAGAAGGTCGGGCTGACCGCCCCGCCATGTCTGCGCCGGGTGCGATCGCTGGAACAGGCGGGGGTGATCCGCGGCTATCACGCCAATTGCGAACCCGCGATGCTCGGTTTCCCGATCACCGTCTTCGCGATGGTCAGTTTGCGCAGCCAGGCCGAACACGACCTGGCAGCCTTCGAACGGCATGTCGCCGGCATTCCCGAGGTGCGCGAATGCCACATGCTGAACGGGGAGATCGACTTCATCCTGAAGATCGTCGCCTCGGACCTGGAATCCTTCCAACGCATCCTGACGACGCATCTCACCGCGGCCCCCAACGTCGCCAGCGTGAAATCCTCGCTCACGATCCGCACGGCAAAGGCGCAGCCGGGCGTACCGATCGTGATCGAGGATGAGGTGGAGTAGCGCCCGACCCCGGCGGCCCCACGCTTTCACCGGACCACATACGCAACAAAAAAGGGGCGGCCTCGGCCGCCCCTTTCCATATGGTCAATCCGCGCGGATCAGGCCGTCGGCGGGTTGTCCAGGTACACCGACCACAGCGACGCAATGTCGGTGCGCGGCGCGGTCTTCACCTCGGCGAAGGCGGCCTTGGCGCCCGCCTTGTCGCCCGAGTTGGCGAGCGCGATGCCGATGTGGGTGTTCACCACGTCCGCGTCGACGCCACCCTTCTGCAGGGCGACGCGATACAGTTCGATCGCCTTGGCATAGTTGCCCATGCCCAGGTACGCGTCACCGGTGTTCAGCGCGATGCGGCCGTTGGCGCCCGCCTTGGCCTTTGCTTCGACCGGCGCGAGCGACCCTTCGCTGGCGATCGCCTGGTTGGCGACTCGCATCAGGTCGTTGGCCGACTGGCTGTTCGCCGGGATCTTGCCCGATGCCTTGCCTTCGTCGAGCACTGCCTTGGTCTCGTGCGGCAGGCCCAGGTCATAGGTCCACTGCGCATAGGTCTCATAGTCATACTGGTCGGCCAGCGCCTTGGCCGAACGCATCAGGCGATACAGGTCGACCTTCTGCCCCTTGTCCAGCGTGACCGCGCTCTGCTGCGTCATGCCATAGGTGACGATGCCGTCACGCCAGTTCTTGGCGCTCGGGTAAGCGACGACCCACTTCTTGATCCAGTTTGCCGTCTGCGGGCCCATGCGCTTCTTGTTGGTCTGCGCGATGGCATATTTGTACAGGTCCTCGCTCGGCTTCTGGCCGGCCGCGACCTGCGCGTCGATTGCCTTCTCCAGCTCCGCGGCGCCGCCGGCCACGTCGCCCGAATCCATCTTCAGCTTGACCATCTGCAGCGGCAGGTTGGGGTCATTGTAGCCAAGCTGCTGCGCGCGCTGGAAATAGTTGATCGCGCCGGCATTGTCCTTGGCGTTCGCCGCCATGATGCCGAGCTGGTAATTGTACTTCGCCACGTCGACCGCCGGGGTCTTCGGGTTGGCGATCAGCGCTTCGAGCGGCGCCTTCAGGCCGGCTTCGTTGACCTGCTGGTTGGCGGCGCGCGCGTCCTGGATCTTCACGGCCTCGCTCTGCAGCTGCAGCGCGGCGACGATATAGCGATCGTCGTCGCTCTTCGCGGCGGCCTGCGCGGTGCTCAGCGCAGTCGCAGCGGCGGCGAAGTCCTTTGCGCCGATCGCGGTCTGCGCGGCGGCGGCGGCATTCTGCACGTCCTTGCTGAGCTTCAGCGCCGGGCCGCCACCCTTCTGCTCATTCTTCTTCTGAGCGACGGCCGGGGTCGACACGGCAACGCCCGCTACACCGGCCATAAGCGCCGCCGCAAAGGCGACGCGGGAAATGCTCTTCATGAAAACTGCTCTCCTTTGAGGCGTGAACACTTGAATAGACGCTTAGTGCCCTCTCGTCGCTCCATCAAGAAAGCGCGCTGAACGGACATTGAACGTAATGATTTGCACGCCTAGCCGTTTCTTCATGAAAACGGCAATCATTGGCGCAAGCGGCGGCATCGGACGGGCGCTCGCAGACGCGCTGGAAGAAGAAGGCGCGGTCGTCCGCCGCTTTGCCCGGCCCGAGCTGGACCTGCTCGACGAGGCGACGGTCGCCGCTGCCGCCGCCGCGGCCGGCGCGCCAGAACTGGTGATCGTCGCCACCGGCATCCTGCACGATGGCGATGACGGCCCCGAGAAGTCCATCGCCGCACTCGATCCCGCGTGGCTTGCGCGCCAATATGCGATCAACACCATTGGCCCCGCGCTGGTCGCCAAGCACTTCCTGCCGGTCATGCCAAAACAGGGCCGTTCGGTGCTCGCCTTCCTCTCGGCGCGGGTCGGCAGCATCTCGGACAATCGGCTCGGCGGCTGGTACGGCTATCGCGCCAGCAAGGCCGCACTGAACCAGCTCATCCGCACGCTGTCGATCGAGGACAAGCGCCGGAACGAGCGCGGAATCGTCGTTGGCCTCCACCCCGGTACCGTCGACACGCGGCTGTCCAAACCGTTCCAGCAGGCCGGACGCGACCTGTTCAAGCCGGATCGCGCGGCGGTGCAGTTGCTCGACGTGATCGACGGGCTGAAGCCGCAGGACAGCGGCCGGCTGTTCGCCTGGGACGGCGCGGAGATCGCGCCCTGACCGCATCACGACGCGGCCTTTGCACCACCCCTGCGCGCCCGTACGCGCGCGTGACATTTCTGTTGCGCCGGCCTAGAGCGGGGGCACCAGAATTCCTAACCCGAAAGTAGCGTTTTGACCGACGAGACCGTCCTCGCCGACCCTTCGGATATCGCGCCGATCTCCATCGTCGAGGAAATGAAGACCAGCTATCTCGATTACGCGATGAGCGTGATCGTGGCACGCGCGCTCCCCGACGTTCGCGACGGGTTGAAGCCGGTGCACCGGCGCATCCTCTATTCGGCGAACGAAAGCGGCTTCACCTACAACCGGCCCTACCGCAAATCGGCCCGCATCGTCGGTGACGTGATCGGTAAATACCACCCGCACGGCGATACCGCGATCTATGACGCCTTGGCGCGCATGACGCAGGACTGGTCGATGCGCGCGCCGCTGATCGACGGCCAGGGCAACTTCGGCTCGATGGATCCCGATCCGCCCGCCGCAATGCGTTACACCGAGGCGCGCCTGTCGCGTGTCGCGGATTACCTGCTCGACGATCTCGACAAGGACACGGTCGATTTCCAGCCGAACTATGACGGCTCGGAAAGCGAACCCTCGGTCCTCCCGGCGCGCTTCCCCAACCTGCTCGTCAACGGCGCTGGCGGCATCGCGGTCGGCATGGCGACCAACATCCCGCCGCACAATCTGGGCGAAGTCGTCGACGCCTGCCTTGCCTATCTCGATCGCGCGATCAGCGGCGGAGAGCCGCTCACGACCGAGGAGCTGATGGAGATCGTGCCCGGGCCGGACTTCCCGACCGGCGCTGTCATCCTCGGCCGCGCCGGCGCGCGCAGCGCCTATGAGACGGGCCGTGGCTCGATCATCGTCCGCTCGCGCTACGTCATTGAGGAAGGGCGCGGCGAGCGTCGCTCGATCGTCCTCACCGAGATTCCCTACCAGCAGGGCAAGAACGCGCTGGTCGAAAAGATCGCCGAGGCCGCGAAGGACAAGCGGATCGAGGGGATTGGCGACGTTCGCGACGAATCGAACCGCGACGGCGTTCGCGTCGTCATCGAGCTGAAGCGCGATGCGACGCCGGAAGTGGTGCTGAACCAGCTGTGGCGCCACACGCCGGCGCAGGGCAGCTTCCCCGCCAATATGCTCGCGATCCGCGGCGGCCGGCCGGAAATGCTGCCGCTGCGCGAGATCATCGCTGCCTTCATCCAGTTCCGCGAGCAGGTCATCACCCGCCGCTCGAAGTTCGAACTGGCGAAGGCGCGCGATCGCGCGCACATCTTGCTCGGCCTCGTCATTGCCGTGACGAACCTCGACGAGGTCGTCCGGATGATCCGCGGCTCGTCTTCGCCGGCCGAGGCGCGCGCTGCCCTGATGGCTCGTGACTGGCCGATCGCGGAGATCGCCGGCTACATCAAGCTGGTCGAGGCGGTCGAGACCGAGATCACCGGCGACACCTATCGCCTGTCGGAAATCCAGGTCCGCGCGATCCTCGACCTGCGCCTCCACCGTCTGACCGCGCTGGGCCGTGACGAGATCGGCGACGAGCTCAAGACGCTCGCCGAATCGATCGCCGAGCTGCTCGCGATCCTCGCCGACCGCGTGAAGCTCTACGCGGTGATGCGCGAGGAGCTGACGGAGGTTCGCGCGCTCTTCGCGACCCCGCGCCGCACCGAGATCGCCGCTGCCGCCGACGGCATCGATGACGAGGATCTGATCGAGCGCGAGGACATGGTCGTCACCGTGACCATGCAGGGCTATATCAAGCGCACCCCGCTCGAGGCGTTCCGCGCCCAGGCGCGCGGCGGCAAGGGCCGCAGCGGCATGGCGACAAAGGACGAGGATGCCGTCACCAGCCTGTTCGTCACCTCGACGCACACGCCGGTCTTGTTCTTCTCCACGCTCGGCCGCGTCTATCGCATGAAGGTGTGGCGCCTGCCCGAGGGCAGCGCCAACACCCGCGGTCGCCCGATGATCAACCTCCTGCCGCTCCAGCCCGGCGAGACGATCTCGACCGTCCTGCCGCTGCCGGAGGACGAGGCGGAATGGGGCAAGCTCCACGTCATGTTCGCGACCGCGCGCGGCAGCGTCCGCCGCAATGCGATGGACGCCTTCACCAACGTGCCCTCCAACGGCAAGATCGCGATGAAGTTCGAAGGCGACGACATCGACGATCGCCTGATCGGCGTCGCGCTGCTGGAGGAGAATGACGACGTCCTCCTCGCCACCCGTCAGGGCAAGGCGATCCGCTTCCCGGGCAGCGACGTGCGCGAATTCCAGAGCCGCAACTCCACCGGCGTGCGTGGCATGCGCCTCGCGCCTGGCGACGAGGTGATCTCGCTCTCCATCCTGCACCGCACCGGCGCCACGCAGGAGGAGCGCGAGGAATATCTGCGCTTCGCTCCGTGGAAGGCGACGGAGCGTGAGGGCGAGCCGCAGATCCCGATGGACCGGTTCGAATTCCTGCGCGCACACGAACAGTTCATCCTGACCGTCTGCGCGAATGGCTATGGCAAGCTGTCCTCGGCGTTCGAATATCGCCGCACCGGTCGCGGTGGTCAGGGCATCACCAACATCGACAATATCGGTCGCAACGGCCCGGTCGTCGCCAGCTTCCCGGCGAGCAAGAACGACCAGCTGATGCTCGTCACCGATCAGGCCAAGCTGATCCGCATGCCACTCGCCAGCCTGCGCGTCATCGGCCGCAACTCGGCCGGCGTGCGCCTGTTCAACGTCAGCGACAACGAACATGTCGTCGGCTGCGCGCGGATCGATGAGGAGCCGGAGCCCGAAAACGCCGCCGAGGAAGCGGTCGCCGCGGAACTCTCGCCGCCTGAAATCGCTCCCGATACCGGCGCGACGGTCGGCGATGATGCCGCCGCCGGCCCGGAGGATGGCCAGTGACAGACCCGGCGGCAGCTCAGATCACGACCGCGTACAAGGTGCTGACTGCCGAGCAGATGGCGGCGCTGGAGCATGAGGGCTCCTTCGCCGGCGCGCCGGTGGACCTGGCGGATGGCTACATCCACCTCTCCACCGCCGCGCAGCTGACCGAGACGGTGGACAAGCACTTCGCCGGCCAGCACGATCTGCACATCGCCGCGGTCGATCTCGAGGCCCTTGGCGACAAGATCCGCTGGGAGGAGAGCCGCGGCGGGCAGCTCTTCCCCCACCTCTACGGCCCGATGACGCTCGACACGGTCGTCGCCTACAGCCCGATGGAGCGCGATCACGACGGCACGGTGCGCCTGCCTGTCACCGGCTGAGCGCCGCACCAGTCACCCTGCGCTCGCGCCGGTTCAGGCGTACAGGTCGACCACCTTCTCGCCCCCACCCTCTTCCTGCAACAGGAGGGTGCGGTGGCAGTGGCAGGGATCACGCTCGTAACATAGCAGCGCGCTCGGTTTTTCCGCCGCCAGCGCCCGCATCTGCGCTGCCGCCGCCTGCGCCTCGGGCAGCGCCAGCTGATCGTCATAGACCTCGCGCAGCGTCGCCACATCGCCCTTCTTGGCCGCGTCGCGCCCGCGCTTGGGCGTTCCCAGCGCCTTCAGATGGACATAGTCGATCCCGGCAGCCTGCAGCGATGCCGCCAGCGTCGACTTGGAAAAACCGGGCCGGCGCGACAGCGGCAGGGCACGCACGTCGATCACCCGCTCCACCCCTGCCCTATGCAGGGCGGCGATGAACTCATCCATCGTCACCCCTTCATAGCCGATGGTGAAGATGGTCATGCGCGCTCCTCTGATGCGCGAACGGCGCCGTTCAGGAACTGTGGTCGGCGATGATCCGCCAACCGTCCTTGCGCCGTTCGAACAACAAGGTGGTGAGGCCGGTCTGCGCCGTGCCGCTCGCCGGGGTCAGCGTCCATCGCGCCACCAGCAGCATGTGGACGTTACTGATCGTCCGCCACGCGGCGGGCTGAAACGACAGCCGCCCACGCGCATTGCCGCCCTCGGCAAAACCGCCCGCGTAGCGCTTGGCGATTGCGGCCTTGCCCCGCACCATGTCCTTGCCGGAGGAATAGACGGCATCATCGGCATAGACCGACATGAACCGATCGAGCGAGCCGCTGTTCCACCCAGCCGCGCTGGCGGCCAGCTCCGTCTCGATCGCTGCCTGCGGACTGGCGGTTGCCGCGGCGGCGGCAACAGCCTGCGCGATGGCGAATGCGACGATGGTCATATGCTCTCCCCTTCGATCAGCCGCGCAAGCGTCATTTCGTCGACCGGCCCCGCCCGCAGAAACCCCTGATAGAGGTCGCAGCCTTCGGAGGCGAGCAGGTCGCGTTCGGCGACGCTCTCCACCCCCTCGGCAATCGTGCGCAGCCCCAGCCCGGCGGCGATTGCGATCACCCCGCTGACCACCACCCGCGCGCGCGGCCCGCCCATGATGTCCTGCGTGATGCTGCGATCGATCTTCAGGTAATCGAGCGGCAGCGCCTTGAGGTACGCAAGGCTCGAATAGCCGGTACCGAAATCGTCGATCGCCACCTTCAGCCCCGCATCGCGAAGCTGCTGCAACCGCTCCGCCGCGAGCGGCAGGTCGGTCACCATGCCGCTTTCGGTCACCTCCACCGTCACGCGCTGCGGCGCAATCCCGGCCTGATCGACCATCGCCATGAAATGCGCGGCGAAATCGGCACGCGCGAGATCGGTTGCCGTGACGTTGACCGCCACGCGCAGTTCGGCCAGCGCCCCGCCCCACGCCCCCGCGCGGCGCAGCGCCAGCGACTGGATATGCTCGGACAGCGGCAGGCCCAGCCCGGCACGCGCCGCGGCGGCAAACAGCGTGCTCGCGCCCAATACGCCGTGCCGCGGATGCTCCCAGCGTGCCAGCGCCTCCACCCCGACGATCCGGTCACTGGCAATCTCCACCTGCGGCTGGAACAGGATGTCGATCTCGCCGCGGTCCATCGCACGATGCAGGTCGGCCGCGAGGTCGATCCCGTTGCCCGCCAGCGGCTGCCCGGCGATCCGCACGGCCGCGCCTTCGCCCGTCGACGCCAGCGCCAGCGCGTCGCGGGCACGACGGACGAGCGATGCCACCGATTCCCCCGGCCAGCGATGCGCCAGCCCGATCCGCACGCCGACGCTTGCTTCCTCCTCGCCCAGCGAAAACCGCCGGCCCAGCGCAATCTCCATCGCCGCGATACGCGCTGACGTCCCCGCGGCATCCTCACGCAGCGCGATGATGAACCCTGCGCCATTGTCGCGCTCGATCACCGCCGCCGCTGGCAGCGTCAGGGCGATGCGGGCGCCCGCCTGGCGGAGCAGGCTGTCACCGGCCGCGCGGCCATAAGCGACGTTGACCGTGTCGAACCGGGTGATGGAGATGACTGCGACGGCGACCGGCTCGTCCGCCGGCAGCGTCTCGACGAACCGCTCGACGCCGCCCTCGCCCGGCTCGCCCGCGCGGCGGAACTGCCCGGCACCCCGCAACCGGCGGGCATGCCGCGCCGCCAGCCGCAAGGTAACGCACAGCACGTCGAGGGCCGCACCCGTCAGGCAGACATGCGTCGCGCCCGCCTCATACGCCGCCGCCGCATCCTCTTCACGCGCCAGCAACACGACCAGCGCGGCCCGTGCGCGGGCTGCGGCCACCCCTTCTGCCGCCACTGCATCAGGCCCGGCTGCCGCACAGATCACGCGCACATCGGCGGTATCGCCGCCGGCCTGCCATCCCAGCGATCGAACAAGATCGGTCAGCGGCTCGCAACCGCTGCCCAGCGCCACTTCGGCCATATCGCCCGCTTTTGTGCCCACCCTTGCGGCCGTATGGGTCGCCGCGCGTTGCAGCAACCATGGACAAAGCCTTGTTCCCCCGCCCTGCACGCCTTAGCTGTTCCGATATGGGAGAAACGCCGGCCGACTCCGCATTGATCGACGGCTTCGGCCGATCGATCCGCTACCTGCGCATTTCGGTGACGGATCGCTGCGATCTCCGCTGCCGCTATTGCATGGCGGAGAAGATGACCTTCCTGCCGCGCAACCGGCTGCTGGCGCTACAGGAAATCGCCGTCATCGCCGAACGCTTCATTGCCTTTGGCGTGCGCAAGATCCGCCTCTCCGGCGGGGAGCCGCTGGTGCGCCGCGACGTGGTGGAACTGGCGCATCGGCTCGGCGGCCATGTCGGCCGCGGCCTCGACGAACTCACCATGACGACGAATGCGACACGGCTGGCCGAACATGCCGAGGCACTGGTCGCCGCCGGCATGCGCCGCGTGAATGTCAGCCTCGACAGCCGCGATCCGGCGCTGTTCCGGCATATCACGCGCCACGGAGACGTCGCGCAGGTGCTCGACGGGATTGCCGCCGGTCACCGCGCCGGGCTCGCGATCAAGATCAACATGGTCGCGCTGAAGGGGCTGAACGAGGATGAAATCGCCCCCATGCTCGAATGGTGCATGGCGCAGGGCCATGATCTGACGCTCATCGAAACCATGCCGCTCGGCGCGATTGATGAGGACCGCACCGACCGGTTCCTGCCGCTGACGGCCGTGTTCGATCGCTTGTCTAGCCGCTTCGCGCTGACCCGTGACACCAACGGCACCGGCGGGCCCGCCCGCTACTGGCGTGTCAACGGCACGGCGACCCGGCTGGGGCTGATCTCCCCGCTCACCGCCAATTTCTGTGACGGGTGCAACCGTGTGCGGTTGACGACGGAGGGCCGGCTCTATTCATGCCTGGGGCATGAGGATCAGGTGGATCTCAAACATGCCTTGCGCACCGGGGGCGTCGCCGCGCTTGACGATGCCATCCGGCTCGGGATCGCAGGCAAGCCCGCGCGGCACGATTTCCGCATCGAACGCGGGGCAGCGCCCGCGGTGGCGCGGCATATGAGCGTGACCGGCGGATGACGCTTTACCCCCGGCGGGCTTTGCTCGCCTCGCCTACCGCGTCAGCGCAGGCGGCGCGGGCCGCGCTCGCCGACGCGTGGGACTGGTGCCACATCGACGAAGCCGATCTGGTGATCGCGCTCGGCGGCGACGGCTTCATGCTGCAGGTACTCCACTCGCTGCTCGACGCGCGCCGCTCCAGCGTGCCGGTGTTCGGGATGAACCTCGGCACCGTCGGCTTCCTGATGAACGAATGGCGCCAGCACGATCTGGAAGAACGCCTCGCAAGCGCCCGCGCGGTGAAGGTGACGCCGCTCTTGATGACCGCGACCGGGGCGGACGGCCGCATCCACACCGTTCCCGCGATCAACGAAGTGTCGCTGCTGCGCGAAACCCGCCAGACGGCGAAGCTTGAGGTGTCGGTCAACGACCGCGTCGTGCTGGAGGAACTGGCCTGCGACGGTATCCTCGTCGCGACGCCGGCCGGCTCGACCGCCTACAACCTCTCCGCGCACGGTCCGATCCTGCCGCTCGGCTCCGCGCTGATCGCGCTCACCCCGATCAGCGCCTTTCGCCCGCGGCGCTGGCGCGGCGCGATCCTGCCTGACAAGACCCGAATCAAGTTGCGCGTGCTCGACCAGAACAAGCGCCCCGTGTCCGCCGTGGCCGACCAGCGCGAGATCCGCGAGGTCAGCGAGGTCGACATTGCGATCGATCGCGCACGCGAATTGACGCTGTTGTTCGACCCCGGCCACGCACTGGATGACCGGATTACGATGGAACAGTTCATCGTCTGAGAAAAATCCGGCGATCGGGGGGTTGCAAGCCGCCAGAATCCGGCTAAAGACGCGCCTCCCGCAGCGTTCCCTGATAGCTCAGCGGTAGAGCTCTCGACTGTTAATCGAGCGGCCGTAGGTTCGAATCCTACTCAGGGAGCCAGCGGGACCCGATCGCCCGCCGCGACACGCGCCAGCGATCCTTCCCACCATCATGTCGCTGCAGCCGGTCGCCGCCTTGTCCGGGCACGAACGTCGCAATTGCCTGGCCACGAGCGTCGTACGTGCGATCATGCACCCCGGCACCCGCCGCGAGCTTGCTCACCCTGCCGTGAAGCTTCGCTCACTTGGTCTTCAGATAATTGGCCACCGCCCGGAACGCCGGCATCGACACCGGATCATTATAGGCGTTGCTTGCCCACGGCATCGAGGCGAAGCGCGCGATCACCATTTGCGCTTCGAAGTCGACGTAGATCGCCTGCCCATGCACGCCGCGCGCGGCTACGACCTTGCCGTCCCAGGGATAGATCCACCACAACCCGGTGTAGCTGCCGCCTTTCAGCGCCGGATAGGCATCGCCGAACTTCCTCGGGTCTCCGCCCCGGCGCAGCGCCTGCACCGCAGCGGCCGGGAACAGGCGATTGCCGTTGATCACCCCCTCGTTCATGACCAGCAGCCCCAGCCGCGCGATATCGCGCAGCCCTGCGCTGAGGCCGCCGCCGGCAAAGGGCACGCCATTGCCGTCCACCGTCATGTAGGCGCTCTGCTCTGCCCCCATGGGCCGCCACAGCCGCTCGGACGCCAGGTCGGCGACCGAGCGGTTGCTCGCCCGCGTGACGATCCAGCCCACCATGTCCGCATTGGGCGTCTTGTAGTGGAACGCCTCGCCGTTGCGCCCCTCCGGCTTGATCTGCGCCAGATATTCCCAATAGCCGTTGGGGCCCTTGTAATCCGCCGGTTTGGGCAACGGGCTGGCCGCCTCGGCATATTTCCACACGCCCGCGTTCGGATCGGTGTAATCCTCCGAATAATCGAGGCCGGTGGTCATGTTCATGACGTCGCGCACCGTCGCGGTACCGAAGGCGCTGTTCTTCACTTCCGGCACATATTTGGTCACCGGTGCATTGGGATCGATCTTGCGCTCCGCTACCAGGATCTCGGCGAGCAGCCCGGTGAGCGACTTCGTCATCGACATCGCCGCATGGACGCCATCGGCGGTCAGGCACCCGTTATATTGCTCGTAAATCACTTGCCCGCGGTGCATGATCAGCATGCCATCGGTGTAATTGGCCGCCAGCGATTGCTCCCACGTCATCGGCGTGTTCGAATTGAGCGGGGTGAAGGTCAGCGCATTGATCTCGCTGGTGCGCCGCCGCACCATCGGCGCTTCGGCATAGGCCAGCGGCACCGGGTCGCCGATTCCGCGACTGATGCGCACCGTCGGCAGGAACTGGCGCAGGTGGCACACTGACCAGCGCAGCTTCGGGAAGCTGAAATAGTCGGACTGCGGCTGCCGGATGATCTTGTCCGGCGGCGGCGGGAATCCCTGCATCCATCCCAACACTCGCGGGTCGGAGGCCTGCGCCGACAGGGGCGGCGGCTGCGTGCTGCTGCTGCCGGCCTTGGTTCCCTCCTGCGCGCCCGCGCTGGAGATCGCCACCGCGGCGAGCGACGCCGAGCATACCGCCGCAAGCGCGGCGGCCTTAGTAATTGACCACGACATTGACGAACGCTCCTGACCAGATGGGGGGGCTTTTGTCGGGAAAGGCCGCCTTGATCCCGGCGCCGGGGAAGGACGCGCTCACACCCGCGGTGAGGAACACGTTCTGCGAAAAGACGTGGTTATATTCGAGGAAGATATCGTCCGAGAGGTGCGGCCTGGTCACCCCGGCGATCAGGTTGAACCCGCTGGGTGTCGACACCAGCCGGGTTGCCTGGCCGAACTGGATCGGGCTCGCGAGCTTGTCCACGTTGATATAGGCATAGCGCAGCGTCAGCGCGTCCTTCTTGGACGGCTGCACCGCCAGCGCCACTTCCAGCGCCCTCAGGTTGGAATTGATGAACACCATCGACGATTTGGAGCCAGTGGCCCAAGCACCCGGCGACCCCTCGTAATATAGCGGGTCGAACCGCTCCAGCTTGGGCGTGGTGGGATCGTCGCCGGAGAATATCTTGAACGTATAGCTGAGCGTCGGCGTCCAAGGCAGGTCGGCGAAATTATGGCCGATCTGCGCCCGCGCGGCCCAGGCGGACATGTTGATCCGGTTGTTCCACTCATAGGCCAGGTCGCCAGTGACGAACCAGTTGCGCACCGCCCCGCTGTGCCCGGTGGCGTTGAAATACAGGTTGATCGCATTCAGCTGGTCGCGCCCGTCGGGGATGATCGTCGGCTCCCCCAGCCCGCCCGCGGCAGCGCGGATGTAGGCGGAGTTGGATCGCAGGACGTTGACGTAGGTGAAGCCGATGAAGTCGCCCTCAGGCGTATCATAGCGCACGTCACTGCCCGCCAGCTGGTTGTTGCCATCGTTGGAGGGAAGCTCATTGGGTTCGATGAAATAGCCGGTGATCGTCTGCCGGCCGTTCTTGACCCGCGCGATCGCCGCCTGCTTCCACGCCTTGCGCGGCCCGAATTTCAGCGCGCCACGATCAAACCCGCTGGTGCCGCCATTGGCGATCAGCATGCCGCTGCCCAGCTGCAACTCGCGCGGCCCCAGCGACACGTCAAAGGTGGTCGGCTGGTTCGTCGTGCGAAAGCCGAGATATGCCTCTTCCAGCGTCACCGCGCCCTTGTTGCGCGCATCGAACGCGTCCGTGCCCCAAGTGCGCGATGCGACGCCGGACAGCTTGCCGTAAAAGACGTTGCCGTCGGCGAAGGTCTTGTCGAACCCGATGCCCGGTTTGACGTATCCCTCCAGCCACGTCTGGTCGGAATTGAACTTCGCGTCCGGCGCGTAGACCGACGCAAAGTCCCAGAACAGGTTCGTCTCGCTGACCAGGTTCAGCCCGCCTTGGAAGTACCAGCGCAGCTTCCACCCGTCCTTGTCGTAAAGCGACGTGACATCATGCGCGGGCGCGTACCTGCTGGGCAGCTGGTCGGATTGCAGCGCCGAGGGGCCGCCTTCCGGAAGGCTTGATTGCCCCGCGCGCCGGATTTCATCTTCGGCCTGCGCGTCGGCGGGGCGCTCGGCGCGGACAGCGCAATCGGGACGACCGCGGCAATCTTCCACCAGCTCGACGATGACGATCTGCGGCGCGCCCATGTCGGCGATCATCGCGCGCCCGTCCTCTCCGCCCGCGGGCGGCCCGTCGGCAGCGACGCGGAAGTATGATCGAGAGCAGCCGGCGCCGGATTCGATGAACTGATCCGATACGGTGAATGCCCGGCCCACATGACGGAAAAGGATATGCCTATGCCCGATGCCGGACATTGGATGTTCTACGTAAATCGGCGTGCTCGCCGGCGTCCCGACAAACAAGAAAAGCGGGCGGACCCGGTCAGGTCCACCCGCTTCCCTGCCCGATCAATGATCGGATAGCTGCTGGTCAGGCGGCGTCGAAACGACGGCCGACTTCTTCCCAGTTCACCACGTCCCACCACGCCTTCAGATAGCCGGGGCGGTCGTTCTTGTAGGTGAGGTAATAAGCGTGTTCCCACACGTCATTGCCCAGGATCGGCGTGCCCTTGTCCTTGGCATCGTCCATCAGCGGATTGTCCTGGTTCGGCGTCGACACGACCTTCAGCGCGCCCGACGAGTCCTTGATGACCCACGCCCAGCCCGAGCCGAACTGCGCCGCGCCTTTGCCGTTGAAGTCTTCCTTCAGCTTGTCGAGGCCGCCATAGGCATCGATCGCATCCTTCAGCGCCCCGGTCGGCTGGCCGCTCTTGGACGGGCTGGTCATGATCTTCCAGAAGAAGTCGTGGTTCCAATAGCCACCGCCATTGTTGCGCACGAGCGGCGGCAACGACGAGATCATGCCGAGGATTTCCTCGATCGACTTGCCTTCCAGCTTCGGATCAGCGGCGACGCCCTCGTTCAGCTTGGCGGTATAGGCTGCGTGATGCTTGTCGTGGTGGTAGGTCATCGTCTCCTTGGAGATGACCGGCTCCAGCGCGTCATAGTCGTACGGCAGCGGCGGCAGTTCGAATGCCATGAAATTCCTCCTTCTGGGGTTCGCGTTATCGAACGCGACGCCACCCAAATGGCTCCCGCATGCTCGTTACGCAACCGCTCCGATTCAACGATCGCGCATCGCCGCTTGCAGTCGGCCTCAGCCGCCCGCCCCGATCAGGTCGTGGCGGCGCAACGCATGGCGTAGCTGGTCATAGGTCAGCCCCAGCGAATCCGCCGTCGCGCGCTGGTTGAACCGGTTCTCGGCCAGCGCGCGCGACAGCAATTCGCGCTCGAACAAGGCGACGCGGCTCTTGAAGTCCGATGGACCGACGTCGCACGCCGCCACCTCGTCCCCCTCGGTCATCGCGCCGGGCTGCTGCGGCGGCTGCGACGCCATGGGCGGTGTCGGCATGGCGGGCATCGACGGTGCCGGCCGGGCGCCGCCATCGCCGCTGCCGGCCCCCGGGCGATACGGCGACTGGAATGGATCGAACTCGATCGTCTCGATCGGCCCCTCATGCATCCAGCGATAGACGGCGCGCTCCACCACGTTGCGCAATTCGCGCACATTGCCGGGCCAGCGATACTCGCGCAGCGCCTCCTGCGCCGCCGGGGCGAAGCCGGGCCAGCGCTCCCATCCCATTTCCGCCGCCATGCGCCGTCCGAAATGGTCCGCCAGCACGATGATGTCGCTCTTGCGCGCGCGCAGCGGCGGCAACGTCACCACCTCGAAGGACAGACGGTCGAGCAGGTCGGCGCGAAACTCGTTGCGCTCCACCTTGTCGGGCAGATGTTCGTTGGTCGCCGCGACGATGCGCACGTCGACGCGGATCGGGCGCGACGCGCCGATGCGCGTCACTTCGCCATATTCCACCGCGCGCAGCAGCCGCTCCTGTGCCCCCATCGACAAGGTGCCGAGTTCGTCGAGAAACAGGGTCCCGCCATCGGCCTCCTCGAACCGCCCGACTCGCGCCTTGGTCGCGCCGGTGAACGCGCCCGCCTCATGGCCGAACAATTCCGCCTCGATCAGCGTTTCGGGCAGCGCGGCGCAGTTCATGATGACCAGCGGCTGGTCCCACCGCCCGCTCAGGCGATGGAGCCGCTCGGCGACCAGCTCCTTGCCGGTACCGCGCTCGCCGATGACCAGAACCGGACGGTCAAGCGCCGCCGCACGGCTGGCGCGCTCCAGCGCGTCGAGGAACGCGCCCGACTGACCGATCACTTGAGTCGCCCGTTCGACCATGTCGCTCCACCCTGCCCCGCCCAAGCCTTGGCGCATTTTCCCAATGCTTGGCAATATGTGTTTGAGCGCAGCAAATCACGCGGGCGGCGGCATCCGGCTGGTGCCCACCAGATCTATATCGCTGTTTTTGCGCGTATTTTGGTGGTTGCGGAAAAAAGTTGAAGCTCGGCGAAACTGGCCCAAGTGAAATTGGCACGCCCCCTGCAAAGCACTCGGCATACCCGCAACGTCGGGTCTGACAGATCAGGTAGGGAGATACACCATGACCAACTTCGCTTCGCTGGGCCGCACCCTCGCCGCCATCGCCTGCACCATCGTCTTCAGCACCACCATGGTGGTCGGCGCGGTCGGGCCGGCACAGGCGGGGTCGGCCGCTACCCCCCTCGTTCGCGTGATCGCGTGAACGGCGCCGCCGGGGCGGGTCTTTCCCTCGCTTCGCCCCGGCGGCAAGCCTATAAAAGGGCATCACCAGGAGTTTCGTTGATGGGCATCTTTTCCCGTACCCGCGACATCGTCGCCGCCAATATGGCGGAACTGCTCGAGAAGGCAGAAGACCCGGCCAAGATGATCCGCATGATCATCCTGGAGATGGAGGAGACGCTGGTCGAGGTGCGTGCGTCGGCGGCACGGACGATCGCCGATATCAAGGAGATGCGCCGCCACATGGCCAAGCTTTCCGATATCGAGTCGAACTGGACCGAAAAGGCGGAGCTTGCGCTGTCGAAGGATCGCGAGGACCTTGCCAAGGCGGCGCTGATGGAGCGCCAGAAGGCGTCCGACATGATCGAGCAGCTTCGCGCCGAGGTTGCCGTCCTCGACGACACGCTCCGCTCCTCCGAGGAAGACATCGCCAAGCTGCAGAACAAGCTGCGCGAGGCGCGGACCCGGCAGAACAACATCGCCACCCGGCTGGAAAGCGCCAACAACCGCTCCCGCCTGCGCGAAATGTGGAACGGCCCGCGCACGCACGATGCCTTCAGCCGGTTCGAGATGCTCGAACGCAAGGTCGATGAGGCGGAGGGCCGCGCCGACGCGATGGGCCTGGGCGCGCTGCCCAAGAGCCTCGACGAGGAAATCGCCGAGCTCAAGGCCTCGGACAAGATCGACGCCGAACTCGCCGCGCTCAAGGCGCGCCTGAAGAAGGACAATTGATGATGGAAGAGGTGCTCGTACCGGTTTTCGTCGTGGGCATGCTCTTCATCGGGCTGCCCTGGCTGATCATGCACTATGTCACCAAGTGGAAGCAGTCGCCCGGCGGCATGACCACCGAGGATGAGGCGCTGCTCGACGAACTCCACTCGCTGGCGAAGCGGCTTGAGGATCGGGTGAATACGGTGGAGCGCATCGTCGCTGCCGACAATCCCGATTTCCGCCCCGGCATCGCCGACTACCGCTCTGAACCCGACTACCGGCTCGAAGACCGGAACCTGCGGAGGAACTGATGGCCGACAACAGCCGCACCAAATTCTACCTCAACCGGCAGGAACGCAAGTGGAAGGGCGTGTGCGCCGGAATCGCGGACTACACCGGGATCGAGGTTCTGTGGGTCCGCATCGGGCTGATCCTGCTCACCCTCGCCGGGGGCTTCCCCTGGACGCTGATCGCCTATCTGCTGATCGGCTGGATGGCGAGCGACCGGCCTGCGAACCTCTACGGATCGCCGGAGGATGCGAAGTTCTGGCAGGGCGTGCGCTCGAACCCGAAGCGCACCACGGCGGAGGTCCGCTCCAAGTTCCGCGAGCTGGACCGTCGCCTCGCCGACATCGAGACGCACTACACCAGCCGCAACACCCAGCTCGCCGAAGAGATCGAGCGCCTGCGCTGATTGCCGCGCCAATATGAAAGGGAGAGGCCATGACCGCCGCCGAAAAGATCCAGCTCTTCTCCGCCCTTGCCCCCGTGATTGCCACGGTCGGTGTCGCCGCCATGCTCGGCTGGGTCGCGACGACCTGGATGCGCATCCGCAACGGCTATCCGCTCGACGGCCAATGGGGTCAGGCGCTCTATCCCAAGCGCGACGATGAAACGATCGAGCGGGTGAAGCTGCTGACGCAGGAGAACGGCCAGCTTCGCGCCGAACTCGGCTCGATGAAGGATCGCCTGCAGAACGTCGAACGGATCGTCACCGACAGCGGCCACCTGCTCAGCCAGGAGATCGAGCAGCTGCGCGACCGCGCCAACTGAGGATCGGGACCATGGAAAAGTACAGCTTTGTTCTACTGTTCTTCATGATCGTGGTTGGGCTGCCGGTGATCCTCGGCGTGGGCGGGGACTCCTTCCGCCGCTGGCTTCGGCACAAGGAGAAAATGGCCGAGGCGCTGAATGCCCAGACCGCGGAGAAGGCGGCGCAATATGCCGCCCATACCGAACGGCTGGAACAGCGGGTGCGCGTGCTGGAACGGATCGTCACCGACCGCGGCGTGGTCCTGGCCGACGAGATCGAACAGCTGCGCGAGACGCCGCCGCGCATCGAACGGCCCAACTGAACAAGAACATATCCCCTCTTCAAGGAGTTGATCGATGCCATGGTCTGTCGCCTTCATGGTCATCGCGATCGTGTTGATCACGGCCGTTACCCGGATGCAGCGCGAGAAGTACCGCGGGCTGCGAGACGCCGATGATCATGCGTTACCCGCCGACGCGATCGCCAGCCGCGAGGAAATCCGCCAGCTCAAGGAGCGGATCGCGGTCCTGGAACGCGTCATCACCGACAATCACGGCAGCGCCGATCTGAGCCGTCAGATCGAAGAGCTGCGCGACCGCTGAGTGCGAGGAGGAGCAACGTCATGCCTGACCCCGGCTTCTATATGATCATGGCAACCGCTGCGCTCGCCGGCCTCGCCATGCTGGTTTCGGCCGGCCTCGCCGGCTGGCGCGGGTGGCTGCGGCTGAAGGAGCAGCAATTGCGCCAGGAGGCCGATGCCCGCGCGCCCCATGCGGCGACCAGCGCACGCATCGAGATCGCCGACCTGCGCGAACGCATCCGCAAGCTGGAGGCGATCGCCGCCGGGGTGGACCTTTGATCCACCCCCTCTGCCCGGCGCGGGCGTGACCCGCCCGGTTGCCGCTGTTCCGGCAAGCCGCTAGTCCCCGCGCGATGTCAGACGCCGCGCCCGAACTTGCCGATCTTCGCGATGAATATGAATTCCTCGATGCCGACGATCGCTATCGCCTGCTGATCGATCTCGGCCGCGCGCTGGAGCCGATGCCCGATGCGCTGAAGACCGATGCGACGCTGGTGCGCGGCTGCTCCGCCGCGGTGTGGGTCTATCCCACCCGCAACGACGACGGCACGCTGCACTTCCTCGCCGACAGCAATGCCGCGATCACCAAGGGGATCATCGCGCTGGTGCTGAAGACGGTGCAGGACGCGACACCGCAGGCGATCGCCGCCACCGATATCGAGGGCGCGCTGGCCCCGTTCGATCTGCGTAACCAGCTCAGCTCCAACCGGACGCAGGGTATTCCCAACATGATCGCGCTGATCCGCGAAACCGCCGCGCGCTACCTCTAGGATCATCGACGGTTCGCCGCCCTCCGCGCGTCGCGAAGGGCGGCGCGCCGGTTCAGGCCGCTTCGGCCTTGTACGCCGGATAATCGATATAGCCCTCGGGGCCCTTCGAATACCACGTCTTGGGGTTGTCCTGCGCCAGCGGCAGGCCCTCGCGCAGCCGGTCAACCAGATCGGGGTTGCCGATGAACGCGCGGCCGAAGGCGATCGCATCGGCCAGCCCGGAATCCAGATCGGCCTGCGCCTTCTCCAGCGTGTAATCCTGGTTCAGCACCAGCGGGCGGGTGAACACCTTGCGGATCTGCGGGCTCAGCTTGGGGACGCTCGACGCGCCAAAGGTGCCGTCGGGCGATTGCTCGCGCAGCTCAAGGAACGCGATGCCCAGCTCGTCGAGCACCTTGGCCGCCGGGATGAAGACCGCCTCGGGGTTGCTGTCGTCGGCGCCCTGCGTCTCGCCATTGGGTGACAGCCGGATCGACGTCCGCTCCGCGCCCGCGGCCGCGATCACCGCCTGCACCGCTTCCTTCATGAACCGGATGCGGTTTTCCGGCGAGCCGCCGTAATCATCATCGCGAAGGTTGGTGTTGTCGCGCAGGAACTGGTCGATCAGATAGCCATTGGCGCCGTGCAGCTGCACGCCGTCGAACCCAGCCTTCAGCGCGTTGCGCGCGGCCTGCGCATATTGCTCGATCGCTTCCTTGATCTCGTCCAGCGTCGCGGCGCGCGCTTCGCCATACGGGTTCTTTTCCGGGATCGGATAGGGCGCACGGGTGGCGGATGCCGACAGCGGCTGCAGCTTGTTCACGTCGGGACGCGCCAGCCGGCCTTGGTGCCACAATTGCGCGACGATCTTGCCGCCCTCCTTGTGCACCGCCTCGGTGATCGGCTTCCACGCCTCGACCTGCGCGTCGTTCCAGATGCCCGGCGCATTGGGCCAGCCCAGGCCCTGCGGGCTGATTCCGGTCGCTTCGGAGATGATCACCCCGGCGCCGGCGCGCTGGCGATAATATTCGATCATCATCTCGGTCGGCACGTGGTTGGCGTCGGCGCGGGTGCGCGTCAGCGGCGCCATCAGCACGCGATTGGCGGCGCGGATCGCGCCCAGTTCGATTGGGTCAAACAGGCTCGGCATTCAATCTCCCCTACGTTTCATTTTGCCACGGGACTCCCCCGATCTAGGCGGTTAGGGGGCAGCATGCACGAGGGTCCGACCACAAGAAAAGCTGTATCGCGCGAAAGCGGCAACGCGATCGCATTTGCCGCGCTGATGGTGGGCAACGTGGCGCTCGCCTTCGGCCCGTGGTTCGTCCGGCTGACTGATGTCGGTCCGGTCGCCGCAGCCTTCTGGCGAATCAGCCTCGCGACTCCGGTGCTCCTCGTGCTGGCGGCGGCCACCGGCGGCCGGCTGCTCTCCAGCGTTCGTGGGCTCGGCTGGATATTGATCGGCTCGGGCGTGTTGTTCGCCGGCGATCTCGCGGCCTGGCATGTCGGGATCCATCATACGAAGCTCGCGAACGCGACCCTGTTCGGCAACGCGGCGACCTTTGTGTTTCCGCTCTACGGCTTCCTCGTCGCACGTGCCTGGCCCACGCGGACACAAGGGCTGGCGCTGGCCCTTGCCGCGATCGGCGCCGCCTTGCTGATGGGCCGCTCCTATCAGCTTGCGCCGCAGAACTTTATCGGTGACCTCCTCTGCCTGCTCGCCGGCCTCCTCTACGCCGGCTATTTCATCCTCATGTCGCGCGCGCGGCAGACCATGGCTCCCCTCCCCGCGCTGGGCTTCTCCTCGGCGGCAGCGATCCTGCCGCTGCTCGTGTCGGCGTTGGTGCTGGGCGAAAAGATCATGCCGGCGAACTGGACCCCGCTGATCTCGCTCGCGTTGCTCAGCCAGGTGCTTGGTCAGGGCTTGATGATCTATGCGCTCGGCCGGCTCAGCCCGCTGGTCATCGGCCTCGCACTGCTCACCCAGCCGATCGTCGCGGCCCTGGTCGGCTGGCTTTACTACGGCGAGACGCTGGGCGTCGCTGACTTCGTCGGTGCCGCGCTCGTGGCGATCGCGCTGGTGCTGGTGCGCATCGCGCCGTCCCGCCCCCTTCCCCTCCCTCCGGTGTCCGGCGCGTGAGCGCATGCGTCGCACAAGAGAATGGTACCCCGCGGCCGATTGCAGCGTATAAGCATTGCATGACTGATCCCGCAGACCTCACCCTCGACGAGATCCGCCTGCGTCTCGCGCCTGCCATCGCGGAAAATGCGGCCTTTGACGGCTGGTCGGACACTGCGCGCGATTATGCTGCGGATGGCGAGAACATCGATCGCGATGTCGCCGCGCTCGCCTTTGAGGGCGGCCCGGTGGCGATGATCGACGCGTGGTTCGAAACGATCGATCTGGACATGCTCGCCGCTTTGCCGCCGGAAACGCTCGCCGCGATGAAGATCCGCCAGCGCATCACCGCGCTGGTCGAGGCGCGCCTTGCCGCCACCGCTCCCCATCGGGAGGCGCTGCGCCGCGCGCTCGCGATCCTCGCCATGCCGCAGAACCTCGCCACCGCCACCCGCCTCGGCTGGCGCAGCGTCGACGTCATGTGGCGCGCCGCCGGCGACAAGGCGACCGACTATAATCATTATACCAAGCGCGGCATGCTGCTGGCGGTCTATGGCGCCACCATCACCGTCTTCCTCGATGACGACAGCGAGGATTATGCCGAGACACGCGCCTTCCTTGGCCGCCGGATCGACGGCATCATGCGCTTCGAAAAGGCGAAGGCCGGCATCGTACGCCGCGCCCGCCACCGGCCCAGCCTCAGCCGCTTCGTCGGCCGCCTGCGCTACCCGGTGGTCTGACTCGCCAGCCCGGCCATGCGCCCGTTCGCGGGCGCATCCGGGTTCGACCGCAGCCGCTATCGGAATTGATAATCGTTCGCATCTCCGATACAGCGGCGCCGTGCTTGCTTCCTCTCCCCTCCCGCTCGAATCGCTCCCTGTTCGCCGTCCGGCAACGGTAACCGCCATTGCCTGGGACCGGCTCGCCACGCCCGAGGCGCGCCGCCTGCGCGAGTTTGGCTTTGAGGAGGGCGTCCATGTCGAGGTGATGCACCGCGCGACATTGTTCCGCGGCCCCGTCGCCTGCCGCATCGGCCGCATGACCGTGGCCTTTAGGCGCAACGTCGCCGCCGCCATCACGGTGACGGCCGACTGACATGAGCAATCTTCCGCTGATCGCACTCGTCGGCAATCCCAATGCCGGCAAATCCGCCCTGTTCAACGCGCTCACCGGCGCCCGGCAGAAAGTCGGCAACTATCCCGGCGTCACGGTGGAGCGGCACTCCGGCCGCTTGGCACTAGACGACGGCCGCCCGATCGAGCTCGTCGACCTCCCCGGCACCTACAGCCTCGATCCCTCGTCACCCGACGAACAGGTCACCCGCGACGTATTGTTCGGCAAGCAGGCGGGGGAGCGTCGCCCCGACGCGTTGATCGTCGTGGTCGATGCCGCCAATCTCGATCTTCACCTGCGCTTTGCGTTGCAGCTGATCGCGCTCGGCCTGCCGGTGGTGATCGCGCTCAACATGGTCGACCTGGCCGAGCGTGATGGCCTCACCCTTTCCGCAGAGGCGCTGGCGACGGAGCTGGGCGTACCCGTCATCCCGACTGTGGCGGTGCGCAAGCGCGGCCTCGACACGCTGCGCGCCGCGCTCACCCAGATGGTGGACGGCGGCGCTTCCGCCGACCGCCCCGCCGCGCCGCGCGATCTCACCGCCGATCAACCGATCGCCACCTTCCAGCGCCGCGCACGCGAACTCTCCCGCCTTGCGACGGTCAGCGAGACGCCCACCCGCCGCTGGAACCATGCGCTCGATTCGATCGCGCTCCACCCGGTGTTCGGCCCGATCCTGCTGCTCGCGCTCATGTTCGTCATGTTCCAAGCGGTATTCAGCTGGTCGGAAGCGCCGATCGGCTGGATCGAGGATGGCATGGCCTGGCTCGACGGCGTGGTCCGCGCCGGCGTGCCGGAAGGGTTGTTCCAGTCGCTGCTCACCGACGGCCTCATCGCCGGCGTGGGCGCCGTGGTCGTCTTCCTGCCGCAGATCCTGATCCTGTTCGCCTTCATCCTCGTACTGGAGGCATCGGGCTACATGGTCCGCGCGGCCTTCCTGATGGATCGGCTGATGGCCGGCGTCGGCCTGTCGGGACGCGCGTTCATCCCCCTGCTCTCCAGCTTCGCCTGCGCCGTCCCCGGCATCATGGCGACCCGAACGATCAGCGATGAAAAGGACCGGCTGACCACCATCCTCATCGCGCCCTTGATGACCTGTTCGGCGCGCCTCCCCGTCTACACGATCATCATCGGCGCCTTCATCCCCAACTCTCAGGTGCTGCCTGGCGTCGGCCTGCAGGGGCTGGTGCTGCTCGGCCTCTATATCGCGGGCATCCTCTTCGCGTTCGTCGCCGCGCTGGTGCTTCGCCGCACGGTGACGAGCGGCGAGTCCTCCGGCTTCATGATGGAGATGCCGAAATATCAGGTGCCGCGCCTCAGCGACATCGCGATCGGCCTGTGGAGCCGCGCGATGCTCTTCCTGAAGCGCGCCGGCACGATCATCGCCGCCACCACCGTTATCCTGTGGCTGCTGCTCAGCTTCCCCAAGGCGCCCGACGGGCAGAGCCAGGTCGATTATTCGATCGCCGGCCGCATCGCCTCGGGGATCGAGGTCGTGGTCAAGCCGATCGGCTTCAACCACGAAATCGCGCTGGCGCTCATCCCCGCGATGGCCGCGCGCGAAGTGGCGGTGGCCGCGATCGGCACCGTCTATGCCGTCGATGATCCGGAGGATGCGGAAGGGGCGCGGACGATCGTCGAAAATCTCCAGCGCCGCTGGTCGCTGCCGACCGCGCTCGCCTTCCTGATGTGGTTCGTCTTCGCGCCGCAATGCGTGTCCACCATCGCGATCACCCGACGCGAGACAAATGGGTGGAAGTGGCCGCTGTTCATGGTTGGCTATCTGTTCGCCGCCGCTTACATCATGGCCGGAATCACATACTGGCTCGCGGTTGCCGCGGGTCTCTGAGGAACTTCATGGCAGGCAGCGTCAACAAGGTCATTCTCGTCGGCAACCTCGGTCGCGATCCCGAATCGCGCTCGTTCCAGAACGGCGGCAAGGTGGTGAACCTGCGCATCGCGACCAGCGAAAGCTGGAAGGATCGCAACACCGGTGAGCGCAAGGAAAAGACCGAGTGGCATTCGGTGGCGATCTTCAACGAAGGTCTCGCCAACGTCGCCGAACGCTTCCTGCGCAAGGGGTCGAAGGTGTACATCGAGGGCCAGTTGCAGACCCGCAAGTGGCAGGACCAGCAGGGCCAGGACCGCTACTCGACCGAAATCGTGCTGCAGGGCTTCAACAGCGTCCTGACCATGCTCGACGGCCCCGGCGGCAATGCCGGCGGCGGCGGCGGTGGCCCGCGTGACGACTTCGGTGGCGGCGATGATTTCGGTGATGGCGGCGGCTTCGGCGGCGGTCGTGGGGGCGGCGGCGGTCGCGGCGGCGCCAGCAGCGGCGGCGGCTTCGGCCAGTCGCGCGGCGGCTTCGCCGACGACCTGGACGACGACGTTCCCTTCTAACAGCCGGCAAAAGACTAACGTTTGCCGCATCAGGAATTGAGAACAACCTTAATAGCTTAAGGGTGCCAACACGACAGGCTTGGTGTAATTGTTGAATGAATAAACAGCGTGAGACTCCCGGCAAAAATCGGTAACTTTCGTAAGGGCGTCGCTAGAAGGGGCGTTCCAGCTTGGGGCGGCCCTTCTTCGTTTGTCCAAAAAGTTCTTTGATTTGTTCTACTTTAGTACCATCTCTGCCGGACAGGGCGAGAGGGATAAGCTGCCTCGTGCCGAGGCGGAGCCGCTGGTGGTCGTGCTGGAAAGGCAAGTCGAGGACCTGAAGGCGCAGGTCGCAGACCGCGGCAAGCAGATCGGCGCTTTCAACCAGCTCTTCGTCACCTACCGCTACAACGCTCAGCAGCTCGGTATCACGCCCGAGCAGCTTGAGAAGCCGATCCCGGCGCGCGGCCAGATCGAACGAGGAAGATCCTGACCGTGCCCCGCCGAAACAACAGCGCGATCGGTGACCAGACCCGGTTGCGGCCCTAATCACGATCAACCACGTCCTCGACCGCAGCCCGACGCTAACTGTGTTCCGCGGCGAGGCCCGGCTCGGGTCTTCTGTCGAGACGCGCGGCGGTGGCCTGCGCATACGCCCTTCCGTGGGAGACCTAGCACATAGAGGGCGAGTTCGAGCATGCCATTGCTTTGTCGAACGTCGGCTTTCAGTCAGTACTAACTGCCGCTCTTACTTGGGCTAACCTACGTCCGCTCGTGGGCCGTAAGCCGACAGGCGGCCGTTGGCTTACCGTCCAGCCAAATCGGACATCTCGTCAGGCGGCGCCCTAGGTCGGAAGCCCCAGTTATGACGTTTCGGCTCTCGCTGGCCGCTTACTAAGTATCGGACGGTCGCTCGTCCCAGTTGTAAGGCAGGTTCTGCTACCGTCGTGGTTACGCTGCCGCAAATTTTAGCCCCTAGGCTTACGCGGCCGGCCGCATAATTCGTAATCTCGGGGCATTATTTTCCGATCATGGCGACGCGCAGCTCGGCCCAGTCGACACCTTGCGGCACGATCGTCCTGAGTTGGCGGCCGAGAGCAAGGTCGTAATGTTCGGACAGGATGAGAAAGCAGCAGCCGAATATCAGCCTAAGACGTTCGAGTGCCTCCTCCATAACGTTTCTATTATGCGGTATTTCGCGATTATCCAAATATGCGAGACACGCGTCGGCCATGATCTTAAGCAGACGATGATCGCGCGATCGCTGTCGAACTTTCTTCATTGTCGAGACGATCTCGCGCCGGATCTCAAGCACAGAAACAACCGTCTCCTCTGGTACCTCCCAAGAATGCGGATGATAGAGGACGCGCCTCGCGGAAAGTTCGTCGACCAGCCACTTGATCTCGACTCGCGGGTCTGTACCCTCCTTCCAGCCAAGTGGTCCGATGGCCGTGAGCCTGCGCGCGAGCGATGCGATTTCGTTCGACAGTGACATTTGCCCTCCGGTGCGATCACTAACATACGGCGTAGGCGCTTATCCGAGGCCAGCCTCCAATATGAACTGTCAATCGGCGTCCAAAAAGGACCCCCTATCGGCGTGCAAAAGGGACCCCCTTCGTCGAGCAGCGTGACGGGTATG
>NZ_JBIQEU010000016.1:0-61790 GCF_045369765.1 Sphingomonas olei
ATGCGTTCGCCGCGCGAGCATCGCGCACTGGTTTCTGCAACCGCTTAAATCCGTCCGGCGAAACGGGGGCCAGATCAGGCCACTGGCGCTACGCAACGGTGGTCGCCGCGGGAATGAACGGGGCTATCAGCCCGGGAAGCGCATGGTCCGCGGCTCGGCCTGGTCCGACGCGCGGGCGCCAAGCGGCTTTCGCGCGCGCTGCGGATCGATCGGCCGGTCGAAGGCGATCCCTGCCCGCCCCTCGGTCTGCCACGCCACGCGGCCGGAGACGAGGCCAATCCCGCGCAATTCGATCTGCACCGCAGACTCAGGCGACACAGGTTCGGGCAATTCCGCCATCAGGCCGCCGGCAGAAAGATTGCGAACCCGGACCGACAGGTCGTTCGGCATTCCTTCCACCTTCAGACGCGCCAGCAGCAACAGGCTGTCCCGACCACGATCGCCCGTGGCAGGCGTTTGGGAATCGTCGAGGAAGATGCTCGCGGAAGGGGAGTCCATGGGCGAGGATTATTCCAGCATGTGTTTACGAATTGCAAACAAACAGCCGTCAGACTGTCCCATTTAGGACCAATCCATCGTCTTTCGCCAACCGCCGGGCGGGTGGATGATCCCGCCGGAACCGCAGTCGGCTCAATCCTCGCGAGAAACCTTTTCGTTGCGCTCGTGCCGTTCCTGCGCCTCGACCGTCATGGTCGCAATCGGCCGCGCCTCAAGCCGGCCCAGGCTGATCGGCTCGCCGGTCACCTCGCAATAGCCATATTCGCCATCATCGATCCGGCGCAGCGCCGCCTCGATCTTGCCGATCAGTTTGCGCTGGCGATCGCGCGTACGCAGCTCGATCGACCAGTCGGTCTCGCTCGACGCGCGATCGTTGAGATCCGCCTCCCGCAGCGAGTCGACCTGAAGCTGTGACAGCGTGCCCTGCGATTCCCGGAGGATCGCGTCCTTCCAGGCCAGTAGCTTGGCCCGGAAATATTCCTGCTGTCGAGGGTTCATGAACGGTTCGTCCGGGCTTGGACGGTAACCGTCGTCGTTTGCAGCCCCTAGGTCTGCTGGGTCTATCTGATCCACGCGATTGTACGCCGTCGCCATCGACCTATCTCCCCGCCCGCGTCAGGGTGTCGTAGCACCACCGCGCCCCGGAAGGGGCCTATAGACGCGGAGCAGACAACCGACAAGCACTCGCAAGCGTATAAAAGTGCTTATTTGATATTCGGTTGCGACGACATGAACGAATTAACCGATCGCTGGATGTCCCGGAGTGACACGTCCGCCCCAAATTGTGCGCTGCACCTCATGTTTTTCGCGGTTATTGGATACAGGGACGAACCATTGCTGTTGTGTTTAAGGCTTTGTTCGGCACCTTGAGCCCACAAGGGCAGCAACGCCGTTGAAGAACAGGTGGCCCCTGGCCTCCAGCAGAATGAGAAAGTGACATCATGTCGGTGCGGATGGCTTTGGCGAAACTCTGCGCGTGCACCGTTGGCGGTGCAATCGTCGGCGGAGGCGCAGTGCATGTCGCCCAGACACAGAAAGCTCGCAGTTCCTATACCAAGTTCGTGAAGCAGGCGCCCAAGAAGGTCGTCCGGCGCCCACGGCCGACAACCCCCGTACGCCGAGTCGTTCAGGCTGCCACGCCGCCGACCTGCGCGCCGGCCGTGGTGACGGTCGCGTCGCAGGCAGCGCCCGTTCCGGTGCCGCTGCCCACGGCCCCTTCCGTCGTGTCCGGCGGCGGTGAGGTCGCGCCGATCGTCGGTGGTGGCTGGGGCGGTGGCTTTGGCGGCGGCGGCTTCTTTGCCGGCGGGTTCTTCGGCGGATCGGGCGGATCGGGCGGATCGGGCTCCAGCGGAATCGTGATTTCCTCGACGTCCAGTTCGAGCGGCGGGTCGACCTCCACGTCGTCGGGTGGCTCGTCCACCTCGACCGGCGGCTCCTCGACGTCGACCTCCACGGGCGGCTCGTCGACGTCCACCTCGACTGGCGGTTCGTCCACCTCGTCATCGACCTCTACCGGGTCGTCCACCTCCTCCTCGACATCGTCCTCCACCTCGGGCTCGACGTCGAGCTCCTCCTACGGTTCGTCGTCCAAGGGCTGGGGCTCATCGTCCAAGGGCTGGGGCTCGTCCTCCAAGGGGTGGTCTTCGAACGGCGGGCATCCCGGCACCAGCAGCGGCAACCCGTCGCCGGTTCCTGCTCCGCCGATGATGATCCTGTTCGGCGCAGCGGCGGCAGCGCTGATCGCCCGTCGAGGGTTCGCGAAGAGAGCGCAGCCGGCGGACTGACGGGGCAATCCCGCCGCGCCTGCCCTGACACAATGAAGGCGGCGTATCCCGTGGTGGGTACGCCGCCTTTCCTTACTTCTCTTCCGGGCCCTGGCCTCAGGCGTCGAGCAATGCCTTTTCGATGTCGGCGATCGGGTGGCCGGTCAGATCCTTGGCCAGTTCGCCCGACAGGCGATCGGTCACTTCCTTGTGGTAGTGTTTGCGCAGTTCGCCGAGCGTCTTGGGCGGCGCGATGACGATCAGCGAATCATATTCATTGGAGAACGCCCGCTTCTTCAGCAGTTCAGCCGCGTCCGCGGCAAAGCGATCCTCCTCGAGCTGATGGTAGTCGGTTTCACCCAGCGAGCCGCGCGAGGGGGCGAATTGTGCGCCCGCACCTTGCGCGTGGTTGGAACCGTTGCGCGCGATGGAGGGCGCACCGGGGCCCGACTGCGTGGAGGACGCCCGGCCTGCCTTGTCGGTCTTCTGATCGAGATCCGACGGGTTGGGCCGCTCCTCGGCATGTTCGACGGTCAGATTGGGGTGCACTTCATCGCCTTCGTTGCGCAGGAAGAGCAGCTTGCGGCCATCCGCGACCAGAACGACGGAATTGTACGGCACGTGCATGAGCAAGGTCTCCTGTTTTGCTTGTCACGAGAAACAACGCGCCGCCGCCGGGCCGGGTTGCCTCGCTGATCGCTGCCCGGCATAGCCCCGCGCCATGCTCGACATTCGCCTGATCCGTGACGATCCCGCCGCCTTCGACGCCGCCATGGCGCGCCGTGGCAAGCCGGCGGATGCCGCCACCATCCTCGATCTCGATCGCCGCCGCCGCGAGGTGGTGACGGAGCTTCAGGTCGGCCAGGCGCGCCGCAACGAGGCGTCAAAGGCGATCGGCGCGGCCAAGGCGAAGAAGGACGAGGAAACCGCCGCGGCGCTGATGGCGGAAGTCGCCACACTGAAGCAGCGGCTGCCCGAGCTGGAGGCAGAGGAAGCCCGCCTTGGCGGCGCGCTCGACAGCCTGCTCGCTGGCCTGCCCAACCTGCCGCTCGCCGACGTGCCCGATGGCGCGGACGAGAATGACAATCAGCTGATCCACGAACGCGGTCAGCGCCCGATGTTCGACTTTGCGATCAGCGAGCATGATGCGATCGGCCCCGCACTCGGCCTCGATTTCGAGACCGGCGCTTTGCTGTCCGGCGCGCGTTTCACGCTCGTGCGCGGCCATGTTGCGAAACTTGCTCGTGCGCTCGGCCAGTTCGGCCTCGACGTGCTGACGCGCGACTATGGCTATGAGGAAGTGATCCCGCCGCTCCTCGTACGTGACGAGGCGATGTTCGGCACCGGCCAGTTGCCCAAGTTCGCCGAGGATCTGTTCCGCACCACCGACGGTCGCTGGCTGATCCCGACCAGTGAGGTCAGCCTCACCAACATCGTGCGCGAGAAAATCCTCGCCGCCACCGATCTGCCGTTGCGCTTCACCGCGCTCACCCCGTGCTTCCGCTCCGAGGCCGGCGCGGCGGGGCGCGACACGCGCGGCTTCATCCGCCAGCATCAGTTCGACAAGGCCGAGATGGTCTCGATCGTCGAGCCCGATCAGTCGGAGGCGGAACATGAGCGGATGACGGCGATTGCCGAGGACGTGCTGACCCGGCTGGAGCTGCCGTTCCGCCGCATGAAGCTGTGCACCGGCGACATGGGCTTCTCGGCCGCCCGCACCTACGACATCGAGGTCTGGCTGCCGGGGCAGGATCGCTATCGCGAAATCTCGTCCTGCTCCACCTGCACCGATTTCCAGGCCCGCCGCATGAACGCGCGCTTCCGCCCGGAAGGCGAGAAGAACACGCGCTTCGTCCACACGCTCAATGGCTCCGGGCTGGTGATCGGCCGAACGATCGTCGCCATCCTGGAGAATTACCAGCAGGCCGACGGCTCGGTCGCGGTGCCCACCGTGCTTCAGCCCTATCTTGGCGGGCTGAACCGGCTGGAGCCGCGGCCCGTCCAGGGTTAATGCAGCGGTAATGACGAACCGTATCCCGCTTGCGCTGCCGCTCGCGATCGCGTTGGCGGGATGCATCCCTTCGGTCGACCGCCCGATCCGGCCAGCGCCCGCTGAGCCCGGCAGCAGCCCCACGCCGCACCGGGGCGGCGCGGCGCGTCCGCAGGATGAGGTGGAGCAGCTCCCCGCCCCGCCCCCGGCCTGGGAGCAGCGCGGCGTGGCCGGTGACGCGCGGCAGGTCGCCGAGCAGAGCTATGTCGTGCGCTCCGGCGATTCGCTGCGCGCCATCGCCGAGCGGACCGGCGCCGGATCGGAAGCGATCGCCCGCGCCAACGGCCTGTCCGCGCCGTTCGTCATCTACGCCGGCCAGCGGCTGCGCATCCCCGGCGGCCGCTATCACTTGGTGCGCTCCGGCCAGACCGGCATCGCCATCGCGCGCGCCTATGGCGTCGAATGGTCGCACATCGTCGCCGCCAACGACCTTAGCGAACCCTATATCCTGCGCACCGGGCAGCGTATCCTGATCCCGGGTGACGCACGCCCGCGCAGCGCCGCCGAGCGTGCCGCCGCCTTCCGCCTCGACATCGATGACATCATCACCGGTGGTGAGCCGGCGATCGCCGAGAACCAGGCACCGGCCAAGCCGGTCGCGACGCCGCGCCGTGTCCTGCCCGCCACCGCGGCGGTCGCGCCGCCCACCAGCAGCCCGGGCCGCTTCATGTGGCCGGTCGACGGTCGCATCGTCGGCCGCTTCGGCGCCGGCGCCAGCGGCCAGCGCAACAACGGCATCAAGATCGCGGTGCCGACCGAAACGCCGGTCCGCGCCGCCGCCGACGGAACCGTCGCTTATGTCGGCGACGGCATCGCCGCGCTCGGCGGGCTGGTGATCATCCGCCACGGCGAGAATTGGACCAGCGTCTACGGCCACGCCTCCAAGCTGCTCGTCCAGCGTGGCCAGGCAGTGAAGAAGGGCCAGACGATCGCGCTGTCCGGCGACACGGGCTTTGCCGATCAGCCCGAGCTCCATTTCGAGCTGCGCAAGGGCCGCAGCCCGGTCGATCCGGCGACTCAGCTCCCCCGGAAATAGCCGGCACACGCCTCCCGCTTGCGGGCGGGGCCGGGTGAGGGCATGTGCCGCTTCACTATGACCGACCATCAGTCCGATCTGCTCCGCGTCCTCACCGACCGCGGCTACATCCACCAGATGACCGACGCGGCCGCGCTCGATGCGCTCGCGACGAAGCAGGTGGTGCCGGGCTATATCGGCTTCGATCCGACCGCGCCGTCGCTCCACGTCGGCAGCCTCGTCCAGATCATGCTGCTGCGCCGGCTGCAGCAGACCGGACACAAGCCGATCGTCCTGATGGGCGGCGGCACCGGCAAGATCGGCGATCCGTCGTTCAAGGAAGAATCGCGCCAGCTGCTGACCGAGGACAGGATCGGCGCCAACGTCGCCTCGATCCGCCGCATCTTCGAACGCTTCCTGACGTTTGGTGACGGGCCCACCGACGCGGTGATGGTCGACAATGCCGACTGGCTCGACAAGCTCGAATACATTCCCTTCCTGCGCGAGGTGGGCCAGCATTTCTCGGTCAACCGGATGCTGTCGTTCGATTCGGTGAAGCTGCGGCTCGATCGCGAGCAATCGCTCAGCTTCCTCGAATTCAACTACATGATCCTGCAGGCCTATGACTTCCGCGAGCTGTCGCAGCGCCATGGCGTGCGGCTGCAGATGGGCGGCAGCGATCAATGGGGCAATATCGTCAACGGCATCGAACTCGCCCGCCGCATGGACGGGACCGAAGTGTTCGGCGTCACCACGCCCCTGCTCACCACCGCCGACGGGCAGAAGATGGGCAAGACCGTCTCGGGCGCCGTCTGGCTGCACGAGGATCAGCTGCCGCACTTCGATTACTGGCAGTTCTGGCGCAACACCGATGATCGCGACGTCGGCCGCTTCCTGCGCCTGTTCACCGACCTGCCGGAGGACGAGATCGCCCGGCTCGAAAAGCTCGAGGGCGCGGAGATCAACGAGGCGAAGAAGATCCTCGCCAACGAAGCGACCGCCATGTGCCGCGGCCGCGAGGCAGCGGAACAGGCCGCCGAAACCGCCCGCAAGACCTTCGAGGAAGGCGCCAGCGGCGACGCCCTCCCCACCTTCGCCGCCAGCGGAGAGGTGGCGCTGGTCGACGTCCTCGTCGGCCTCGGCTTCTGCGCCTCCAAGGGCGAGGCCCGCCGCCTGATCAAGCAGGGCGGCGCACGCGTCGCCGGCGAGAAGGTCTCCGACGAAGCCGCCACTGTCACCGCGGGCGGCGAGCCGGTCCGCATCTCCGCCGGCAAGAAGCACCACGGCCTGCTCGTCGCCGGCTGACCATCGGCGCCCTTCCCTCCTTACTCTGCGCGTTGCCGAGGCTTCACGGGAATGCGCAGATAGGTGACCCCATTGTCCGCCGCCTCGTGGAAGCGGCCGGCGCGGATGTTGACCTGGATCGACGGCAACAACAGCCGCGGCACGGCGAGGCCAGCGTCGCGCTGCTCGCGCATGGCGACGAACGCGTCCTCGCTTACCGCGTCATGAACATGCACGCTCGATCGACGCTGCTCGTCCACGGTCGTCTCCCAGCGATATTCGTCGCGACCGGACGCCTTATAGTCATGGCACAGGAACAGCCGCGTCTCGCCAGGCAGCGACAGCAGCCGGCGGATCGAGCGATATAAAGTACGCGCGTCACCGCCCGGGAAATCGGCACGCGCGGTGCCATAATCGGGCATGAACAAGGTATCGCCGACGAACGCGGCATCACCGATCAGATAGGCGACATCGGCCGGCGTATGGCCGGGCACGTGCAGCACCTCGACGGCAAGGTCGCCGATCTGGAAGCGCTCGCCGTCGTCGAACAGGCGGTCGAAATCCGATCCGTCGGTCTTCAATTCCGTCATCGCGAATACTGCGCGAAAGATGCGCTGCACGTCGCGGATGTGCGCGCCGATGCCAATCCATGCGCCCGTATGCGCCTTGATGAATGGCGCCGCGGACAGGTGATCGGCATGCGCATGGGTCTCGAGCACGATCGCGATCTGCCATCCGTCCTCATCGGCAAAGGCGAGGATCCGCTCTGCGGACCGGGTATCCACCTCGCCGCTCGCCAGGTCGAAATCGAGCACTGGGTCGATCACCGCCGCGATGCGCGTGGCCGGGTCGCCGACGAGATAGCTGATCGTGTTGGTCGGCTCATCGAAGAAGGCCTTGATAAAAGGCTGGGTCATATTCGGCTCCATCATGCCTTGCATATGTATTAGCGCTCTCTAAATTAGCAATATCTAATGGAGAAGCAGATGCTGAAGCCGCCGATGGATCTGGCGACGTTCGAGGAAAAGGCCGGCCAGGTTGCCGACACGCTGAAGGCGATCGGCAATCCCCGGCGGCTGATGCTGCTGTGTAAGCTGGTCGAGCATGGCGAGGTGACGGTCACCACCCTCGCCCGCGAGGTCGGCCTGTCGCAGTCCGCCTGTTCGCAGCATCTCGCGAAGATGCGGGACGAAGGCCTCGTCGCCTTCCGGCGCGAGAGCCAGACGCTCTGGTACGCGATCGCGGATCCCCGCGTCGAAACGCTTCTCGCCACCCTCTACCAACTTTACTGCAAGGACGTTGATTGATGCTTCCCACCCTGTCCCCGCGCGACGCGCGCGTCGCCCTCGATGGCGGCGCGCGGCTGGTCGACATCCGCGGCGCTGACGAATTCGCGCGCGAGCGCATTCCCGGTGCGGTCAATCTGCCGCTCGACCGCGTTGCCACCCTGCGGCGCGAAGAGCGCCCGGTGATCTTCCACTGCAAGTCGGGGATGCGCACGGCTGCCAACGCCAGCGCGCTCGCCGCCGCTGCCGCAGGCGCCCCGGCCTATATCCTGGATGGCGGCGTGGATGCCTGGCGCTCGGCCGGGCAACCGACGGTGGTCGATCGCGCCCAGCCACTTGAGGTCATGCGGCAGGTGCAGATCACGGCAGGCATGCTGGTGCTTGCGGGCGTGCTGCTGGGCCTGTTCGTCACTCCCGCCTTCTTCGGCCTGTCCGCCTTCGTTGGTGCCGGCCTGATGCTCGCCGGGGCGACCGGCTGGTGTGGGATGGCGAACCTGCTGCGCATGATGCCGTGGAACCGGCGCGCCGCGAGCTGAGCCGCTCATGACCGCCGCCGCCATCCTCGCCACGCTCGCGTCCGGCGCGGCGATCGGCCTGATCCTGGCGCTGGTCGGCGGCGGCGGGTCGATCCTCGCCGTGCCGTTGCTCGTCTATGTCGTCGGGACCGGGTCTGCGCATCTCGCGATCGGGACGGCCGCCGTTGCAGTCGCCGCCAGCGCGCTGGCCAGCCTTGCCGGCCACGCCCAGGCGGGCACGGTAAAATGGCCTTGCGCCACCGTGTTCGCGGCGGTGGGCGTCGCCGGGGCGAGCATCGGTGCGGAACTCGGCAAGGCAATGGATGGCGCGCGGCTATTGGCATTGTTCGGCCTGCTGATGGTCGGCGTTGGCCTCTCGATGCTCCGCCCCCGCAAGTCTGCGCCAGCGCGGGACGTTCGCCTGTCGCGAGAGTCCGCCGCGACGCTGCTGCCGAGGCTGATCCCGATTGGCCTTGGCGTCGGCCTTGCAGCCGGCTTCTTCGGTATCGGCGGGGGTTTCCTCATCGTCCCGGGCCTGATGCTGGCCACTGCCATGCCGATCGCCAACGCGGTGGGAACCTCGCTCGTGGTGGTGAGCGCACTGGGGCTGACCACCGCAGCGTCCTACGCCACCTCGGGCATGGTCGACTGGCCGATCACCGCGCTGATGATCGCGGGCGGCGCGATCGGCACCGTAGCCGGGATGGCCGCCGCTCGGGCCCTCGCCACGCGCAAGGGCCTGCTCGAACGCGGCTTTGCCGTGATGGTCATCGCTGTCGGCCTCTACGTCGCGCTGACCTCGTTCTGACGGCGCCGCTTGCCCGCGCATCCGGGACGCGGCGCGAAATCGTTGATCAGCCCGATCGCAGCAGGGCGACGCCGGCGTCGCGCTCGAACAGATACAGCGCCACCCGCGCCGCCTGCCCGCGCGGGCCGGAAAGCCCGCCGTCGCGATCGATCAGCAGCCGCGCATCATCATAAGCGATCGGCAGCAGCTCGTTGAGCAGTTCCGGTGTCGCCAGCCGGAACGCCGCCTCGCCCGATTGCCGCGTGCCGAGCAATTCGCCCCCGCCGCGCAGCCGCAGATCCTCCTCGGCGATCATGAAGCCGTCGTTCGTCTCGCGCATCAGCGCCAGTCGCGCGCGCGACGTCTCGCTCAGCGCATTGCCGCGCAGCAGCAGGCAGCGCGATTGCCCGCCGCCACGCCCCACCCGCCCACGCAGCTGGTGAAGCTGCGCCAGGCCGAAGCGGTCGGCATGCTCGATCACGATCAGCGTCGCATTGGGCACGTTCACGCCCACCTCGATCACCGTCGTCGCCACCAGCACGCCAAGCTCGCCGCCGGCGAAGCGCGCCATCACCGCGTCCTTCTCCGCCGGCCGCATCTTGCCATGCACCAGCCCGACGCGATCCCCGAAGCGCCCCGCCAGCGCCGCCGCCCGCGCCTCGGCGGCGGCAAGGTCGCTCTTCTCGCTCTCCTCCACCAGCGGGCAGACCCAATAGGCCTGCTTGCCCTCCGCCAGATGCCGGCCGAGCGCGTTGACCACCTCGTCCAGCCGCTCCTCGCTGATGACGCGCGTTTCCACCGGCTCGCGCCCCGGCGGCATTTCGTCCAGCCGGCTCTGGTCCATCTCGCCATGCTGCGCGAGGACGAGCGTGCGCGGGATCGGAGTCGCGGTCATCGCCAGCAGGTGCGGCGTCGTCTTGCCCTTGGCGGAAAGCGCCAGCCGCTCCGCCACGCCGAAGCGATGCTGTTCGTCCACCACCACCAGCCCCAGATCGCGGTAAGTCACCGCATCCTGGAAGATCGCGTGCGTGCCGATCAAAATGTCGATCGATCCATCCGCCAGCCCCATCAGCACGCCCTCGCGCGCCCGGCCCTTGTCGCGCCCGGTCAGTACCGCGATGTTCACCGGCAGGCCCGACAGCGTCTCGCGCAGCGTGTCATAATGCTGCCGCGCCAGGATCTCGGTCGGCGCCAGCAGCGCGCCTTGCGCACCCGCCTCCACCGCGATCAGCAGCGCGAGCGCGGCGACCAGCGTCTTGCCCGATCCCACATCGCCCTGCAGCAGCCGGAGCATCGGCGCTTCCTGCGCTAGGTCGCCCTCGATCTCGCGCGCCGTCCGTGCCTGCGCGCCGGTCAGCGCATAGGGCAGCCGAAGCATATCGCGCAGCCGCCCGTCGCCCTTCAGCGCCCGCCCGCGCCGACGCCGCGTATCCTGCCGCACCAGCGACAGCGCCAGCTGGTTGGCGAAGATCTCGTCATAGGCGATCCGCGCCCGCGCCACCGCATCGGCCGGATCGGCATGGACGCGCGCCAGCGCCTCCTTCCACCCCGGCCAGTCGCGCTGCGCCAACAGCCCCGGCTCGATCCATTCGCCAAGCTCGGGCGAGCGGGCGATCGCCTGCTCGACCAGCCCGCCCACCCGGCGCGACGTAATCCCCTCAGACAGCGGATAGATCGCCTCGCGCTCGCGAAAGCTGTCCTCCCCGTCGACGATCTCCGGGTGGATGATCTGCAATTCCTGGCCGTATGTCTCCAGCTTGCCGGAGACGCGAACCGGCTCGCCGACGGTATAGAGCTTGCGCACCAGCCCGCTCGATCGCCCGAAATAGACGAGGCTGACGATGTTGCCGTAGCCGTCGGCGGCCTGCACCCGCGTCGGCCCGCGCGGGCTTGAGGAGACGCGGATGTCGCGCACCGTCAGCGTGATCGCGATCGTGCGCCCCGCATCCTGCGCCATCAGCTCGTCGCGCGGCAGGCGATCGATCCAGCCGCTCGGCAGATGGAAAAGCACGTCCACCACCCTCGCGAGGCCAAGCCGATCCAGCGGCTTGGCCAGCCCTGCCCCCACGCCCTTCAGCGCGGTGACTTCGGCGAACAGTGGATTGAGGATATCGGGTCGCATGACTATCTCTGGCGCCACGCCTAGCCGTTCGCATCGATCCTGTCAGGCGAGCGGATGAATTATCGTCGCCGACCGTGCGAAACCACGGCCGGCCAAGTGTCGTTGGAGCCCCTGATGGATCAAGAAACTCGTTTGCGGCGCACCCGCTTCCGCGCCTGGCACCGGGGCACGCGCGAGGCCGATTTCATGATCGGCGGCTTCTTCGATGCGCATCATGCCAGCTGGTCCGAAGAACAGCTGCAATGGTTCGAACGCCTGTTGGAGGAACAGGACGTCGACATCATGGGCTGGGCGATCGGCTCCATCCCCTGCCCGCCCGAATGGGAAGGCGAGATGATGCAGACGATGCGCCGCGTCGATTTCGCGCTCGCTACCCCGGGCAGCCAGCCCGGCGCCTGACCCCACCCCTGCCTGTCGCCGCCCGATACGAACGGACCCGCCTTTGCCCGATCTGAAGACGATTCTCTCCGCCAAGACGCCGCTCACCCTCTCGGGCGTGCCGACCGGCTTCCTGCCCAGCCTGCTCGCCGATCTCGCCCGCGCGGCGACGACGCGGGCGGTGTTCATCGCGCCGGACGAAGCGGCGATGCGCGCGATCGCCGGCACCGCGCGCTTCTTCGCGCCGGAGATCGAGATCGTCGAATATCCCGCGTGGGACTGCCTTCCCTATGACCGGGCCTCGCCCTCCCTGCGCGTCATGGCGGAGCGGATCGGCGCGCTGCACAAGCTGCAGGCGACCCCCAAGACGCCGCAGCTTGTCCTCACCACCGTCAACGCCGCCACGCAGCGCACGCTCACCCCGTTCCGCATCCGCCAGCTGGTCGCGAACCTGAAACCGGGTGAGCGGATCGCACGCGACAAGCTCGCCGCGCTGCTTTCCGCCAACGGCTATGTCCGCACCGATACCGTCCACGATGCGGGCGAATATGCCGTGCGCGGTGGCCTGGTCGATCTCTTCCCCTCGGGCGAGACGCAGGCGCTTCGGCTCGACTTCTTCGGTGACGAGATCGAGAGCGTGCGCACCTTCGATCCCGCCGACCAGCGTACCACCGGCAAGATCCCCGGCTTCACCCTCCTCCCCGCGTCCGAGGCGCTGCTGGACGAGGAAAGCATCAAGCGCTTCCGCAGCCGCTATCGCGAAACCTTTGGCGCCACCGCGACGGGTGACCCGCTCTACCAGGCGGTCAGCGAAGGCCGCCGCCTGACCGGCATGGAACATTGGCTGCCGCTGTTCGAGGAGCGGCTCGAGACGCTGTTCGACCATATCGGCGAGGACGCGCTGGTCGTCCGCGACGGCGGCGTGAAGGCCGCCGGCGAGGCGCGGTTCGAGGCGGTCGCCGATTATTACGAGAACCGCAAGCGCGCCGAGGCAGCGCAGCCCGGCAGCTACCGCGCGCTTCCCGCCAAGACGCTCTACATGCCGCCCAAGGAATGGGAGGAAGCGCTCGCCACCGCGACCGCGCACGTTACCACGCCGTTCCACGAGCCCGAATCCGCCACCGTGGTCGACTTCGACGTCGACGGCCCGCGCGACTTCGCGCCCGAGCGCGCCGCCCATGCCAACGTCTATGAGGCGGTGGTCGATCACCTGAAGGCGCTGCGCAAGGAAGGCCGCACGCCCGTCCTCGCGAGCTACTCGACCGGCGCACGCGATCGGCTCGGCAATCTTCTCAAGGACCATGGCCTCACCGGCGCGAAGGCGGTCGACACATGGCAGGAGGCGCAGGGCGTCGGCGAGACGCAGACCGCGCTCATCGTCCTACCGCTCGACCATGGCTTCACCGCACCCAACGTAGCCGTCCTCACCGAACAGGACATGCTCGGCGACCGGCTCGTGCGCCGTGCCAAGCGCCGCAAGTCCGCCGACGCCTTCCTCGCCGAACTCGCCACGCTCTCGCCCGGCGATCTCGTCGTCCACACCGATCACGGCATCGGCCGCTACGTCGGGCTGACTCAGGTCCCGGTCGCCAAGGCGCCGCACGATTGCGTGCAGCTGGAATATGCCGGCGGCGACAAGCTCTACGTCCCGGTCGAGAACCTCGAGGTGCTCAGCCGCTACGGCTCCGGCGAGGAAGGCGCCAGCCTCGACCGGCTCGGCGGCGAGGCGTGGCAGCGCCGCAAGTCGAAGATGAAGGAGCGCATCCGCGAGATCGCGGGTGAGCTGATCGCCACAGCGGCCCTGCGCGCGCTTCGCCAGGGCGAGGTCGCCGAGCCCGACAGCAGCGGCTACCCCAGCTTCGTCGATCGTTTCCCTTATCAGGAAACCGACGATCAGGACCGCGCGATCGAGGAAACGCTGGCCGATCTCTCCGCCGGCAAGCCGATGGACCGGCTGATCGTCGGCGACGTCGGCTTCGGCAAGACGGAGGTCGCGCTGCGTGCCGCCTTCGTCGCCGCCATGGCCGGCATGCAGGTCGCGGTCGTCTGCCCGACGACGCTCCTCGCGCGCCAGCATTACAACAATTTCATGGCCCGCTTCGAAGGCTTCCCGATCCGCATCGGCCGCCTCTCCCGCCTCGTCACCGCGGCGGAGACCAAGCGCGTCAAGGAAGGGCTTGCCGACGGCACGATCGACGTGGTCATCGGCACCCACGCGCTGCTTGCCAAGAACGTCGACTTCAAGCGCCTCGGCCTTGTCATCGTCGACGAGGAACAACGGTTCGGCGTCACGCACAAGGAACGCCTCAAGACATTGCGCGCCGACGTGCATATCCTTACCCTCACCGCGACGCCAATCCCGCGCACGCTGCAGATGGCGATGTCGGGCCTGCGCGAGCTGTCCGTCATCCAGACGCCGCCGGTCGATCGCCTGGCGGTGCGCACCTATGTCATGCCGTGGGACCCCGTCGTCCTGCGCGAGGCATTGCTGCGCGAACATTATCGCGGCGGGCAGAGCTTCCTCGTCACGCCGCGCGTCGCCGACCTCCCCGACATTGAGGAGTTCCTGCGCAAGGAAGTGCCCGAAATCCGCTACGTCATCGCCCACGGCCAGATGGCGGCAAGCGAGGTCGAGGAACGGATGAGCGCCTTCTACGACAAGAAGTTCGAGGTGCTCGTCTCCACCACCATCATCGAAAGCGGCATCGATATCCCGTCCGCCAACACGATGATCGTCAACCGCGCCGACCGTTTCGGGCTGGCGCAGCTCTACCAGCTGCGCGGCCGCGTCGGCCGATCGAAGACGCGCGCCTATGCCTATATGGTCACCCCGCCCGAACGGATGATGACCGACTCCGCGGAGAAACGCCTCAAGGTGCTCAGCGATCTCGACAGCCTGGGTGCCGGCTTCCAGCTCGCCAGCCACGATCTCGACATTCGCGGCGCGGGCAATCTGCTCGGGGACGAGCAGTCCGGCCACATCAAGGAGGTCGGCTACGAACTCTACCAGTCGATGCTGGAAGAGGCGATCATGGACGCCAAGGCCGGCGGCCTCGCCAGCCGCCCGCGCGATTTCTCGCCGCAGATCACCGTCGACACGCCGATCCTGATCCCGGACGACTATGTCCCCGATCTCGACCTGCGGATGGCGCTCTATCGCCGCCTCAACGAGCTGGACGAGAAGCGCGAGCTGGAGGCGTTCGCCGCCGAGATGATCGACCGTTTCGGGCCGCTGCCTGAGGCGACCGACAATCTCATCAAGGTCATCGAGATCAAGATGAACGCCAAGAAGGCGTGCGTGTCGAAGATGGACGTCGGGCCGAAGGGCGCGCTCGTCAGCTTCCACGACGATACACCGCCCAACGTCCCCGGCCTGCTCGCCTATGTCGACAAGCTCGGCGGCATTGCGAAGCTGCGTCCGGATTCGAAGCTGGCGCTCACCCGCAACTGGGCCGATCCGGCCGCGCGGCTGCACGGCGCGCTGCAACTGTCGAAGGGGCTGGCGAAGGCGGCGGGGTAATCCCGCCGCTACTTGCGCCCGAACAGCTTCTCGACGTCGGACAGCGCCAGCTTCACCCAGGTGGGGCGGCCATGGTTGCACTGCCCCGAATGCGGCGTCGCCTCCATCTCGCGCAGCAGCGCGTTCATCTCGGCGACCGATAGCACCCGGCCGGCGCGCACCGATCCGTGGCAGGCCATGGTGCCCGCCACCGCATCGAGCCGCTCGCGTAGCGACAGCGCCTCGTCGAACGCGGCGAGTTCATCGGCCAGGTCGCGCACCAGCCCGGCAGGATCACCGCGGCCGAGCAGCGCCGGGGTTGCCCGCACCAGCATCGCACGGGGGCCGAAACGCTCCACATCGAGGCCAAGTTCGCTCAATTCCGGCGCGCGCGATTCCATCCGGTCGCATGCCGGCTCGTCCAGTTCGACCACCTCGGGGATCAGCAGCGCCTGCGCCGCCACGCGCCCCCCAGCCAGCGCGGCGCGCATCCGTTCCAGCACCAGCCGCTCGTGCGCGGCGTGCTGATCGACGATCACCAGCCCGTCCGCCGCCTCCGCCACGATATAGGTTTTCGCGACCTGCCCCCGCGCCACGCCCAGCGGGTGATCCCCGGTGTCCGGCAGCGGCGCCGTCGCCGGCTCGGCACGCGCTTGCGGCGGCGGCGCGAAGAAGGTCGGCCGCTGGTCACGCACCACATTGCCGCCCGCGAAAGGCGCGCCGCCAGGAGTGACAGCCGCCTGCCCCTGCCCGCCAAAGAGGGCCGATGGTTCCGCCCCGCCGCCACTCGGCTCCGGACGAAACATCGCCATCGCGTCGGCTGGCGCGCGATGCGCCACGCGATGTCCGGCCATGTCGAGCGCGCGGCGTAGGCCGGACACGATAAGGCCGCGCACCATCGCCGGATCGCGGAAGCGAACCTCCGTCTTGGCCGGATGCACGTTGACGTCGACTTCGCTGGGCGGAACGTCGAGGAACAAGGCGACCACGGCGTGCCGGTCACGCGGCATCATCTCGGCATAAGCGCCGCGGATCGCGCCGGTGAGCAACCGATCCTTCACCGGGCGCCCGTTGACGAACAGATATTGGTGATCGGCAACGCCGCGATGGAAGGTCGGCAGGCCAGCGACCCCGCCGAGCACCAGCCCCTCGCGCTCCATGTCGATCGCAACGCTGTTCTCCTTCAGCGCGCGGTCGGTGAGCGCCGCGACGCGGGCGGGGCGATCCTCCGGCTGGAGCGCCGCAAGGACGCGGCGGCCATCATGTTCGAGAAGAAAGGCGACGTCCGGCCGTGCCATCGCAAGACGCCGCACCACGTCCAGGCAGGCGGCATATTCGCTGCGGCCCGAGCGCAGGAACTTGCGGCGGGCGGGCACGCGCGCAAACAATTCCTCCACCATGACCCGTGTGCCCGGCGGCAACGCGGCGGGGCCGTCCCCCACCACTGCGCCATTGTCGATGACGCGCGACCAGCCATCGGCGCCGCGCACCCGGCTTTCGAGCGTCAGCCGCGCAACGCTGGCGATCGAGGGCAGCGCCTCGCCGCGGAACCCCATCGTGGCGACCTGATCGATCTCATCGGTGGGAAGCTTGGACGTGGCATGGCGTTCCAGCGCGAGCGCCATATCGGCCGCGGTCATGCCGCAGCCGTCGTCGACCACCTCGATCCGCGACAGGCCACCCTCTGCCAATCGCACGGTGACTCGGGCGGCGCCCGCGTCAAGCGCGTTCTCCACCAGTTCCTTCAACGCACTAGCCGGTCTTTCCACCACTTCACCGGCGGCGATGCGATTGATCAGATGTTCAGGGAGGCGACGTATTGACACCATCAGCCCCCTAGCCCAATCGGCGCCATCCCGCGACCCCGTGACAGCACGATCAAAGCCCTAGAAGCGACTTGCGGCCGCGGCGGCGGGATGATTGATGTACCTCGCTCCGGCGACTCGGGGACGGAATTAAGCTGAACATGGCCTTCTCGCGTTTCTTCAAGTTCATGTCCCATGACATGGCGATCGATCTCGGGACTGCGAACACCGTGGTCTATCTTCGTGGCCGCGGTATCGTGCTCAATGAACCGTCCGTTGTGGCGGTCGAGACGATCAACGGCATCAAGAAGGTCAAGGCCGTCGGTGAAGACGCCAAGTTGATGATGGGCAAGACGCCCGGCAACATCGAGGCGATCCGTCCGCTGCGCGATGGCGTTATTGCCGACATCGATGTCGCCGAGCAGATGATCAAGAGTTTCATTTACAAGGTCCATGGGCAGCGCAAGTTCATGCGCTGGCCGGAGATCGTGATCTGCGTGCCGTCGGGCTCGACCAAGGTTGAGCGCCGCGCGATCCGCGACGCGGCGTCGAACGCCGGCGCGAGCCAGGTGTGGCTGATCGAGGAGCCGATGGCGGCCGCGATCGGCGCGGACATGCCGGTGACCGAACCGATCGGCAGCATGGTCGTCGATATCGGCGGCGGCACGACCGAAGTCGCCGTCCTGTCGCTGCGCGGCCTCGCCTACACCACGTCGGTGCGCGTCGGCGGCGACAAGATGGACGAGGCGATTGTCAGCTACGTACGCCGCAACCACAATCTGCTGATCGGCGAAGCCACCGCCGAGCGGATCAAGCAGGAAGTCGGCATCGCCAAGCCGCCAGTCGATGGCATCGGCATGACGATCCACATCAAGGGTCGCGACCTGGTGAACGGCGTGCCCAAGGAAATCCAGATCAACCAGGGCCAGATCGCCGAGGCGTTGTCCGAGCCGGTCGCCACGATCGTCGAGGGTGTTCGCGTGGCGCTTGAGAATACCGCGCCCGAACTCGCCGCGGACATCGTCGATCAGGGCATCGTGCTCACCGGCGGTGGCGCGCTGCTGCAGGGTCTGGACGAGGTGCTTCGCGACGAGACCGGCCTGCCGGTGACGGTGGCGGAAGATCCGCTGACCTGCGTCGCGCTGGGCACGGGTCGCGCGCTCGAGGATCCGATCTATCGCGGCGTGCTGCAAAGCGGCTGATCTGAAGGAATAGCGAATGGCGCCGCCGCGGGACCGGCGCCCGGGTTTCTCGCGACGGGCGCAATATACGCTCTTTATGAGCTACATCCTGGCCGTCGCGGGAGCGCTGGTCGGTGCGGTGTTGCTCGTCCTGTCGCAATTCAATCCGCCCGCCTTTGCCGCGCTGCGGTCGGCCGCGACCGAGGTCACCGCGCCGGCTTCCACCGCGGGGGCCGCGGTCGTGCGCGGCATTGCCTCCGTGCCGGAGACGATCGCCACCTATTTCCGCGTCCATAACGAAAATGCCGCTTTGCGCGCCGAAGTCGCCCGCACCAGGGAGGCGCTGACCCAGGCGCGGATCATCGTGCGCGACAATCGCCGCCTGCGCGGGCTGCTCCAACTGCGCGAGGCGACGCCCGATACCGTGGCGACGGCGCGGATCGTCAGCTCCAGTGCATCGAGCACGCGGCGCTTCGGGATCCTGAACGCCGGGCGCTGGCAGGGCGTGCGGCCCGGCATGCCGGTGCGCGGCCCCGACGGGCTCATCGGCCGCATTGTCGAGGCCGGACCCAATTCAGCGCGCGTGCTGCTCACCATCGACGCGGAAAGCGTCATCCCCGTGCAGCGCATCGGCGACGGGCTGCCCGCCCTCGCCGCCGGGCGCGGCGATGGCCTGCTCGATATCCGTTCGGTCGGCACCACCAATGCGCGGCTGAAGCCAGGCGACCGCTTCATCACGTCCGGCATCGGCGGCCTCTACACCCCCGGCGTGCTGGTCGCCCATGTGCTGAAGCCGGGCGCCGACAGCGCCCCCGCCAAGCCGTTTGCCGAGGCCAATACGTTCGATTTCGCCATCGTCAGCGCGCCGTTCCTGCCGCCCCCGCCCCCGGCGCGGCCCGACCCTGCCGACCCCCAGGCAACCGGCAGCCAGCCCGTCGGGAGCGCGGCGGCGCAGTGAGCACTGCGCCCAAACCCTTCCAGGCGCCGATGCAGCAGTCGCCGGCGCGTGCGCTGCCATGGCTGACCGTCATGGGCGGCTCCCTGGTAACGATCATCCCGGTGGTGGCAACGCTGCCACTGCTGCCGCCGTTCGGCCTCCTCATGCTCCTTTCGTGGCGCTTGCTCGCGCCGCTTGCGCTGCGCCGCTGGGCACCGGCGCTGCTCGGCCTGTTCGACGATTGCCTCAGCGGCCAGCCGCTCGGCAGCGCGATGCTGCTGTGGACGCTGACCTTTTTCCTGGTCGATTTGTTTGATCAGCGCACCATCTTCCGCGCCTTCGCACAGGATTGGCTGATCGCGGCCGTGGGTATCGCCTTCTGCCTGATTGCCGGTCGTTTTCTGGCCACCCCCCTCGGCGCGCAGGTTGATAGCGTGTTAGTGGTCCAGATCATCGTGTCGATTCTTCTTTTCCCCCTAGCCGCGCGCGCCGTCGCCTGGGTTGATCGCCGTCGCGTTGCCGAATGAACCGGACACCGCGGATCGCCACGGAGGCGCAGCAGGGCTACACGTTTTCGCGCCGGGCTTGGCTGCTCGGCGCGATGCAGATCGGCGTGGGCAGCGTGCTGGCCGGTCGCATGGGCTGGCTGTCGATTGCCGAGAACGAACGCTATAACCTGCTGAGCGAGAACAACCGGGTCAACATGACCCTCATTCCGCCGCGTCGCGGCTGGCTGGTTGATCGCCATGGCCACGCCATTGCGGACAATCGCACCGACTTTCGCGTCGACCTGATCCCCGATCGGATCGTTGACGAGGAACGCACGCTGGCGGCGCTTCGTGATCTCCTGGCGCTGACCGACGACGACCTGCTGCGCGTGCGCGCCGACCTGAAGCGGGCGGCCGGCTTCCAGCCGGTCAAGGTGGCCGAGAATGTGAGCTGGGAGCGGTTCGCAGCGGTGCAGGTGCGCCAGCCCGAACTGCCCGGCGTCGCGCCCACGCGCGGGTTCGCGCGCAACTATCCCGCCGGTGCCGCGGTCGCGCACCTTACCGGCTATGTCGGTGTCGCGACGGCGGAGCAGTACAAGCAGACGCGCGACCCGCTGCTGCTGACACCGGGTTTCAAGGTCGGCAAGGACGGCCTTGAAAAGACGATGGAAAATGAGCTCCGCGGCATGCCCGGGGCAAAACGGATCGAGGTGACGGCGCGCGGCAAGCTGGTCGCGGAGCTTGCCACCCGTCCCGACGTGCCCGGCAAGACGCAGAAGCTGACGATCGATTCCGGCTTGCAGGAATATGCCGCGCGCCGGCTTGGCACGAACTCCGGCTCCGCGGTGGTGTTCGACTGTCACACCGGCGAGATGCTCGCGATGGTCTCCATGCCGGCCTATGATCCCAACAGCTTCTCCGACGGGATCAGCCACATGGAGTGGAAGATGCTGTCGGCGGACGATCACGTCCCGCTGATGAACAAGGTGACGCAGGGGCTGTATCCGCCGGGTTCGACGGTGAAACCGATGAACGGCCTTGCGCTGCTGGAAGCAGGGATCAGCCCCGACGAGCGGGTGTATTGCAGCGGAGCGATGCGGGTCGGCAGCGGCGTGTTCCACTGCCACAAGCGGCGTGGGCATGGCCCGATGGACCTGCGCGGCGCCGTCGCGCAGAGCTGCGATATCTATTTCTATGAGATGATCCGCCGCCTTGGTTACGACAAGGTGGCGCCGGTCGCCCGCTCGCTCGGCATGGGCGAGAAATTCGACTTGCCCTTCGCGACGCAGCGCTACGGCACCGTGCCCGACAGCGTGTGGAAGGAGCGCAAGTACAAGACGAAGTGGACCGTCGCCGACTCGCTGAACGCATCGATCGGCCAGGGCTATGTCCTGTCCAATCCGCTCCAGCTTGCGGTGATGGCGATGCGCATTGCGTCGGGACGGCAGGTCCAGCCCAGCCTGTTGATGGATCGCGTGCACGGCAACGCCCCTTTGCTGCCGTACAAGGAAGAGCATCTTCAGATTGTTCGCGAATCGATGTGGAAGGTGGTCAATGGCGGCGGCACGGGCGGCGCCTCCCGCTTGTACCTGCCTGGCATCGATCTGGCGGCGAAAACCGGCACCGCCCAGGTACGTCGTATCACCATGGCCGAACGTCGCACCGGCGTGCTCCGCAATTCACAGCTCCCCTTCAAGTTGCGCGACCACGCCTTGTTCATCTGCTTCGCGCCGTCGGACAAGCCGCGCTACGCCGCGGCCATCGTGCTCGAGCATAACGGCCACGTCATCCGCAACCTCGACACGCCAATGATCGGCAAGGACATCATGACCTATCTGTTCGACAAGGAGCGTGCGCTGAAGGCGCTCGCCGAGGTCGAACCGACATGGGGCGGCGACATCCGGACGCGCATGGCCGCGCAGGAAGCCGCCTACCGCGCCGCCGCCAATGCGCCGTCCCCGGCGCAGGGCGCCGCCACCGAAACCGATGCCCCCGCCCCGACGCGCGCGCCGGCCGTTCGCCAGGCGACCGACGCCTCGAACGCGGCGCAGGAGGCGACCGTCAGCGACATCGCCAATGGCGCAGGTCCCGCGAGCGTCGGCACCACCGAACCATCGGATCCACAATGAGCCGACCGTCGATCGTGCCTGCGCCGCTGGCGCGGCTACCGTGGCGGATGCTGCTGCTGGTGATCGCGCTTGGCGGGTTCGGCCTCGTCATCCTCTACTCCGCCGCGAGCGGCAACATGCGTCCCTGGGCACTCTCGCAGGGAATTCGCTTCGTCATCTTCCTGTGCGGGTCGATCGTGATCTCCCGCGTGCCGGAGGACGTGTGGCGACGTGGCGCGCTGCCCGGCTATGTCCTGATCGTCATTCTGTTGTTTGCGGTTGAACTGCTCGGTGCGGTGCGCGGCGGCAGTCAGCGCTGGCTGGATTTCGGCTTCATCAGGTTGCAGCCGTCGGAGCTGATGAAGCCGGCGATCGTGCTCGCCTGCGCGCGCTTCTACGAGTTGCTGCCGCCCAACGAGACGCGGCGCTTCGGCGCGATCTGGCCGGCGGCAATCCTCATTGGGCTGCCGGCCGGCCTGGTCATGCTTCAGCCCGATCTCGGGACGGCGCTCATGATCACTGGCGGCGGCCTGACGGTGATGTTCCTCGCCGGCGTCCCGTTGCGCCTGTTCGTCGGCGGCGCGCTCGGCCTCGCCGTCGCCGCGCCGCTCGCGGTGACTTATCTGCTCCACGACTATCAGCGCAATCGCGTGCTCATCTTCCTTGATCCCGAAAGCGATCCGCTCGGCACCGGCTATCACATCAGCCAGTCGAAGATCGCGATCGGCTCTGGCGGCATCACCGGCAAGGGCTTCCTCAACGGCACGCAGAGCCACCTCGATTACCTGCCGGAGGGGCACACCGACTTTGTCTTCGCGACCATGGCGGAGGAATGGGGCCTGCTCGGCGGCCTGTTCATCATCGTCGCCTATCTGATGGTGATCCGCTGGGGCATCAATGTCGGCCTGCGCGCCCGCACCCGCTTCGCCAAGCTCACCGCCGCGGGCCTCGCGACGACGATCTTCTTCTACGTCGCGATCAACCTGGCGATGGTGATGGGCCTCGCCCCAGTGGTCGGCATCCCGCTGCCGCTCGTCAGCTTCGGCGGATCGGCGCAGATGACCGTGTTCCTGTGCCTTGGCATCCTCATGTCGATCGACCGCAGCAATCGCGGCGAACAAAATTGGTGAAACTCGAAAAAAGTGGTTGCGTCCCGCCGGAGCAATGCTAATGACGCGCCTCCCGGCGGCGAGGCACCAGCCTACACCGGAACGGACGCATAGCTCAGTTGGTAGAGCAGCTGACTCTTAATCAGCGGGTCCTTGGTTCGAGCCCAAGTGCGTCCACCACCCTCCTCCGAATAGTTTCAATGCCTTAGGGCGCAACGCTTCGGTGGAGTGGCATGTCCGGCTGAGATGGCAGCCCCCCCCCGATCGGGCGCGGACCGGCCGGATGTTTGGTTCACCAATCCCCAACACCACCACTCCCCGCCCCGCTACGGGCAATTGCGCAATGCATGTTGCTGCGGGAGGGGTGATGACTCCTGCGCCGCATCCGTGACGGCGACGAAGGAAGGGCCAGCCATGTCGAAAATCACCGGCACTGACGCTCTGATTTTCCTGGCGGCCATCGGCCTCTGTCTGGTGGTCCTGCTTTACTTCGTTCTCTGACACGGTCGCCCCCGCCCTAAGGCACGATCGCAATCGTATCGACAGCCGCCCGGACCCGATCGTCGTTTTGCGTGCCCGGCCCATTGACTTGCCCGCCGCGCCGCTCGTACCTGTCAGGCGATTAGGTCGATCGACTTAATCCATACCGATCGCGCTGCCCACGATGGCCGCCGACGGCAGGAGAGCGTGCATGACATACGACCTCATCATCGTCGGGGGCGGCATCGGCGGGTCGGCGCTGGCGGCGACCATGGCGCGCGCCGGCCGGTCCGTGCTGCTGCTGGAAAAAACGACGGTCTATGAGGACAAGGTGCGCGGCGAATGGATCGCGCCCTGGGGCGTGACCGAAACCAAACGGCTCGGCCTGTATGATACGCTGGTCGCCGCGGGCGGCCATCACCTGACCAGCCACGTCACTTATGACGAGACGCGCGATCCCGCTGCGGCGGAGGCAGCGGCGATGCCGCTCGGCATGTTCGCGCCCGACGTGCCAGGCCCCTTATGCCTACGCCACCCCGTCCATTGTCAGACGCTGTTCGACACCGCCGCCGCATCGGGCGCGACGGCGCATCGCGGCGTCACCATCACCTCCATCACGCTGGGCGCATCGCCCGCGGTCAGCTACCTCCTCGATGGCGCCGAGCATACGGCGCGTGCCCCGCTGATCGTCGGGGCCGAGGGGCGGCAATCCGGGGTGCGCCGCGCCGCCGGGCTGACGTTGCATCAGGACAAGCCGCACCATTGGTTCGCCGGGCTGCTGGTCGATGGCGTCGCCGGCTGGGACGATACGCGCCAGGCGATCGGCACGGAGGATGATTTCGGCTTCCTCGCCTTCCCGCAGGGCCAGGAGCGGATGCGCGTCTATGGCGGCTGGTCGCTCGCCGATACCAAGCGGTTTGCCGGAAAGGACGGGCCAACCCGCTTCCTCGAGGCGTTCCGGATGAAATCGGCGCCGCATAATGAGGCGATCGCTGGCGGCACCCCCGCCAGCCCGCTGTTCGCCTATTACAATAACAGCAGCGCCGCGCAGCGCGCCTATGCGCCCGGCGCCGTGCTGGTCGGCGACGCCGCCGGGTGGAACGATCCGATCCTGGGCCTCGGCCTGTCGATCACCTACCGCGACGTTCGCCTCGTCAGCGACATCCTCAAGGAAACGGCGCCGGAAGAAGCGCCCGATTTTCGACCCTATGCAGAGGAACGCGCGGAGCGGATGCGCCGGCTGCGCATCGCGGCGGAGATGCAGGCGACGCTCGACATGGAGTTTGGCGAGGCCGCGCGTGCGCGGCGGCATCGTTACTATGAGGCAAGCGCCGCCGATCCGATGCTCGGCCTCCACGGCGTCGCGACGCTCGCCGGTCCCGAAGCCGTCCCGGCAGAGATTTTCGAGCCGGCGCATGTCGCGCGCGTGGTGGGAGCCTGATCGATGGATATCGCGCGCTACAATGCCGATTGGCTGGCCGCCTGGACCGCCAAGGACGTCGAGGCGCTGCTCGGCTTCTACGCCGAGGATTGCCGCTATTTCGATCCGCAGACAGCGGGCGGGATCACCGGGCACGACGCGCTGCGCGCCTATCTGACCGGCCTGTTCGCTGCGACCCCGGCGATGACCTACACCCCGGACGAGACCTGGCCCATTCCGGGCGGCTTCTGCGGCCGTTGGTATTGCGATGTTGAAGGGGCGGGTCGGATGCGCGGGTTCGACATGGTCCTGCTCGATGGCGACAGGATCACCCACAACGAAGTCTATGTGCACCAGCTGCCACAGGAATAAGAGGGAGGGGATCGATGCAGTTCGATTTCAACGAACAACAAAATGAATTCCGTCAGGAAGCACGGCGCTTCCTGACGGCGGAATGCCCGCCGGACCGCGTGCGCAAGGCGCTGGAGGGTGGCGGCTTCGATCGCGACCTGTGGCGCGGGGTGGCCGAGATGGGGTTCCTCGGCATCGCCATCCCGGAGGAGCATGGCGGCCTTGGCCTTGGCTATCTTGAGCTGTGCGCCGTGGCGGAGGAATTCGGCCGGGCGCTGGCGCCGCTCCCGATCCTCTCTTCGGTCTATCTGGTGGCAGAGGCGATCAAGTCGTTCGGCACGGCCGAGCAGCAGGCGTCATGGCTCCCCCGGATCGCGGCCGGCGCAGCGATCGGCTGCGTCGCCGCCGCGGAGGGTGAGCGATTGAGCGAGACCTCGGTTCGCACGACCTTCGCGGGCGGCACCGTCTCGGGCAAGAAGGCTCCGGTGCTCGACGGCGAGATTGCCGACGTGGCGCTGGTGCTGGCCAAGGAGGGCGATCGGCTGAGCCTGGTGCTCGTCGATCTCGCGCAGAAGGCGGTCGAACGGCGCGCGCTCGACACGATCGATCCCACGCGTGCCCAAGCCGAACTGACCTTCAACAGCGCAGCGGCCGAGCGGCTGGGCGAGCCGGGCGAGGGCTGGTCGCAATATCAGACCCTGCTCGACCGCGCGGCGGTGCTGGTGGCGTTCGAGCAGATCGGCGGCGCGGACCGCGCGCTCGAAATGGGCCGCGACTATGCGCTGGAGCGGATGGCCTTCGGTCGCCAGATCGGCAGCTTCCAGGCCATCAAGCACATGCTGGCCGACATGTACGTCTCCGCAACGCTCGCCCGGTCGAACGCTTATTACGGTGCCTGGGCGCTTTCCACTGGGGCGGCCGAACTGCCGCGCGCGGCAGCGACGGCGCGCGTTTCGGCCACCAACGCCTTCCGCCATTGCGCGAAGAACAACATCCAGGTGCACGGCGGCATGGGCTTCACGTGGCAGATGGATTGCCACCTCTACTACCGGCGCGCGAACCACCTCGCGCTCGCGCTCGGCAGCCAGCCCGACTGGGAAGAGAAGCTCGTCAGCCGCCTGGCTGCCGCCAACCAGCCGATCGCCGCCTGAGCCACGTAACGGACAAGACCGGAGGCCCCGTGCCATGAACTTCGACGACACTCCCGAAGAAGCCGCCTTCCGCGCCGAGGCTCGCGCGTGGATTGATGCCAATGCCCCCAAGCACCTGTACCCGATCCTTTCGGGGTCGGGGCACGGCACCGCCGGCGACATCGCCGATTTCGACATGCTGGCCGAGAGCAAGGCGTGGCAGAAGAAGAAATATGACGCCGGCTGGGCGTGCCTTCACTGGCCAAAGGAATATGGCGGGCGCGGCGCGACGCCGATGCAGCGGGTGATCTGGAACCAGGAGGAAGGCGTCTATGCCACCCTCTCCTTCACCTTCATCATCGGTCAGGGCATGTGCGGCCCGACGGTGATGGCGTGGGGGCGTGAGGAGGACAAGCAGGCGCTGCTGCCGCCGCTCGCCGCGGGTGAGGACATCTGGTGCCAGATGTTCTCCGAACCGTCGGCCGGCTCGGACCTCGCGGGCCTTCGCACCCGCGCGGTCAAGGATGGTGACGAATGGGTCATCAACGGGTCCAAGATCTGGACCTCCGGCGCGCATATCTCGCAATATGGCATCCTGCTGACCCGCACCGATCCCAGCGTCGCCAAGCACAAGGGGCTGACGATGTTCTGGGTCGACATGCGCTCGCCCGGCATCGAAGTCCGCCCGATTCTTCAGGCGCACGGCCAGTCGGGCTTCAACGAGGTGTTCTTCACCGACCTGCGCGTTCCCGACAGCCAGCGGCTGGGCGGCGTGGGTCAGGGCTGGACGGTGTCACTGACCACGCTGATGAACGAGCGGCTGTCGATCGGCTCGGGCATGTCGACCGGCTTCGAGACGCTGCTCGATTATGCCGTCCGCGCGCCGGGTCGCGACGGCGGCCGGCTGGTCGATGATCCGTCGATCCGCTCGCGCCTCGCCGATTGGGCCACCAAGGCCAGCGGCCTGAAATACACCTCGATGCGCGCGCTGACCGCCTTGTCGAAGGGACAGGAGCCAGGCCCGGAGAATTCGATCGGCAAGCTGGTCGCCGGCGCGACGAGCCAGGATATTGCGACCTTCGCCATCGACCTTCAGGGCGAGGCCGGCGTGCTGACGGATCCCGCACAGGCGGCGCATGCGGCACGCTTCCAGGCGACGCTGATGCGCAGCCCGGCAACCCGAATCGAGGGCGGGACGGACGAGATCCTGCGCAACATCATCGCCGAGCGCGTCCTTGGCCTGCCCGGCGACGTGCGCGTCGACAAGGACGTCCCGTTCGAGAAGATCCCGACCCGCGCCTGACCGGGCGCGCGGGTCAGCGACCGTCCCCTGCCCCCGGCAGGGGACGGGCCGCGCTCTTGGCATGGCAAATGGTCCGTGTCCTTGCTCCCATCTGTCGCCTTGAACGTTGAAGGGCGATACGAATGAGCAAGAAAGGAACCTTGCGTGATCCGTGCTTCCGTTGCCGGCCTCCTGCTGGCCGCCTCCCCCGCCGTTGCGCAGGAGGCTCCTGACGATCCTTCCTGCGCGAATGTCCGGGTCGCGATCCCGGCAGAGCTTGCCGCCTGGTCGAAGCAGACGCCCGTCGCGGCAGGGATCAAGGCCGGCGGCGGCGCATCGGTGACGCCCGGCCAGGCGCTGCTGGTCGCGCTTCATCCGGCGAATCTCGTCACACTGGCGCCCGTGCCGAAGGAAAACGGCGGCCATGCCGGAACACTGACGCTGACCGTGCAGGAAGCAGGCAATTACCGCGTGGCACTGGGTGGACGCGCATGGGTCGATCTGGTCGACAAGGGGCGTGCGCTCTCCTCCAGCGCGCATGGTCATGGCCCCAAATGCACGGGAATTCGCAAGATGGTGGACTATACGTTGAAGCCCGGTCGCTACACGATCCAATTGTCCGGCAGTCAGGCGGACAACATGCCGCTGCTGGTGGCGAAGGTCGGCTGATGCGGATGATCGCCCTCGCCGCCGCGCTCCTCCTTCCCACCGGCGTCGCCGCGCAGGATGTTCCTGCGGCTGCGCCGGCCACCACCAGCGCTACGCCCCCTGCTCCGGCAAAGGCAGCGACCACGATCGTCACGCTGTCGACCGCCGCTGGCCCGATCGTGCTGGAAATCGAAACGGAGAAGGCTCCGGTCACTGCCGCCAACTTCCTCAAATATGTCGATGGAAAGCGGCTCGACGGGACGGTTTTCTACCGCACCGTAAAGGTGCAGGCGGAACAGCGCTACGGCTTCATCCAGTTCGGCACGCAAAACGATCCGAAGCGCACGCTGCCGCCGATCGCGCATGAGCCGACCAGCAAGACCGGGCTCAGCCATGTCGATGGCGCCATCTCCATGGCGATGGCCGAACCCGGCACCGCACGCGGCGATTTTTTCATCATCGTCGGCAACACGCCGGCGATGGACGCCGACGGAACGAACCCCGGCTATGCGGTCTTCGGCCGCGTCGTGCAGGGCATGGATGTTGTCCATCGCATCATGGACATGCCCACGTCGCCAACCAAGGGAGAGGGAATTATGAAGGGCCAGATGCTCGAACCGACCGTGCCGGTCACCACCGCGCGGCGCACGCCGGCCCAGGCGAGCAACCCGCAATGAGGGCGATGACACTGTCGGCGCCCGGCGGCCTCGATCGCCTGAACCTCGCCGATGCATCGGATCCGGGCCAGCCCGGCCCCGGAGAGGTTCGCGTCGCGCTTCATGCCAGCTCGCTGAACTTCCACGATTATCTGGTGTGTTCGGGCAAGTCTCCGGCTGCCGATGGCCGTATCCCCCTGGCGGACGGCGCCGGGGTGGTGGAGGCGGTCGGCGAAGGCGTGACCGAGTTCAGCCCCGGCGATCACGTCGTCTCGGTCTTCTTCCCGGACTGGCAGGCCGGACCTGCGCAGGCGAGCGATTTCCGCCGCGTACCCGGCGACGGCATCGACGGCTTTGCCCGCGATGCCGTCGTACTGCCGTCCACCGCCTTTACCCGGGCACCGCGCGGCTGGAGCCATAAGGAAGCGGCGACGATCACCACCGCTGGCCTCACCGCCTGGCGCGCGCTCGTCGTCGACGCCGGCCTGCGCGCTGGCGACACCGTGCTGCTGCTCGGGACCGGCGGCGTGTCGATCTACGCGCTGCAACTCGCCCATGCGATGGGCGCCGAGGTGATCGTCACCTCCTCCTCGGACGAGAAGCTGGCGCGCGCGAAGGAACTCGGCGCCAATCATGTGATCAATTATCGTCAGGAGCCCAAATGGGGCCGCAAGGTCCTGGATCTGACCGGCGGCCGCGGCGCCGACATCGTGGTCGAGGTCGGCGGCCCGGGAACGCTCGCCCAGTCGATCGAGGCGGTGCGGATCGGTGGCCATATCGCGCTGATCGGCGTCCTCACCGGGGTCGGGGGCGACGTGCCGACCGCGTTCCTCATGGCCAAGCAGGCCAAGCTGCAGGGATTGATCGTCGGCAGCCGCCAGGAGCAGGAGGACTTCGTCCGCGCCCTCGAGGCGACCGGTATCCGACCCGTCATTGATCGGACATTCGCGCTCGAGGATCTGGGCGACGCGTTCCGTCACCTCGAATCCGCCAGTCATTTCGGGAAGATTGCAGTCGCCTGGTAGCCGCGCGCGCACTCATCTGGCCACGACCGCCGGCGCAATGGCCGATTTGCGCCGGCGGCGATCCGTTCTAGGTACGAAGCAAGGAAAGGATCGCCCATGAACGCTCCCCTCACCCGCAACGATTGGCAGGCCGCCGGCGTGGCGCAGCTCGACGACACGATCGCCCTGCGACGCGCCATTCATGCCGAGCCAGAGATCGGCCTCCACTGCCCCAAGACGACCTCAAAGCTGAAGGCGGCGCTTGCCGGCCTGCCGCTCGAAATTCACGACAGCACCTCCACCACAGGCTTCATCGCCATCCTTCGCGGCGGCCGTAGCGGCGCGGGCGACAACACCCGCACCGTGCTGTTGCGCGGCGACATGGATGCGCTGCCCCTGTCCGAAGACACCGGCCTGCCCTTCGCCTCCACCATCCCGGGCGCGATGCACGCCTGCGGCCACGACGCCCATTCCGCCATGCTCGCCGGCGCCGCGCGCGCCTTGTGCGCGCGCAAGGAAGAGTTGCCCGGAACGGTGGTCTTCATGTTCCAGCCCGGCGAGGAGGGCCACCATGGCGCCCGCTGGATGATCGATGACGGGCTGCTCAACGTCGCGCGCGCCGACGCGGCCTTCGCGCTCCACATCTTCCCCAACGCGCCCGCCGGTGTGTTCGTCGGACGCGAAGGCCCGCTTCTCGCCTCCACCGACACGCTGATCGCGACGATCCGTGGCAAGGGCGGTCACGCCGCCATGCCGCACGATTGCATCGATCCGATCCCGGTCGCTTGTGAGATCGTCACCGCGCTGCAGAGCTTTGTCGCGCGCCGTATCCCGGTGTCTGATCCCGCCGTCCTGACCATCACGCAGATCCACGCCGGCAGCAGCCACAACATCATTCCCGATGAAGTGAAGCTCATGGGAACGCTGCGCACCCTGTCGGATGCGACCCGGGAGAAGGCACGTGCCGCCTTCCATCAGATCGCCGGGAACATCGCTGCGGCGCATGGCTGCGAGGCGGATACCAGGATCGAGGAAGGCTATCCGGTCACCTTCTGCGACCCGCGCGCCACGGCGATGATCCGTGAACTGTCACAGGACATCTCCGGGGAACGCGGCTGGACGACCATGCCGGCACCGATGATGGGCGGGGAGGATTTCTCCTACGTCCTGCGCGAAGTGCCCGGCGCCATGGCGTTCATGGGCGTCGCGCCGGAGGGCAGCGACCCGCGCACCAATCCGCCGCTGCACAATGTGAAGATGACGATCGAGGAGCAGGTCATGGCCAGGGGCGTCGCGATGCACTGCGCCTTGGCCGACCGCTTCCTCAGTCGTGGTTTCGATTAAGGCTGCGCCGTGTTGCCCCTCCCGCCATTTTCGGCGGCAGGAGGGGCTACGATCATTCCACGGTCACCGATTTGGCAAGATTACGCGGCTGGTCCACGTCCGTGCCCTTTGCGACCGCGACATGATACGCCAGCAACTGGACCGGCACCGCATAGACCAATGGTGCGATCAGCGGATGCACCTTGGGCATTTCGATCGTCGCGATCGTGTTCTCGCCCGCCTGTGCGATACCATCGGCATCAGAGATCAGCACAACCTGAGCGCCGCGTGCCTGCGCCTCCTGCATGTTGCTGACGGTCTTGTCGAACAACGGACCGGACGGCGCGATGACGACCAGCGGCACCGCCTCGTCGATCAAGGCGATCGGACCGTGCTTCATCTCACCCGATGCGTAACCTTCCGCATGGATGTAGCTGATTTCCTTTAGCTTTAGCGCGCCCTCCAGTGCCAGCGGATATTCCGGTCCGCGGCCCAGGTACAACACGTCGCGCGCAGCTGCGATCTTCGGCGCCATCGCCTCGATCTCGGCATCGTGCGCGAGCGCCATGCTCATGGCCTCGGGCACGTGCTGCAGCTGCTTGACGATCTCCGCCTCGTTCGCCAGCAGGCCACGGGCGCGCGCGAGGTTCGTGGCAAGTGCGGCCATGACCGCGAGCTGACAGGTGAATGCCTTGGTGGAGGCGACACCGATCTCCGGCCCCGCATGCGTCGGCAGCAACAGATCGACCTCACGCGCCATCGAACTGGTCGGCACGTTGATAATACCGCCGGTCGTGACGCCGCCTGCCTTCATGTGGCGCAGAGCAGCAAGCGTGTCCGCGGTCTCGCCCGACTGCGAAATCACCAGACCGAGCGTGTTGGGCAGCAGGACGGGATCACGGTAGCGATATTCGCTCGCCACATCGACCTCGACCGGAATGCGGGCCAGCCCCTCGATCCAATATTTGCCGATCATGCCGACATAGCTGGCCGTGCCGCACGCAACGATGACGACGCGCTCGACCGTCGAAAGGTCGAACTCGATGTCCGGCAGCGAGACCTGCGATTCCAACGGGCGGAGATATGAGCGGAGCGTCTGCGCCACGACGACCGGCTGCTCGTAAATCTCCTTCTGCATGAAGTGGCGATGGTTGCCCTTATCCATTAGCTGGCCGGAAGCGCCGGAGTTGACGATCGGGCGTGACACGCGCTGGTTGGCGCTGTCGTACACCTCGACCTCCTCATGGGTGATGGCAACCCAGTCACCCTCTTCCAGATAGGCGATCCGCTGCGTCAGCGGCGCAAGGGCAAGCGCGTCCGAGCCCAGGAAGTTCTCGCCATCCCCATAGCCGACCGTGAGCGGTGCGCCGAGGCGGGCACCGAGCAGCAGATCCGGGTGTGTGCGGACCATGACGCCCAGCGCAAAGGCGCCATGGAGCCGCGGCAGGACAGCCGCCAGCGCGGCACGCGGCTCTGCGCCATTCTCGACCTCACGGGCGATGAGATGCGCGACGACCTCGCTGTCAGTCTGGCTGAGGAAGGTGCGTCCCTCCGCGATAAGTTCGTCGCGTAAGGGCTTGAAGTTCTCGATGATTCCGTTGTGCACGACAACCACATCGCCAACGATATGGGGGTGTGCGTTGTCCTCGGTCGGTGCGCCGTGCGTCGCCCAGCGGGTGTGCGCAACGCCGCTCTCGCCGCCCAACGGCTCCTCGGCCAGCCGCTGCGCCAGGTTGCGCAGCTTGCCCGGCGCGCGGCGGCGATCGAACGAACCATCAGTCACGGTGCAGATGCCGGCGGAGTCATAGCCACGATATTCCAGCCGCTTCAAACCATCCAGGAGACGATCAGCGGCCGGCTCCTTGCCGATTATTCCAACAATCCCACACATCTATCGAGATTCCTTCCGAGCACGCATCACGTTCCTGAACTTCGCTGCCCAACCGGGCTTTTCGGTCTGCGGCGGTCGCACGAGCGCCAGCGCATCGGCCTCCACATCGCTTGTAACGGTAGATCCCGCTGCCACGATCGCGCCATCGCCGATTGTCACCGGTGCTACCAGTGCCGAGTTCGAGCCGATGAAGGCGCCTGCGCCGATCCGGGTCTTGTACTTGAAGAAGCCATCGTAATTGCACGTGATCGTGCCGGCGCCGATGTTCGCGCCCGCGCCGACCTCCGCGTCGCCGAGGTAGGTCAAATGGTTCGCCTTGGCGCCCTCACCCAGCACCGCCTTCTTCATCTCCACGAAGTTGCCGACGCGTGCGCCCTTTTTCATCACCGCGCCTGGCCGCAGCCGTGCATAGGGGCCAACCGATGCGCCCTCGCCGATCGTCGCGCCTTCGACATGGCTGAATGCGTGGATCACGACCTTGTCGGCCACGGATACGCCAGGGCCGAACACCACATTGGGCTCTACAATGACGTCTCGGCCAACAACCGTGTCGTAGCTGAACCAGACGGTCTCAGGCGCGATGAGGGTGACGCCATCGTCCATCGCCTGCTTGCGCCGGCGTTGCTGCCAGACCAGTTCGAGTGCGGCGAGCTCAGCACGGCTGTTCACGCCGGTCACTTCCTCGGCATCGGTTTCGATGACCGCAGAGGAGCGGCCGTCGGCGCCCGCCAACATCACGATATCCGGCAGATAATATTCGCCAGCAGCATTGGCATTGTCCACGCGCCGCAGCAGATCGAACAGGTCCTCCGATCGAACCGCCATCAAGCCTGAGTTGCAGAGTGTCTCGGCGCGTTCCTCCGCTGAGGCGTCCTTGAACTCCACCATGCGCGCGATACGACCCTCGGCGTCGGCGATCACACGCCCGTAGGCACCCGGATCGGACGGGCGGAAGCCCAGGACGACGACAGCCGGCGCTTCCTCGGCATGCAGGCGATCGATCATCCGGCGCATCGTCGCTTCCGTTACAAGCGGGACGTCGCCGTAGAGGATCAGAACGTCACCGGCGAACCCGGCCAAAGCCTGCTCGGCCTGCTGCACCGCATGGCCAGTGCCAAGCTGCTCCTGCTGCTGCGCGACGGCCACGCCCAGCGGCACCACCGCGGCCTCCACCTGTTCGCGCCCCGCGCCGACGACCACGACGGTTTTTGCCGCGCCCAGCCCCTCCGCCGCAGCCAGCAGATGATGCAGCATCGGCCGCCCCGCGAGAGGATGGAGCACCTTGTGCGTGTCAGATTTCATCCGCGTGCCCTTGCCAGCGGCAAGCACGATTACGGCGAGAGGTCGGCTCGTCATGGCGCGCCTGTGCCATCGTCGGCTTGCCAATTCCATAGCGAGCCGTCACCGCGCATGACGATGGAACGATTTCACTTCGACACGGTCGGTTTCGACCTCGACGGCACGTTGATCGACACAAGCGGTGACCTGGCTGCGGCGGTCAATCACGCGCTGGCGCAGGACGGCCGGCCGCCGCTCAGCGTCGACGCGATCAAGCCCATGATCGGGGGTGGCGCACGCCATATGCTCGCCCAGGGGCTGGCCGCGACCGGCGGGGGTGCCGACCCCCTTCTTGATCAGCTGCACCGTGTCTTGCTCGAGTATTACGAGGCCAACATCTACGTTCACAGCGTACCGTTTCCCGGCGCTTTGCGGGCGCTGGACGAACTTGCACGAAGGGGCGTGCAGGTCGCGGTCGTCACCAACAAACTCGAGCGTTTCGCGCTTGAGGTACTCCGCGACGCCGGCCTGCTTGATCGGCTGACCTGCGTGATCGGCGGGGACACGCTGGGGCCAGGCAAGTCAAAGCCGGCGGCCGATCCGATTCTCGAGATGATCCGGCGATCAGGCGGCGGAACGGCAGCATTCGTCGGGGATTCGATCTACGATGTCGCCGCGGCCCATGCGGCGGGCATTCCGGCGGTCGCCTGCCGATTCGGCTTTCTGATGCAACCGGTGGAAGAACTGGGCGCCAACGCGATCATCGATCATTTCGACGAGCTCGTCCCCGCGTTGAACGGGCTGCGGTAATGGTAACATCCCGATTGATCTGGCGGCTGATCCTTCTGGCCGCCCTCGTCTTTGCGGTGACCATGGCGCTGCTGCCGCACCCGCCGAAAGTGCCGATCGATAGCGACAAATATCAGCACATGCTCGCGTTCGGCACGCTGACGATCCTGTCGGTCCTCGCATTTCCACAGACACCGTTGCTGCGGATCGGCGAGCGGCTGTCCTTTCTCGGCGCGATGATCGAAGTGGTTCAGTCGATCCCCGTGCTTCACCGCGACTGCGACATCATGGACTGGGTGGCCGACACCGCGGTCATCATCGGCGTGCTTGTCGTGGTCGCGATCAGCCGACGGCTCCGTTCTTCCGCCACTTGATCCACAAGTGCCGCGCCAGCATCAGCGGCGGCATCCGCAGCGCGTGGGAGCGGACGTAAAACGTCAGCCGGGTGGCAGGGTGGATGGCGCGACCCCAGCCATCGCGACCGAGCAATCGTCGCAGGTACAGCCGGTCGGTCACTTCCGTCCGGCGAAATGCAAGCGGCACGGGCGTGTCGAACAGGCGATGCGTCAGGCGAAGTGCGCGCGCCAGGACCGGGGAGACGCCGTGGTCCCGCGCCCGGGCCGTAAGCCGATCCCAATAGCCGGGATCGTCATCGGCGAACTCACGCAACAGACGATCGATGTCCCACAGGTTGCGCAGTCCACCGGCGAGATCGCCATCCGCCAACAGGTGAATGGCGGCGTGCAGCACGACATCCTCGTTCGACAGCATTGCCAGACCATTGCCCAGCGGCCGCGCTCCTTCCAGCAATCGCGCGGCATCCGGTCGCAGCCGCGCCGTCAACGGCAGGATCGTGTGGTGCACGTCGATCATCCGGTCGCGCTCGCGATGGATCATGGGGGGCAGTTCATGCATCCACCGCCGGTAGTAGCTGTCGTCATAGGGATCGGGCTTCACCCACGCCCATCCATGCGCCAGCAGCGCCGCCTCCACGTCTGCAAGCGCGGCAGCGGGAACGAGTATGTCGAGATCTCCGATCGCTCGCCCGCTTCCCGCCGCAAGGCCCGCGGCAGCGAAGGCCGTGCCCTTCAGCAGGATCAGCGGCGCCACAACACCTTCCAGCGCCCGGCGCGCCATTTCCGCTTCCCATAACGCCTGCCGACGCCCCTCCAGCGAGGTCGCCCTGGCATCGGCCAGGATGGCCGCCACGCGCGGCGGCGCCAGATCGCCGACGCGGCAGGCCAGCGCTCCCATCATCTGCTCGGCCAGCGCCACGGCCAATAGCGCCGTCCACCTTCGGTCATCGAGGCCGGGCGCTCGTGATGGATCCACGAGGACGGCGATCAGGTCGCGCGCCGCGCTCACCAGAGATCCTCGATCATCGACGCTGCGGTCTCAATATCGGGATAGTCGATCGCCGCGCGAGTAACGCCCCTCACCAGTCCGCTTAGCGCGCGATAGCCGCGCTCGCCCAGGCCCACATAATTGGTCGAAGCCTGCGTCAGCCTGACGAACGCTTCCCCTGCCCCGACGGGCCGCTGATCAGCCACGTGGCCAAAGCGGGGAAACAGCAACAGCGCCGGCGTCGCGGGAACGTTCGCCATCGCCAGTGCCGCGCCCTCGGGAACGAGATGCTGGATCGTGCCCTTGGGCGTGTCCGTCATCGCCGGTCCCCAGCGGCCATCCGGTAGCGCCGCCTTCACGACCGGGATTGCAGCATTCTTCACGCTCACCGGCCGCGGGAATGGCCATATCGCCCCGGTATCCGGATCGACGAGGACGAACTCATCGGCCATCAGCCGCCATCCGCGCGCCTGCAGCAGCGCCGCGAGGGTCGACTTGCCGGCTCCTGACTCGCCGGTCATGACCACTGCCCGTCCGTCGCGCTCCACCGCAGCGGCGTGGAGCAGGAGGAAGCGGCGCAGCCCCAGCGCCAATTGCAGGTTCATCGCCATCTCCGCCGCCAGCAACCCCTGCGGCAAGGGGAGCGGGGCGGCATCCGGAATGACGAAGTCGCCGGCGATGCGCACGGCGGGGCGAAGGAACCGGCGCCAGGGCCGCGATGGCTCAAGACGAACGGTAAAATCAGGCACCGACACGTCGGTCGGATAGTCGCGGTACAGCGTACGCATCTGATCAAGCGGCCGCCGCCATGCCGATCCAATCCGAAAGCTGACCGGTCCAACCTGAACGCGGAATTCGCTGGTCATGCGCGCTCGATCAAGCCGGTGACCGCAAGCTCATCAAGGAGCGCGATCAGTTCCGCGCGACCGCCTTCCACGATGTCGAACGCGGCCTCAATCTCGGCAATCGCCATCCAGCGCCCGGCAAGTACCTCCAGCACCTCAGGCACTGGCGATGCCACCAGGTGCGTCATGCCGGATGTACGGTGAAACAGCGCTACGATGTCGTCCAGCGGCGTGACAATCAGGTCGGCCGCCGGCGGCGCGCGATAGCGCGTCGCGTCCACTGGCTACCGCCGCGGCATCTGCAACGAGGCAAAACAGGTGAACCCCGTCGTTCCGCTCCGCAGGCTCTGGACATATTTCAGATAGGCGCGGCTGCGTTCGTAATCGACACCCGGCAGGTTGCCGCCAGACGCCAGCGCGCGCCGAATGTCCTCGCCCCTGAGCGGTCGGCCGGGCGGCGCATAGGCGCCCGGGGTGCCCGGCGGTACCACCTTGCCATTCTTGTCGATGAAGCTGCCCGCGCGGCCCGGATCGGGAACGGGAATATCGCACGTCATCACCGAACCATAGGCTTGCGCCATTGCCGGGCGGATCGACACGATCGCCACCGCGCCGACGGCACCCAGGCGCAGGGCGCGTCGCCGCCCGGGCTGCTCGGGTTGATCCTGATCGCTCATGACGGGCACCTATCCACGACCGAGCCCTTCCATAATCCTAATGCCGGCACAAGCATCGCCGCGGCAGCGTGTCGTAGCGGGACACTGCCGGCGCGCGCCGCCGGCACCCTCGTACGTCGCGCGGCGCTCACCAGCGTGCTGGACAATCGTTCTTTCGCGTCCATAACTGACCGCAACTGCGTCATTCGCCGCCAAGGGACCTATGGACGAGATCATCTCTCCACGCGGCTGGACCGCGCTTGCCATCGTCGTTGTCACCGCCGTCATTCTAGGCGTCATCGGTGCGGGACTGGATGCTGTGGCGGTCAGCATCGTCGGCGGCATTGTCGCGGTGCTGACGATGACGGGCGGCGGCCAGCATGCGGGTGAACATCCTGCCGGATCGACCACGCCCGCGCCGTTTGGCGAAATCGAGCCGGTGCTGGATGCGCTGGCCGAGCCGATCCTCATCCTGGAGGGGCCACGGGTCGCCCACGCCAACAAGGCGGCCCGCGCATTGCTGGGCGCGCATATTATCGGCGAGGACGCGCGCACCGGCATCCGCCATCCGGCCGCCGCACGGCTGCTTGGCGAGGATGCCGCCGACGCCGTCGCGTCGCTCGCGGGCCTCGGCGCGCCGGATCAGCGCTGGGAAATGCGCCTTGCCCCGTTCAGCGACGGTCGCCGCCTCGTCCATCTTTCCGACCGCAGCGGCAGCCATGCCGCAGAGCGGATGCGGGTGGATTTCGTCGCCAATGCCAGCCATGAGCTGCGCACTCCCCTCGCCTCGATCCTCGGCTATGTCGAAACGCTCGCCGACACCGCGGGCGAGGATCCGGTAACGCGCGCCCGCTTCCTCAAGATCGTTTTCGACGAGGCGCAGCGAATGGATAGGCTGGTCGACGATCTGATGAGCCTGTCTCGGATCGAGGCCGACAAGTACCGTGCACCCGCCAGTTCGATCGACCTCGCGGCCCTGGTCGACAGGACGCAGCAGGAGCTTGCCGATGCGCATGACGGCCGCGGCAAGGACATCATCCTTGAACGCGATCCGGGCGAGATCATGGTGCAGGGCGATGCCGCGCAGCTTTCCCAACTGCTGCACAATCTGATCGGCAATGCGATGAAATATGGTCGGCCCGGCACGCCGATCCGCGTCTCGATCACCCGGGCCGACGACATGGTTCGGCTGGTCGTCGCCGACCAAGGGGAAGGCATCCCGCCCCAGCACCTGCCGCGGCTTACCGAACGCTTCTACCGTGTCGATCCGGGCCGTAGCCGCTCGATCGGCGGGACGGGTCTGGGCCTGGCAATCGTCAAGCATATCGTGGAGCGCCATCGCGGCCGGCTCGATATCGCCAGCCAGGTCGGCGAGGGTACCCGCGTCACGGTCATGCTGCGTGCGGCAGGTTCCGTTACTCTACCGATTGATGCGCCGGGAGCCGCTGTCATCAAGCAGTAATGCTCGTGTCACACAGGCGCGAACGCCGCGTCGTGCGGCGCTCTCGGGATGTTGAATGATTCGCGCCGCTGTGATCGTCGCGCTGCTTGCGCTCTCTTCCGCCTGCCATGACCAGGCCAGCGGTGGTGCTGGCGCGCGCGCGCAGATCAAGGCGGTGGGGTCGTCCACTGTCTATCCGTTCACGACCATCGCGGCCGAGCAATATCTGGCCAACAATCCAGATGCGCGCCCGCCGGTGATCGAATCCACCGGCACTGGCGCCGGCATGCGCCTGTTCTGCGCCGGGATCGGCGCCGCTTACCCGGACATCGTCAACGCCTCTCGCCGGATGAAGCGCAGCGAGTTCGAGGACTGCCTGCGCCACGGCGCAAAGGAGATCCTTGAGGTGCAGATCGGCATCGACGGCGTCGCCTTTGCCGAAGCGAAGAACGGGCCCAAGATGGCGCTTACCTCGGCGGACCTTTACCGGGCGCTCGCCGCTACGCCGGGGGGCAAGCCCAACCGCTACCGCACCTGGCGGGACGTCAATCCGGCGTTGCCGGCCATTCCGATCCAGATTTACGGTCCGCCATCGACCAGCGGCACACGCGATGCGTTGGCGGAGCTCATCATGGCGCAGGGCTGCCTCGACACCGATCCCGAAGCGCGGCGGCTGAAGGAGACGGATGAGGATGCGTTCAAGGCACGCTGCCAGCGCGTGCGCGAGGACGGCGCCTATATCGACGCCGGCGAGAACGATAATCTCATCGTGCAGAAACTGACCGCCAATCCCAATGCGATCGGCGTGTTCGGCTATTCGTATCTGGAAGAGAATGGAGGATCGGTCGTGGGTGTGCCGATCGGCGGCGTTGCGCCGACCACCGAGACCATCGTCGACGGCCGCTATCCCGGCGCCCGGCCGCTCTACATCTACGTCAAGAAGCAGCACATGGACGCCGTGCCCGGGCTCCGCGCCTTTGTGCAGCAATATACCGGCCTTTGGGGTGCCGGCGGGCCGCTCGCGCGTCGCGGCCTGATCGCTGCGCCTGCCGAGGTCCAGCAGCAGTCGGCCGACCTGGTTCGCACCGAAACCCCGCTGGCGTCGGACGCACTGAAATGAGCGCTGGCGCATTGCTGTTCGTCATTGTCGCACTGGGCCTGATCGCCTGGTTTGTCGCGCGCGCCCGCGCCGCGGCCTTCCGCGTGGGCGGCACGCAGCGCTTCAGTGCGCTGCCCGGCCACCACGCGTCCTATGTGGCGCTCTGGACCCTGGTGCCGGCGCTCGTCTTCCTCGGCATCTGGTGGTTCGTGTCGCCGGCACTGGTCACCGATGCGGTGCTGGCGACGCCCGCCGCGGCCGCTCTGCCGGCGGCAGGCTTCGAGCGTGCGGCGATCCTCTCGGAAGCGCGCAACCTGTCGCGCGGTGAGGCATTCGGCGCGTTCCACGATCTGGCGGAGGTGCTCGCCCCAGCCTACGCCAGCGCGCAAAGCCGCTACAATTGGATCGGCACGATCCTCGCGGCGGTGCTCGCCTTTGCCGGCTTCGCCTATGCCTTTGCGCGGGTACGGCCGGGCTTTGCCGCCCGGACGCAGGTGGAGCGCATCGTCATGCTGCTGCTCCTGCTGGCGTCGCTGATCGCCATCCTGACCACCGTCGGCATCGTCGGCAGCCTGTTGTTCGAAAGCGCGCGCTTCTTCTCGATCGTCCCGATCACCGACTTCCTGTTCGGCACCCACTGGTCGCCGCAGGTTATCGACCCGCGCGACCCCGGCGCGAGCCTGGGCGCCGTGCCGTTGTTCTGGGGCACCTTCTTCATCGGCGCGGTGATCGCGATGCTGGTCGCGATCCCGTTCGGCCTGATGAGCGCCATCTACCTGACGCAATATGCCCGCCCGGCGACCCGGCGGTGGATGAAGCCGGTCCTCGAGGTGCTCGCCGGTGTGCCCACCGTCGTGTACGGCTATTTCGCCGCGCTGACCGTCGCGCCCGCGGTGCGCGATTTTGCCGTGTCGATCGGCATCACCTGGGCGAGCAGCGAAAGCGCGCTCGCCGCAGGGCTCGTCATGGGCGTCATGATCATCCCGTTCGTGTCGTCCATGGCCGACGATTCGCTGGCCGCGGTGCCCGGTTCGATGCGCGACGGCAGTCTGGCGCTGGGTGCAACCCCCTCCGAAACGATCAGCCGCGTGCTGGTGCCGGCCGCGCTGCCGGGAATCGTGGGCGGCGTGCTTCTGGCGGTGAGCCGGGCGATCGGCGAGACCATGATCGTCGTCATGGCCGCCTCTGGCGTCGCGCAACTCACGCTCAACCCGTTCGCCAGCACCACCACCGTGACCAAGCAGATCGTCGACCTGCTGACCGGCGAAGCGGAATTCGACAGCGCAAAGACGCTGGCAGCCTTCGCGCTGGGCCTGACGCTGTTTGTCGTCACGCTGCTGCTCAACATTTTCGCCCTCATGATCGTGCGGAGGTACCGCGAGGCTTATGACTGATCGCGCGCCCACCGACTGGCGGACCGACGCCATGCGGCGCCGGATTGCCCGCCGCTACCGCTCCGAACGTCGCTTTCGCGCGCTTGGCCTTGGCGCCATCATCATGTCGGCTGGATTCCTGGCCTTCCTGATCGTGACCATGCTGGCGCAGGGGCTGGGCGGGTTTACCGAGACGCGTCTCGCGTTGCCGATCAATTTCGCCGCCGCTGACCTGCAGGTGCAGCCGGATCAGCTGCGCGGCAATCGCGCCGATCTGGCCCTTGCCGGCGCCGGGCTGGAAAGTGTCGTCGATGCGGCCGCGACCGCGGCGTTCCCGCGCGAGGGCGGCGCTGCGCTGCTGTCCGACGGCGCCTGGTTGCGGGTGCGCGATGCGGTGAAGGCGAATCCTGCCCTGCTGCGCGGCACCGCCGTGGTCGAAGTGCCCGTCGCCAGCGATATCGACATGGCGTTCAAGGGCGATGGCACCCCCGCCGCCCGAAAGACCGTCACTGCGCTCGGCGATCATTTGTCGCGCGGGATCAACTGGGACTTCTTCGTCAATGCCGACGCGACCGATCCGACCCGCGTGGGGATCTGGGGCGCGCTCAAGGGCTCCCTATTGACAATGCTGGTCACGCTGTCGCTCGCGTTTCCCATTGGTGTTCTTTCCGCGCTGTACCTTGAGGAATATGCGCCCAAGAACCGTTGGACCGACCTTATCGAGGTATCGATCAACAATCTGGCCGCCGTGCCCTCGATCATCTTCGGGTTGCTTGGACTGGCGGTGTTTCTGGGCACCTTCGGACTGCCGCGATCGGCGCCGATCGTCGGTGGGCTTACCCTCGCGCTGATGACCATGCCGGTGATCGTCATCGCGGGCCGGAACGCGATCAAGGGGGTGCCGCCGTCGATCCGCGACGCCGCGCTCGGCATCGGCGCCAGCCCGGTACAGGTGGTCTTTCACCACGTCCTCCCGCTCGCGCTGCCCGGCATCCTGACCGGCACCATCATCGGCATGGCGCGTGCGCTCGGCGAAACGGCACCGCTGCTGATGATCGGGATGCGCGCATTCATCGCCGCCCCGCCGCAGGGCCTGACCGATCCCGCCACCGTGCTTCCGGTTCAGATCTTCCTCTGGTCCGACGAAGTCGCACGCGGCTTCGTGGAAAAGACATCTGCCGCTATCATCGTCCTGTTGGTCGTGCTGCTCTCGATGAACAGCCTGGCCATCTATCTTCGCAACCGCTTCGAGACCCGCTGGTGACCCACAAGATCACGGCCCGTGACGTCAACGTCTTCTACGGTGACAAACAGGCAATCCGTCACGTATCAATCGATATCGATCAGGAGGATGTGACTGCCTTCATCGGCCCGTCGGGGTGCGGCAAGTCGACCTTCCTGCGGACGCTCAATCGCATGAACGACACGGTTCCGAACGCACGGGTCGAAGGCGACATCCGGCTGGACGGGGAGGACATTTATTCCAAGGACATGGACGTCGTTCAGCTGCGCGCCCGTGTCGGCATGGTGTTCCAGAAGCCCAATCCGTTCCCGAAGTCGATCTACGAGAATGTCGCTTATGGCCCGCGCATTCACGGGCTAGCGAGCGGCAAGGCCGATCTCGACCGGATCGTCGAACAGTCGCTGACCCGCACCGGCCTGTGGAACGAGGTCAAGGATCGCCTGCAGGACAGTGGCACCGCTTTATCCGGCGGGCAGCAGCAACGGCTGTGCATCGCCCGCGCCATTGCCGTCGATCCTGAGGTGATCCTGATGGACGAGCCGTGCAGCGCGCTCGATCCGATCGCCACCGCCCGGATCGAGGAACTGATCCACGATCTGCGCGGCCGGTACGCGATCGTGATCGTCACGCACAACATGCAGCAGGCGGCGCGCGTCAGCCAGAAAACCGCCTTCTTCCACCTTGGTGAACTGGTGGAATATGGCGATACCAACAACATCTTCACCAACCCGCGCGAACAGCGCACCACCGATTATATCACTGGCCGCTACGGCTAAGGGACGGGGCTATGCCAGAGCATACGGTAAAGGCGTTCGACGAGGATATCGGCCGGCTGCGCGGGCTGATCAGCCAGATGGGCGGTCTTGCCGAACAGGCGATCGATCGCGCGATGCGCGCGCTCCAGCGCGGCGATCTCGAACTCGCCAAGCGCGTCCGCAAGGACGACAAGCAGATCGACGCGATCGAGGCGGAGGTTGAGCGGCTGGCAGTGCGCATCATCGCGCTGCGCGCGCCGATGGCCAACGACCTTCGCGAAGTGGTCGCCGCACTGAAGATCGCGGCCGTGGTCGAGCGGATCGGCGACTATGCCAAGAACATCGCCAAGCGCGTGCCGATGATCGAGGGCGAGCATCGGATCGAGCCCATTTCCGTCATTCAGGCGATGGCGCGCATGGCAGCGGAAATGGTGCACGACGTGCTCGACGCCTTCGCCGCGCGCGATGCCGCCGCGGCGGTCGAGATCTGTGAGCGCGACAAGGCGCTGGACGATTTCTACGATGCGATCTTCCGCACCCTTGTCACTCACATGGTCGAGAACCCCAAGACCATCAGCGAGGTCGCGCACCTCCTGTTCGTCGCCAAGAACCTGGAACGGGTCGGCGACCATGCCACCAACGTCGCAGAAATGGTGTATTTCGCCGCCACTGGCACCCAGATGGCAGATCGCGAAAAGGGGGAATGATGCCACGCGCACGCATGCTCTTGGTCGAGGACGACGCCGCGCTCGCGGAATTGCTGGTTTGGCATTTCAAGCGCGAGGATTTTGACGTCGTCCACACCATCGACGGAGAAGAAGCGCTGCTCCTGGCACGCGAGAAGGTGCCAGACATCGTTCTCCTCGACTGGATGGTGGAGGGTCTATCCGGCATCGAGGTGTGCCGCCGGCTGCGCCGCAATGCCGAAACCGCCAACGTTCCGATCATCATGCTCACCGCACGCGGCGAGGAGGAGGATCGCATTCGCGGGCTCGAAACCGGCGCGGACGATTATGTCACCAAACCGTTCAGCCCGCGCGAGCTGGTGGCGCGCGTTTCGGCCGTGCTCCGTCGCGTCCGCCCTGCACTTGCAGGCGAGGCCCTTACCTATGCGGACCTCGAGATGGACACCGTCGGCCACAAGGTACGCCGCAGCGGGGAGGTTATTCCCCTTGGTCCCACCGAATTCCGGCTGCTGAAGCACTTCCTGGAACATCCCGGCCACGTCTTCTCGCGTGAACGGCTACTCGACAGCGTCTGGGGGCATGACAGCGATATCGAGAGCCGCACCGTCGATGTTCACATTCGGAGGCTGCGCAAGGCAATCAACGAAGGTGGCCGACCTGATATCATCCGAACCGTGCGGTCGGCCGGTTATGCGCTGGATGCAGGCCATTAGTCGGCGAAAACAGGCCGATTAGAGCCGCCGACTAGGGACTTTCCTTAGGGCTGGAGCGTCGAATCGCCACCGAAACAAAGGATACATCCGTCACCCAGCGCGTTGGATGGGCTGCGTTTGTGCGCAATCGAGCGTTTTCACAGGAGATTTCCTCATGAAGTCCTTCCTTTTCGCCGCTGCCGCCACTCTCGCCGCTCCTGCGATTGCACAGGATCAGTCGGCGATGGCGGATCAGGCACCGACCACCCAGTCCGGCGGCCAGGTTCAAACCAGCACCGATCCCGACGGCATGCGCATCGTCGAGACTCCGGGCGGCTATGAGCCCGCCGGCTCTCCGCTGAAGGGCACGCCGGAGCCGGGCTCAAAGGTCGTGTTCCAGCCTGCGCCGCCACCGTCGGTCGCCTTCCCGCCGCCCCCGCCGCTGCCGAGCTATCCGCCATGCAAGAAGGGACAGTTCAACAATTGCATGCAGCGCGGCGGCAAGTGATCGTCTGAGCGGATGGTCTACCCGACGGGCAGTTGCACCCGTTTGAATGTCGAGTATGGGAGGGCGCTTCTATCCAAGTGAGGGAGCGCCTTTTCCATGTCCATTCGTTTCGATGACAAGGTAGCCATCGTCACCGGCGCCGGCGGCGGTCTTGGCCGTGAATATGCGCTCGAGCTCGCGCGGCGCGGCGCAAAGGTCGTGGTCAACGACCTCGGCGGCGATCGCACCGGCTCTGGCGCGTCCGACGCCGCCCACAAGGTGGTCGAGGAGATCAAGGCGGCTGGCGGCGAGGCGATGGCGAACGGCGCCAGCGTCACCGAATATGATCAGATGGTCGAGATGGTGGCCAAGGCCAAGGAAGCCTGGGGCGGTGTCCACGTCCTGATCAACAACGCCGGCGTACTGCGCGACAAGTCGTTCGCGAAGATGGAGCCGGCCGACTTCGCCTTCGTCGTCCAGGTTCACCTGCTCGGTTCGGCTTATGCCACCAAGGCAGTGTGGGAGACGATGCGCGAGCAGAATTATGGCCGCATCCTGATGACCGCGTCGTCGACCGGCCTCTACGGCAACTTCGGTCAGACCAACTACGGCGCGGCGAAGCTTGGTCTCGCCGGCTTCACCAAGTCGCTCTACCTCGAAGGCGCGAAGAACAACATCAAGGTCAACACGCTGGCTCCCGTGGCAGGCACCCGTATGACCGAGGATCTGTTTCCCGAGCAGCTGTTCCAGGCCTTCTCGCCCGACAAGGTCGTCCCCGCCGCGCTGTATCTCGTCAGCGAGGATGCACCGACCAACCAGATCGTCGGCGCCGGCGCTGGCGTGTTCCAGGCTGCCTATGTCACGCTGACGCCCGGCGTTGCGCTGAGCGGCGACGAGCTGTCACCGGAAGGCATCGCCAAGCATTGGGCGGAAATCACCGATCGTACCGGTGAGATCGTGCCTGATTCGGGCGCCGGCCAGTCGATGATGATCGGCAAGAAGCTGCAGGGCGGCTGATCCTCAACCACCGGCGCGTGTCACCAGCGCGCGCCGGTGTTTGACTTGCTTGTCACCGGCAATTGGAAGCGGTGGCGGTCACCGCAGCGTAGCCGCTCAGCCGTCGACCAGCTTCATCAGACGTCGCTCGACAGGTGCCAGCACCGGGCCCAGTTCGTGCCCGCGCTTCACGATCTGGCCTGCCTCGCCGTACAGCGCCCACATGCCCTGCCGGTTGCGCAACGAGGGCCGCTTTTCGATCCGGAACTCCGGCCGCTCGGCCGTCCGCCGGAACGCCGCGAACTCGGCAGCGTCGCGTCCCAGGCTGATCGCATAATCGCGCCAATGCCCGGCCGCCACCATGCGCCCGTACAGATCGAGAATACGGTTCAGCTCGCCCCGGTCGAAGCCGATCTGACTCGGTTTGCCCTTCAGCGGAAAGGGTGTGACGACCCCCATCAGGCGCGGTTACGCTCCCGCCCCTCGCCCTGCTCATCCACCAGGGCGTCGAGCCGCTTCTTCATCGCCTCCAGTTCGCAACGCAGGATTTCCACCTTCTGCGTCGCCGGATCGAACATCTCGCTGCACGGCGTGCCATAGGCCATGAACTTGCGCTCAGGCGCCTGACCACCCTCCACCACCGTCGGCCGCGCGGGAATACCGACCATCACCGCGCCCTCGGGAACGTCGCGCGTGACCACCGCATTGGCGCCCACCCGCGCCCGGCGCCCGACGGTAATTGGGCCCAGCACCTGCGCGCCCGATCCGATGATCGCCCCGTCACTGATCGTTGGGTGCCGCTTGCCCGCTATGCCATTGTCGGGGCTGGTCCCGCCCAGCGTCACGCACTGATAGATGGTGACGTTGTCGCCGATCTCCGCGGTCTCGCCGATCACCACGAACCCGTGGTCGATGAAGAAGTTGCGCCCGATCTTTGCACCCGGATGGATGTCGATCGCCGTCAGGAAGCGGGAGAGATGATTGACCGCGCGCGCCAGGAAGAACAGCCGCGCACGATACAGGCGGTGTGCAATCCGGTGCCAGCCGAGCGCCCACACGCCAGGATAGGTCAGGATCTCCAGCCGCGAATGCGGTGCTGGATCACGCGCGCGGATCGAATCGAGATAAACCGCCAAACGCCCCATCACGCGTCCCCTTTCGAACGCGCGATCTAGGATGTCGTGCGCACGATTTCCAGCACCGCAAAGAATGAACATGGCCGGCGAAAGCATAGCAATCTTGTGGGATTTGCTCTCGTGCGGCATGGCATTCGCGTCAGTCACTAGGGGATGAGTGTGGATTTTTCGTCGCTGACCTTGGAAGCGCTGCTGCCGTTCATCCTCGTCGGCTTTGGCGCCCAGATCGTCGACGGGGCGCTCGGCATGGCGTTCGGGCTGATTTGCAACACGTTGCTGGTCGCGGTGATCGGCCTGTCGCCCGCACGCGCTTCAGCCAACATCCACATCGTCGAAACCTTCACCACTGCCATTTCCGGCATCAGCCATGTGCTGCACGGCAACGTGGACAAGCGGCTGTTCTTCCGGCTGCTCGTGCCCGGCATCATTGGCGGGGTAAGCGGCGCGTATCTACTGACCAATCTGGACGGTGAAACGGTGAAGCCCTTTGTGCTGGGCTATCTGATCTTTGTCGGCATCTACCTGCTCGTCCGCGGGCTGCTGTTCTCTGCGCCGCGCGGCAAGCCCAAGGTGGTGGAGCCGCTCGGCCTCGTCGGCGGCTTCCTCGATGCGGCTGGCGGCGGCGGCTGGGGCCCGATCGTCACGTCCAACCTGCTGGTGCAGGGGCTGGAGCCACGCCGAGTGGTAGGAACGGTCAATGCGGTCGAATTCTTCCTGACACTGACGGTATCGGCAACGTTCATCTGGCATCTCGGCCTGGAGGATTTCGCCACCGCTACGGTCGGCCTGCTGATTGGCGGCGTCATCGCCGCGCCGCTTGGCGCCGTCATGGCGAAGCGCATCCCGACCACCGTGATGCTGGTTCTGGTCGGCGCCGTCCTGACGATCACAAGCACTTACGGTTTTATCCGCGCGGTTCTGTAACCTCTGCGGTCGATCTCGCATGATCGACCGAATGCACTATATCATGGCCATTGATCGATCGGACCGATTATATGGCGAACATCTATCTACCGACGCTGAAGCAGCTTCAATATCTCGTTGCGCTCAAGGATCAGGGGCATTTCGGCCGCGCGGCGGAGACGTGCTACGTCACGCAATCGACGCTGTCGGCGGGCATCCGTGAACTGGAAACGCTGATCGGGGTGACGCTGGTTGAACGCACTCGCCGCGTGGTCCGCTTCACGCCGCTGGGTGATCAGATTGTCGCCAAGGCACGGCGTATCCTGCGCGAGGCGGAGGAGCTTGGCGACATGGCACGGGCTGCCGGCCGCCCCCTGTCGGGCGAGATGCGGATGAGCGTGATCCCGACCATCGCGCCGTTCCTGCTCCCCCGGGTGCTGCCCCGGCTGCGCGCCGATTATCCCGATCTGAAACTCTACCTGCGCGAGGAACCCAGCGCCCAGGCGTGCGAGGCGCTGCACAGTGGCAGGGCCGACTGTGTCCTACTCGCCCTGCCCTACGCCTGCGGCGACGTGACGACCGAACCGTTGTTCGACGATCGCCTGTTCCTCGCCTTTCCGACCGGCGAGCTTCCGGACAGCGTCCAGCCCGTGTCGCCGCTGGAAATCGATGAAACCCGCCTCCTGATGCTGGAGGATGGCCATTGCCTGAAGGATCATGTGCTCGCCGCCTGCAACCGGCCGGAGTTGCGCGCGGAGGCGACCATGATGGGTACGTCGCTTCACACCATCGTACAGATGGTCGACAATGGCCTGGGCCTGACGATGCTGCCCGAGATCGCGCTTACCGCGGGCATCCTCGACCATACGAGGATCACGGCCCGGCCGCTCGGCGGCGACAATCCGAAACGGACGATTGCGCTCGCCTGGCGCCGCGCCTCCCCGCGTGAAAAGGATTTTCGCCACCTCGCCGAAATACTGTCATCCGTCAGGGATCGGCCGATTTGATCTTCTAACGACCTCATCTTTCGCGTTAGGTGTCGTGAAACGACGCAGAACATGCGCGAGGGAGAGGATGATGCCGCTGTTTTCAACGCCTGCATTGCGGGCGGCGCGTGCATGACAGGCGCACGACTTACCGACGTTTCGCCACGCCACCAGTTCGATGAACCGCGTCTGGCGGCATGGCTGGGCCGCCATGTCGAGGGTTTTGGCAGCGACATGCGGGTGCAGCAATTCGTCGGCGGCGCATCCAACCCGACGTTCATGCTGTCCACTGACGCCGGCGACTATGTGCTGCGCAAGAAGCCGCCTGGGCAGCTGCTGGCGAGCGCACATCAGGTGGAGCGTGAGTTCCGCGCGATGGCGGCGCTGCGGGAAACGGACGTCCCGGTTCCCAGCATGCGCGCGCTCTGCGACGACCCCAACGTGATCGGGACTGCCTTTTACGTCATGGATTATCTCGAAGGGCGCATCTTCCGCGATGCGACGCTCCCCGATCTGACCCCGGCGGAGCGATCGGCCGTCTATGACCAGCTCAATCAGACGCTGGCTGCACTCCATCAGGTCGATCACCGCGCCGTCGGCCTCGAAGATTACGGTCGCCCGACCGGCTATTTCGATCGCCAGATCGCACGATGGATCAAGCAATATCGCGGGGCGGAGACGGAGCCGATCCCCGCGATGGAGGCGCTGATCGCAGAACTGCCCGCACGCGTTCCGAAGGATGAGGCGGTCAGCATCGCGCATGGCGACTACCGGCTCGAAAACGTCATGTTCCATCCAACCGAACCGCGGCTGATCGCGGTGCTCGACTGGGAATTGTCGACCATCGGACACCCGCTCGCCGACCTCGGTTACAATTGCTTCATGTGGCATTCGACGTCGCCCAGCTGGGGCACGCTGGAGGGCGTCGATTTTGCGACCAGCGGCATCCCCCGCGAGGAGGATTATGTCGCCGCCTACAGCCGCCGAACGGGACGCGGCGACGCGATCGAGGACTGGAACTTCTACCTCGCCTTCGCGGTGTTCCGCCTCGCCTCGATCAGCCAGGGCGTCTACGCCCGCGCGCTTGCCGGGGTGACGCCGAACGCCGGGGAGGCCGTGAACGGCACCCCGATGCTGGCGGAACAGGCACTCTCCCTCCTCCGGCGCGGATGACCCCGATGGACGATGCGATCACTCCCTTCACCCTCGCCATCCCACAGGCGGATCTTGATGATTTGAGGGATCGGCTGGCGCGCACCCGATGGCCGGAGCGCGAAACCGTCGACGATTGGCAACAGGGTGTGCCGCTCGCCGCCGCGCGCGCGCTCGTGGATCATTGGCAGCACCGCTACGATTGGCGCCGGTGCGAGGCGGCGCTCAACGCGGTGGGCCAGTTCACGACCCCGATCGACGGGTTGAACATCCACTTCCTGCACCGTCGCTCCCCTAACCCCGACGCCTTGCCGCTCATCCTGACCCATGGCTGGCCCGGCTCGGTTGTCGAGTTCCTGAAGGTGATCGGTCCGCTTACCGATCCGGCGGCGCATGGCGGCGATCCCGCCGATGCGTTCCACGTCATCTGCCCCTCACTCCCTGGCTACGGCTTTTCCGATCGCCCCGCTGAAGCGGGCTGGGGTGTGCCGCGGATCGCCGCCGCGTGGATCACGCTCATGAAGCGGCTCGGCTATCAGCGTTTCGGCGCCCAGGGCGGCGATTGGGGATCGGCCGTCACTACTGCAATCGGGGCCAGCGGTGACCCTTCCGTGGCCGGCATACACCTGAACATGGTGACGGTAAGGCCGACGCCGGAGGATGTCGCCAACGCGACCGAGGCGGAAAAGGCGGCCCTGGCGGACCTGAAACGTCATTCTGACGAGGGCACCGGCTATTCGAAACAGCAATCCACCCGGCCCCAGACGCTTGGCTACGCCTTGGTCGATTCGCCGGTGGGGCAAGCCAAGTGGATCTACGAGAAGTTCCACGAGTGGACAGATTGCAACGGGGTGCCGGAGAACGCGCTGACCCGGGATGAAATGCTCGACGACATCATGATCTACTGGCTGACCGGCACCGGCGCCTCGTCAGCCCGGCTCTATTGGGAGAGCTTCGGCGCCTTCGGCGGACAGAAGGTCACGGTGCCAACCGGGTGCAGCATCTTCCCCAAGGAAATCCTGCGGCCGTCCCGCCGCTGGGCGGAGAAGAGCTATACCAACATCATCCACTGGAACGAGCTAGACCGCGGCGGGCATTTCGCCGCGCTCGAACAACCCGAATTGTTCGTGGAAGAGGTGCGCGCCACCTTCCGCTCGCTGCGCTGACGCCGCACCAGCACAACGCTGGCCATCACCCCGGCATCCGCCGCCGGGGTGACGCGCCGATCAGCCCAGCGCCTTCTTCAGCAACTCGTTGACGACACCCGGGTTGGCCTTGCCGCCCATCGCCTTCATCGTCTGCCCGACGAAGAAGCCGAACAGCGCGACCTTGCCACCGCGATACTGTTCCAGCTGGTTGGGGTTCTTCGCCAGCACCTCGGCAATCACCGCCTCGATCGCGCCGGTATCGCTGGTCTGCTTCAGCCCGCGCTCCTCCACGATCTTGCCCGGCGCATCGCCGGTTTCCAGCATCACCTCGAACACCTGCTTCGCCAGACTGCCCGACAGCGTGCCGTCCGCCACCAGTGCCAGGAGCTCCGCCGCCTGCCCCGGCGTCACGGGCGACTCGGTGATGTCCTTGCCGATACGGTTCAGCGCGCCAAACAATTCACCGGTCACCCAGTTGGATGCCGCGACCGGCGCCGTGCCTTCTTCCAGCAGCGCATCGAACCAGCGCGCCGTCTCAACCTCCGCGGTCAGCACTGCGGCATTATACGGGGTAACCCCTGCCGCCTCATAGCGCTTGCGCTTCGCATCCGGCAGTTCCGGCAGCGACGCACGGCATTCCTCGAGGAACGCGTCGTTCAGCTCTAGCGGCAACAGATCGGGATCGGGGAAGTAACGGTAATCGTGGGCGTCTTCCTTCGACCGCATCGACCGCGTCGTGCCTGTATCGGCGTTGAACAGCCGCGTTTCCTGAACGATCTTCCCGCCGCTCTCCAGCACGTCGACCTGGCGGTTCGCCTCATGTTCGATCGCCGCCATCACGAAGCGGACGGAGTTGACGTTCTTCGTCTCCGTACGCGTGCCGAATTCCTCGCCCGGCCGGCGCACGCTGACGTTGACGTCCGCGCGCATGGAGCCTTCCTCCATGTTGCCGTCACAGCTGCCGACATAGCGCAGGATCGCGCGCAGCTTGCGCAGATAGGCGCCAGCCTCTGCCGGCGAGCGCATGTCCGGCCGGCTGACGATCTCCATCAGCGCCACGCCCGACCGGTTCAGGTCGACATAGGACCGCGTCGGATGCTGATCGTGCATCAGCTTGCCGGCGTCCTGCTCGACATGGATGCGCTCCACCCCGATCGTCTTGACCGTCTCGCCATCCTCGATCTCAATCGAGCCTTCACCGACAAGCGGATGATAAAGCTGCGAAATCTGATAGCCCTGCGGCAGGTCGGCGTAGAAATAATTCTTGCGGTCGAACCGCGACCATTTGTTGATCTGCGCATCGATCGCCATGCCCGTGCGCACCGCCTGGCGGATGCACTCGCGGTTCGGTACCGGCAGCATGCCGGGCATCGCCGCGTCGATCAGGCTGACCTGCGAATTGGGCTCCGCGCCGAACGCGGTGGCCGCCCCGGAGAACAGCTTGGCGTTGGAGGTTACCTGTGCGTGCACCTCAAGGCCGATCACGACTTCCCAGTCGCCAGTGGCGCCCTTGATGCGATATGGTGCGGTTGCGTCAGCCATTGGCCAGATTCCCGAATTCGAACGTCATTACCACCACGCCTGCGGCCGGGCGACGAAGCCCGCGCGCTCCTCGATCGCGAGCGCCGCGTTCAGCACGCCCTGCTCGTCCAGCGCCCTGCCGATCACCTGCAGCCCCAGCGGCAGCCCCTTGCGATCCAGCCCGCCCGGCACGCTCATCGCCGGCAGCCCGGCGAGGCTCGACGGCACGGTGAACACGTCGTTGAGGTACATCGCCAGCGGATCGGCGCTCTTCTCGCCCAGTGCGAACGCCGCCGACGGTGCGGTCGGCGTCAGCAGCACGTCGCAGCTTTCCCAGGCCTTCTCGAAATCCTGCGCGATCAGCGTGCGGACCTTCGACGCCTGCGTGAAATAGGCGTCGTAGAAGCCAGCCGATAGCACATAGGTACCGATCAGGATACGCCGCTTCACCTCGTCGCCGAATCCGGCGGCGCGCGTCGCTGCGTACATTTCCTGCAGGTTCGCGCCGTCCGGCAGCTCGCGCAGACCATAACGCACGCCATCATAGCGCGCGAGGTTCGACGACGCCTCGGCCGGCGCGATGATGTAATAGGCCGGCAGCGCGTATTTGGTGTGCGGCAGCGACACCTCGACGATCTCCGCCCCCGCATCCTTCATCCAGGCGATACCCTGCTGCCAGAGCGCCTCGATCTCCTCCGGCATGTTGTCGACGCGATATTCGCGCGGAATGCCGACGCGCTTGCCTGCCATGCTGGCGTTCAGCGACTGCTCCCACTGCGGCACCGGCAGGTCGAGCGAGGTGGCGTCCTTCGCGTCGAAGCCGCTCATCGCCTCCAGCATGATCGCGCAATCGCGCACGTCGCGCGCCATCGGCCCGGCCTGATCCAGCGACGAGGCGAAAGCGATCGTGCCCCAGCGCGAGCAGCGGCCATAGGTCGGCTTGATGCCCGAAATGCCGGTGAAGGCCGCCGGCTGACGGATCGAGCCGCCCGTATCGGTGCCGGTCGCACCCGGGCACAGCCGCGCCGCCACGGCGGAGGAAGAACCACCCGACGAGCCACCCGGCGCCAGCGGCGTTGTGCTGCCGTCGTTGCTGCGCCAGGGCGAGATGACATTGCCGAATGCGCTGGTCTCGTTGGACGAGCCCATGGCGAACTGGTCCATGTTCAGCTTGCCGAGCATCCCGGCGCCCGCGTTCCACAGGTTCTGCGACACCGTCGATTCGTACTGCGGCGTGAAGCCTTCCAGGATGTGGCTGGCAGCGGTGGTCGGCACGCCCTTGGTGCAGAACAGGTCCTTCATGCCGATCGGCACGCCGGCCAGCGGCTTCAGCTCATCGCCCGCCGCGCGCGCGGCATCGGCGGCATCGGCGGCGGCCAGTGCATGGTCCGGCGTTTCGACCAGAAAGGCGTTCAGCGGCTTGGCGCGGCTGACCGCGTCGTTGAAAGCGGTGGCAACGTCGCGCGCGGAAAAGGTGCCGGCACGCACCCCGTCGCGAATATCGCGAATGCCAAGATCGGTGAGGTCAGTCATCAAAACACCGTCACGCCGGCGATCGCCGGCTGTTCAAGGAATAGGAGCGCCTTCGGGCGCCGTGCGGCCACGATCGCCATCATTCGATCACCTTGGGCACGGTGAAGAAGCCATGCTCCGCCTGCGGCGCATTGGCGAGCACCGCGTCGCGGATGCCGCCACCGGTCAGCGGATCGGCATTCACCACATCGTCGCGCAGGCGCAGCTTGTTGGGGATCACCGCGGTCATCGGTGCGACGCCGCTGGTATCCACCTCGCCCAGTTGCTCGATCCAGCCGAGGATGTTGTTCAGCTCGGGCACGAGCCGCTCGGCGGCGGCATCGTCGATCGCGATGCGCGCAAGGCTCGCGACCTTCTTCACGGTGACGGTATCTACGGACATGGCGCCCGCTACCATCGGCGCGGGGCGAAGCGCAATGGGCGGGAAAGCGGATCGCGCACGCCCCTGCGCGCCCATCTGCGATGGCGTTCACCATGCCCGAAGTTGCGCGGCCGCCGCGACTGGGGCAGGCGGCGCCCATGGCTCGCAAGTTTCTTTACGTCATGGCGGTGCTGATCGCGCTGATTATCGCGTTTCAGATCACCTGGAACTTCTACGGCAGCGATCTGGTCCGCTGGTATTACAAGCCGAAGGTCGCGTTCGAGCAGCAGCCGGCCTTGCAGGAAAACGAATATGACCGCGCCGACATGTGGCTCGCGCGGCCGGATCGGACCGGGAACCCGGCACTATGGACCCCGGCGGGGTATCAGCCGCGCACGACGCCCGGTGGGCCCGCGGTCTTCTTCATCCATCCGACCTCCTATCTCAGCGCCGACCACTGGAACGCGCCGCTCGACGATGAGGAGGCGAATGCCCGTGCAGCGCTGTTCCTCCGTGGACAGGCAAGCGTGTTCAACGAGGTGGGCGAGATCTGGGCGCCGCGTTATCGTCAGGCGACCTTTGGGTCGTTCCTCACCAATGCGGCGGATGCGCAGCGCGCGCTCGAGCTCGCCTATGGCGACATCCAGGCCGCTTTCGCTGCATTCCTCAGAGAGATCGGGCCCGAACGACCGATGATCCTTGCCGGCCACAGCCAGGGCGCCCTGCACTTGACTCATCTGCTGAAGGATCAGGTTGCGGGCACGCCGCTCGCCCGCCGCGTGGTGGCAGCCTATGTCGTGGGCTGGCCGGTCAGCCGCAGCAACGATCTGCCTGCGCTGGGTCTCCCCGAATGTACCCGCGCCGATCAGCATGGCTGCCTGTTGTCGTGGGAAAGCTTTGCCGAGCCGGCAGACCCTGCGCTGGTGATCGACACTTATGACAGCAGCACCGGCTTCGATGGCAAGCCGCGCCGGGGCAGCACGCTTGTCTGCACCAATCCGCTGACCGGCACCGCCAACGCCGCTGCACCCGCCACCGCCAACGCGGGCACACTGTTCCCGTCAGAGGATCTTGCCAGCGCCTCGATCGAGGCGGGCAAGGTGCCCGCACGCTGTGGCGATCGCGGGCTGCTGCTCATCGGCGAAGGACCGGACGTCGGGCCCTATGTGCTCCCCGGCAACAATTACCACGTCTATGATTATTCCCTGTTCTGGGCGAACGTCCGCCAGGACGCAGCCCGGCGGGTGGCGGCACGATGATTACGGCAAGCGCTTCCGAGTTTCGCGAGACCCTGCCCGCCGGGGGCCGCCTGCTTGGTCTTGACCTTGGCACCAAGACGATCGGTACCGCGCTGTGCGACGCCGGCTGGACCTTCGCCAGCCCCGCCGCACTGATCCGGCGGCGGAAGTTCACGCAGGACAAGGCCGCGCTGGCGGAGCTGATCACCGCGCAGAAGGTCGCCGGCATCGTACTCGGCCTCCCGCTCAATCTCGATGGCAGCGAAAGTCCGCGCAGCCAGTCGACCCGCGCCTTTGCCCGCAACATCACCGATCTTGGTCCCATCCTGCTGTGGGACGAACGTTGGTCCACCGTGGCGGTCGAACGGGTGATGATCGAACAGGACATGAGCCGCGCGAAACGTGCCGAGCGAATCGATTCGCTGGCGGCGGCGCACATCCTTCAGGCGGCGATCGACGCCCTCACGACCGGCTGATCATCGGCGCGCCGCTACGGGATACAGCGGCTTGCCCTGCCTGCGCGCCATGATTATCCGGCGCCTTCGATGCCAATGTCGGACCACCGCCCCGCTTCCCTCATTTCCGGAGGCGATGTTTTTCCGCACCGTCACCTCACCGGGATCGAGGGTCTTCAGCCACACGAGATCAGCTTCCTCCTCGACGAGGCGGAAGGCTGGATCGCCGCGAACCGTGATCGCGCGGCGCCCGACAAGAGGCTGGCGGGCCTCACGCAGATCAACGCCTTCTTCGAAAACTCGACGCGCACGCTGCTCAGCTTCGAAATTGCGGGCAAGCGGCTCGGCGCGGACGTCGTGAACATGCACGCCGCGCAGTCCAGCGTAAAAAAGGGTGAGACGCTGATCGACACAGCCATGACACTGAACGCGATGCGGGCGGACGTGCTGGTCATCCGGCACATGTCGTCCGGCGCGGTCCGGCTGATCGCGGACAAGGTCGACTGCCCCGTCCTAAACGCCGGCGACGGGCGGCACGAACACCCGACGCAGGCACTGCTCGACGCGCTGACCATCCGCCGGCGCCGCGGCACGATCCACAATCAGCGCGTCGTCATCTGCGGCGACGTGCTGCACAGCCGCGTTGCCCGGTCCAACATCCTGGCCCTGACGGCCCTCGCCGCGGAGGTGCGCGTTTGTGCCCCTTCGACGCTGATGCCGCCCGCGATCGACCGCATGGGCGTCACCCCCTTCACCGATTTCGACGTCGCGCTTGAGGGTGCCGACGTGGTCATGATGCTGCGGCTTCAAACCGAGCGGATGTCGGGCGGCTACGTCCCCTCCAGCCGCGAATATCGGCTGCGTTATGGCCTCACACCGGAGCGGCTGGCGCGCGCCAAGCCCGACGCATTGGTCATGCACCCGGGCCCGATGAACCGCGGCGTGGAGATCGACTCCAGCGTTGCCGACCATCCCGAACGTTCCGCCATCACCGAACAGGTCGAGATGGGCGTGGCCGTACGCATGGCCTGCCTCGACGTGCTGACCCGACGAGCACGCGGCGTGGAGGGCTGGGCATGAGCAACGCGCTTCATTTCCGCAACGCCCGCATCCTGTGCGCGCGTGATGGCGAGCGCCGCGGCGACCTGTATGTTGCCGATGGCCGCATCGTCGACGAGGCTCGCGACGGCGCCACCGTCATTGACTGCGCCGGCAAGCTGCTCGCGCCTGCGATCGTCGACTTGGGCGTCGCGACGATCGATCGCGCCGCCTTCCGCGCCGGTGGCATCGTCCGCGTCGGCCTGTTGCCCGATCAAAATCCCGTACTGGACGAGCCCGGCATCGTGCAGCGATCGGCGTTGATCGGCCGGCCGGACCTGTGGATCCACCCGATCGCCGCCGCCACCCGCGGGCTTGAGGGCACCGATCTTGCCGAGATGGCGATCTGCGCCTCTGCCGGCGCGCGCGCGGTTGGTACCGGCCCGCGCTGGATCGCTGATTCGGGCGTTATGGCACGCGTCCTCGCTTATGCCCGCGACCTTGACCTCGCCGTCATCACCCATGCCGAAGACGGCGGGCTGGTCGGCGATGCCGTGGCCACGATCGGTGAGACGGCGACTCGCCTCGGCCTGCCCGCCGCCCCGGCGCTGGCCGAACCGCTGGCGATCGCGCGCGACCTGATGCTGGCGGAGGCCGCCGACGCGCGCATCCACATTCGCCAGGTCACGACCGCCGCCGGCTTCGATCTCGTCCGCGCGGCCAAGCGTCGCGGCGTGCGCGTCACCTGCGGCATCACGCCCGCTCACTTGCTGCTGTCGGACATCGCCATGAGCGATTTTCGCACCTTCGCGCGCCTGTCCCCCCCGCTGCGCTCGGAGGAGGATCGCCGCGCCGCGCTCGCCGCGCTGGCGGATGGCACGATCGACGTACTGTGTTCAGGCCACGATCCGCGCGGGCCGGAGGAAAAGCGTCTGCCCTTCGCTGATGCCGTTCCCGGCGCCGCCGGCGCCGCGACGCTCCTTGCGCTGGCGCTCGGCCTCGCGCTGGACGGCACCGTCACACTGGATCGCCTGCCGGCGCTGCTCGCCCGCAATCCGGCGTCGGTGCTTGGGCTGGATAGCGGCGTCCTTGCGCCGGGACAGGAGGCTGACCTGATGCTCGTCGATCCTGACAAGCCGTGGCAGATCAATGCGGATACGCTGCCAGGTATGGCCGGCAACACGCCGTTCGACGGACTGCCCGTACAGGGCCGCGTGCTTCGCCTGTTCAAGGGCGGCCGAGAGATAACGACGGGCTGATCAGCCGATCAGCACCGCCGGATCCGGGCGAGGCGGTTCAGCGGCCGGCGAGTTGGACCTTGCCGGCCTTGACCCACACCGCCGTCTGATCGCCGGCTCCTGTCCGCACGAAGCAACGCCCGCCAGTCGCACGATAGCCACGGCACAGCGTCTCGGCATCGCTGCGACCAAACCCGCCCACCGACAGGCGGTAGAACGACTTGAACGCCATGCCGGTCGGCGTCTGCTCGGCCAGCACGGGATAGCGGCGCTGCGCCCGATGCCAGGCATCCTTCGCCACGTCCGCCGAATCAAACGCGCCGAGCTGCACGTACCACTTGCCCTTCGCCATCTCGCGTGAGGCAGGGGTCGGCGTCGCAGTGGCCAGTCGCGTCGCCGCCTCGACGCGCTTGGGAGCAGTGGGCGCACGGCCAAGGGGGAGAGATTGCACCACCTCCTGCCGCTCGGCGAACACGATCTTGCTGCCCGACGGCGACGTCATCGTGGCGGCCGGCTCCACCTGCGCAACCTCAACCGCCTCGTTGGCCGCGGCCTCGGGCGAAGCTGCGTCGGCAGGCACCTGGCTCGGGGCGGCCGCCGCAAGCTGGGTCACCGGAACGCTCGCATTCAGCGCCAGCGCAACCGGCAGACCGGGATCCTTCACTGGAATGACGCCGAGCAGTGCCGAGACCTGATCGGCCGCCCCCGTCGGCTTGGCGAACGCGGTCCATTCCAGCATCCGGGCATCAGCCGCCTGCGGTGCCATGTCGATCCCGGCAACCTGCCGCGCCTCGGCCCAGCGCCCCGCGAGCGCCAGCACCAGAGCAAAATTCTGCCGCGTCGTCGCGGTAGCATCCGGCGAGCGCGCGGCCGTCATCAGCAATTCGGCGCCCGTCGCCGGATCCCCGGCCAGGGCCATCGCCAGCCCGCGATCGGCGGCCGGCACGATGGCGGCATGTTCGTCCAACAGGGTGCGCGCCTCATCCCACTGCCCCTCGGCGATCATCGCCAGGGCGAGGTTGAGTGCGGCCTTGCCATTGGTCGGCGACAGCTGAAGCACGTCGGCATAGGCAGTATGCGCTGAGGTAAAGCGGCCAGCCTTCAGGTAGGACGCGCCCAGCAGCGCACGAAGCTCTGCGTCACGCGGCATCGCCGCCACGGCCGCCTCGGCATAGCTGATCGCCTTGATCGCATCGCCCTTCGCCAGCGCCTGCTGCGCCTTGGCCGCGTTGTTCTCGGCCAGCTTGGCGAGCTTCTCGTCGCTGCGGCTGCTGGCGGTCGAGATGCCGCCTTGCGCACACCCGACCATCGTCCCGCCCAGCATCAACGCGGATAGGCTCAGGCCGGCAATCGCGCGCTTCTTCATGTCTCAGTCCCCGAACGATCTTCGTTGGCGGCGCCCGCGTGGCTCGTCAGCCGCTCCCCCCACACACACAGACGTGCGGGTCGCCATGCTGCCGCCCGAGGGCGGTCGTGCCTCGATGGTATTGCCACCTTGCCAGCGTAGATGTGCCCCTTTGGGTCTAAGGAATGGTAAATGGCGGCCCACTTTCGCTGACAAGAGGTTATGGAAGCGGTAATCTTATGCGATCAGATCGCTGCTCCGGCCGCGCGACACCGCTGGTCGCCGGAGCCGCTGGATGGGGGTTTGACCAGATGCGAAATGCCTGCCTGTTGCTGCCCGTGGCTGCACTTCTCGCCGCTGCGCCGGCCGCGGCCGACGTGAAGCAGGGTGTGGATGCGTGGACGCGGGGTGACTATAAGGCGGCGGTTCAGACCTGGCGCCCGCTTGCGGTGGCCGGCAATGCCGATGCCCAGTTCAACATGGGTCAGGCCTACAAACTGGGCCGCGGCGTCCAGGCCGATCTGCCCGCCGCGATCGAGTGGTTCCGCAAGGCCGCTGTGCAGGGACATGCGCAGGCGATCGACAATTACGGCCTCGCCCTGTTCCAGGAAGGCAAGAAGGCCGAGGCATTGCCCTGGCTGGAGAAATCCGTGGCGCGGGGCGAGCGGCGCACCCAGCTCGTCCTTGGCACCATGTTGTTCAACGCGGACGGTGTCGCCCGCGACTGGACCCGCGCCTATGCACTCGTCACCCGCTCCTCGCAGCAAGGCCTGCCACAGGCGTCGCAGACGCTCGCGCAGATGGATCGATATATCCCGGAGGTGCAGCGGCAGCAGGGGCTCACCCTCGCCCGTAAATATGAGGCTGACGCGCGGGCGCTCGCTGCATCCCTCCCGGCACCGCGTGCCCCCGGCGCGACGGTCAATTCCGCGCCGCCGCGCGCCGCGACGCCAACCGGCCCATCGCCCGCCCCGGCAGTGGCGACGCGCGCGCCGCTGACGACGTCCGGAAGCACGCCTCCATCCGCGGCTAGCCCCGCCGC
>NZ_JBIQEU010000017.1:0-56627 GCF_045369765.1 Sphingomonas olei
GAAGCCGGCGGGCGCTACGCGCCCTTGTCTCCATCAAGGCGACGCGGCCCTTCGAGAGGCCGCTTCCCAATGTGCTACGGAACCGAGCTGACCAGTCATGCCGTCCTGGCCTGGTGCCAGGACACCGGTGTCGAGTGGCACTACATCGCGCCCGGCAAGCCGCAGCAGAATGGCTTTGTGGAATCGTTCAATGGTCGCTTGCGCGACGAGTGCCTGAACGAGCACCTGTTCCCCTCGCTGGCTGCAGCGAGACGGATCATCGAGGCATGGCGGACCGACTACAACACCGTGCGTCCGCACAGCAGCCTCGGCGGTATGGCACCCGCCGAGTTCACCAACCGCCCCTGCCAGGGGCACGAGGACACCGAAGCTAACTTATCAGCGGCCTGAAACCGGGGAGCAGGTCACCTAGGGTGCGAGTCCGCCGGCATGGGCAAGAGAACCATGCCGGTGGCATTTACACATCCCCACGATCATCAGCCGTTCGGCCCCGGCGTGAAGGTGCTCTATCGGCGGCGGACGTTATAGATGCAGGTGTCACAACCGAACGTGGCTGTTGAAAAATTCAACGCGCGCTGTTGGTGCTACTCCAGATATTCAGCCCTCCATAAAGCGCCAAGAGTGCCATAAGCTTGGCCAGTGGACCAAATACGTCCTCCAAGCTTGCACCCATCTGATTCAAAGGAACGAAAATATGCATGGCGCAGGTGGCGGGGGAAAACCAGGCGAGCGCAGAAAGCCAGCCCGGCATTGCGTGGAGTGGCCAGGCAAAACCCGCTAGAAACACGAGCGGCACAGATGTCGGCAACAGGATCTTCAATGCATCGTCGCCGCTGTTGAACAACTTACCCAGCAACAGCCCGAGCGCCGCCACGGTTGCCGCAAAGACAGGAACTGCGACGAGGAGCGCCGGCAGCGCCCCAGCGTGCGGGATATCCTGGATCCAATAGATCATTCCGAAATAGAGCAAGGCGGACAGCACGCCGACAAGGGTGCATGCCGCCCACATGCCAAGCGCGGCTGCGACGGACATCCGCCGTTCCCTGCGGCGTTGGCGTTCCGCCATCAGCCGGGCGCAGGCGAGCAACAGCGTCTGCTGCAGGATGATGTTGGCAACCGCCGGGAAAATGTAGTCGCGGTAGCCGAGCGTGGTGTTGAACAACGGGTGGACAAGGATCGTCGGCATCGCCGCAAGCCGGGCACCGCCTTGCGCCGCGCGCCAGCGGTCGATCGCGCCGGCCAGCGTCGCCGCGACGCCGGTGCCGATGCTCTGCGCACGCAGCAGATACGTCCCGTTCAGCCACAATGCGATGCCCGCCGTACCTCTACCCGTCAGCGCGCCGCCGGTAAAATCGCGCGAGATCAGCAGGATGCCGTCCGCCTTCCGGTCACGCACGGCACCGCGCGCGGCGACCATGTCGGGAACCTCGCCGACGACGCGGACGCTGCGCGTTTCGCCAAGATCGTCGAGCAGGCGGCGCGCGGCGGTCCCGCCGTCGCCGTTCACAACCACCACGGGCAGCGCGCGGGCGGACTGGTGCGCATAGGGCGCTGGATAGTAGAAGGCATAGAGCAGCACCGACAATATCGCGAGCGATAGGAGATCGCGCGTCGTGACGATCGTCAATAGCGTGTGTTCGAGAGCCGCGCGAAACGTCATCGGCCTTCCCGGTCACGGCGGATAAGGATTATGCCCAGGCCGCCTGCGACCAGCGGATACAGCAGCAGCGTTCCCGCTGCCTTCAGGAACGGCCCGGCGGAGGCACCAAGCACCTGATCCATCTGCAGCGTCATGTAGTGGGTCAGCGGCAACACCTGGTGCCAGACCCGCGCGAACAGGCCCGCGCCATCGATCGGCAGCGAAGCGCCCGAATAGGCGAGCGCCGATCCCGCAACGATGACAGCGCCCGACAAGGCGGTGGCAATGCTGCGCGTTGCAGCGACGAGCAATAGCGCGACCGCCGCGGTGGCGACGAACAGCAATGCTTGCCCCGCCACGATCAGCAGCAGCGATCCGTCTGCGCGATAGCCTTGTGCGAGCGTGAGCCATAGCAGCCACGCAACACCCCAGAACGTTCCCGCAATCACATGAGGAGAAAGCCGCCCGGCCAGCGTTGCCGCAACGCCACCCCGTACGGCGAACGCGGCGAACGAGCCATCGTTCATCAGCACCCCGATGCTTCCTACGCAGGCAACCGCGATCAGCAGGTGCAACACCCCCGGGCCCAGCAGCAGTCCTAGATACCATTCCAGGCTGAGCGATGGATTGCCGAGCACCGTCACCTGCACGCCGGGCAGCAACGCCGGATCGATCGCGGCCAGTCCCGCCACGCCGTGGGTGGACGCCCCGTACTGCGCCAGCGTGGCGGCGACTGCAACGCGCAGGTTCGTCGCCGCGAGTGCCCCCGTCGACAGGAACGCCGCCTGATGGAATATCTCGACCGGGGCGCGACCGGCATTACGGGTCCCGACGCCCCGGGGGATCACCACGGCGGCGACCGCCTGTTCGCGCCGCATCATCGTCACCGCGGCAGCAACGTCGGGCACCCGGCCCACGATCTGCAAGCCTGGGGAGGCGTCGATGGCGCGCACGATCCGCCGGGCCAATACACCGCCATCGCGGTCTACGATGACGGTAGGCAAATGGTGCGGCGATCCGGCAGAGAGCATCGCCGCCATCGCGCCGAGCAACATCAGCGGCATGACGGTCAGCAACGCCAGATCGACAGGCGTCGAAATGATGCGGCCCCATTCGGCCCGGCACGCATTATACACGGTGACCATTGCGGGCGTCACGCCGGTGGTTCGAACAGGACGCTCATGCCCGGCCGCAACCCTTGCGCCCCGCCTTCGGGTTTCAGCGTGACCTCGAACGCGCGGACGTCATAGCCGCGCGACTGGCGCGTGGCGCGCCATGTCGCGAAACTGCCCTGCGGCGCAATGTGGCTGATCCGGAACCGTAGGTCGCGGCCGAGCGCCGGGACGTGGCCGACGAGAAGGCGACCGGGCGTCAGTCCGTGATAGGCATCTTCGCGCACGGTCAACGCAACGTGCGGGTGATCGACGTCGATCACCTGAAACGCCGGCAGGATCGGGCTCACGATCTCGCCGGGGCGCAGCAACCGGCGTGACACCTCGCCGTCGATCGGAGACACGAGCCGCTTCTCGCGCTCCAGTGCGGCAGCGGTCGCGGTCGCGGCTCCGGCGGCGCGGACCTGCGCGTCGGCGATCGCGCGATTTTGCGGCCTGATGCCGGCGCGTGCCTTGTCGTACTGGGCCTTTGTCGCCTCCGCCGCACGGCCGGTGCTGTCGCGCGCGGCATGAGCCTCGTCGCGGCGCTGCGCGGCGATAACACCTTGCGCATAAAGCGTGTCGGCACGGCGGCTCGACACCGCTGCTAGGTCGGCCGTCGCCTGTGCCGCCAGCCAGGTGGAACGCAACGAGGTCAGGTCTTCCGCCCTGGCCCCCTCGATCGCCACCGATTGCAGCGCCCGTGCGCTGTCGAGCGCCGCCTGCGCCTGCTGCTGACCACCATCGATCTCCGGCGCCGACAGGATCGCCATCACCTGCCCGCGGCGGACCCGGTCGCCCTCGTCCACCGCCAGCGTCTCCACACGAGCCAGCGCCTTGGTGGCAACATTGATCTCATCTGCCTCCACCTCGCCTTGCCATTGTTCGGGCGCGGGACGGCTCGCCAGCCACAGCCCGAGGCCGACGATTACGACGACGACGGCGATGCCGATCCACAGCAACCAGCGCGCGCGGCGCGAGGGGGCGGCAGGATCGACGTCGACTGCCGGATCGGTCATGGGCGGGCATCCGTGGGCAGATGGATGTCGGCGCCGGCGATATGATCCGCGAACGTATCGAGTTGGCCCGATGCTGACAGGAGCGCCGCCAGCGCGAGGTCATATTCATAGGCGATCGCCGCCCGCTGCGTGCGGGCCGTGGCAAGGGCGGCTTCCGCGGCCAGCACCGCGGTCATCGTTGCTTCTCCCTCGCGGAACGCAATCTCCTGCACTCGCAAATTCTCCTGTGCAGCCGCGAGCGAACTGTCGGTCAGCAGAAAGGCGCGCCGTGCCGATTCGACCAGATCCCACGCGCGCAACGTCGCGGTAATCGCGCTTTTGCGCGCTTCACGCGCGGCATCGTCGGCGGCCGCGGCGTTTGCCTTTGCTGCGTTCAGGGCATGGCGACGATCGACGTTGGACAGCAATGTGTAGCGCACGCCGACTCCGGCCACCCAGTCAGGCTCGGTCGGCAATGCATTCGATCGGTTGAGATTGTATTCGCCGAACGCGAACGCCTGCGGGCGGTAGCGCGATCTCGCAAGGTCCACGCCGGCGCGGGCGACCGCACCTGCCGCGTCGGCCTGCCGCGTCTGTGGTAATCTTGCCTCGCCGCCGGTGAAGCTGCCCGCGGGCGCAAGCGGATGACTGACGACAAAGAGACCGGTGGTGGGGCGTACCCGGTCCACCTCAAGCAGGCGGGCAAGGTCGTCCCGGGCACCATCGTGGGCGATCGCGGCGCGCTGCCAGGTTCGCTCGGCGGTGTCGCGCGCGACCTGCGCCTCGAGCGTGCGCGCGTGAGCAACGACCCCAGCGGCCTCCATTTTGCGAACGTCCGACAGCAGCCGGTCGAGTGCGTCGCGGCTTTCCCGCGCCGACGCGGCGAGCGCCGCAGCGGCCTGTTCGCCGAAATAGACGCGGATGAGGTTGAGCTGCGCGAGGTCGCGCCCTTGCGCCGCGCGCGCCGCGGCGATGTCAGCGGCTGCGCGGGCGCCGCGCTGGATCGCAGGTATCGCTCCGCCGGAATAGAGCGGCAGTACCCCCTGCACCGTTGGACGGAACACATCGTCACGGTAGCGATAGCTCAGCTGGTCGGGGATCGCGGTGAACAGGCCGGGCAAAGCCTGCCCGATCCTGCCCACGATGTCGGATGCAATCTGCTGAAACGCAGGCGGGACGGTCATCGGGATGCCGGACAGGAAATCCTGCGTCGCATCGCGCGCATCCTCTTTCTGTCCGGTTAGATCGACCGCCAGCGTCTTCTGATATTCAATGTACTGCGCCGACGCGGTAACGACCGGACGCCTGAGCGTCGCTACCGCGGCTGCCGTTTCGCGCGCAGCATCTTCTGCGTGGTCGGCGGCCGCCAGCGCTGGCGAGGTCGTTTCCAGGCGTCGGCTTGCCGCATCGAACGTCATGGCGACGTCCTGTGCTGCCGCGCCGGCAGCGATTGGCATCAGCGATGCCGCGATTATTGTCGCGCGTGCCATCCCGAACCCTGCCCAGCCCCCGATCATCGTCAATTCTGTCATCCCGGCCATACGCGGCAATCGACGAACCACGACCGCGATGATCCTGTTCTATTGATGATCGAAACGATCCGCGACGGCAAGATCGGCCGGGGTGGGCGGCGTCTTGCGCCACGAACCAGTGCGTCCCCGCTCGACGCCATAGGCGTACAGGCGTCGCATGTAGGTCGTCTCGAACAGGCGGTCACTGGGTGCGACGTCGTTCCCGATGAACGTCAAGTTCCAGTCGATGCCGTGGCGATGCGCGTAGACGTAGCTGGTTTCCGCCAGTGTCAGCAGCGCTGCCTGCTGGTTGAGCGCGAAGGCGCGCTTCAGGATTGGGACGAGCCGCGGCGTCACCATCTGAAAATCGCCGCCAAGCCTGCTGTTCATCAACAGGTAGACGTGCAGCCGGGCGGCGTCCCCGATCGGCGCGTCGCTGACCGCGAGCTGCGGCGGGATTGCGAGGATGCCAGCGGTCGTCCCGCCATCGGCATGAAGCTCGCGTACGGGCGCCCCGTTGCTGGACGCGTCGATCACCACCGGGGGAAACACCACAGGAATGGACGACGATGCCAGCAATACCCGCCGGAACAGCTCGACCTTGTCCGGCAACATGCTGGCGGCGATTGCCCCCATATCCCAGATCACGCTGCGTTGCGCGTCGAGATTGGCGGTGGCGACGAACAGGCGGCGCCCCTTGGCCTGTTCCTCCGCGATGCGCGCGACAAGTTCCGGTGTCACCTCACGTGCGATCAGTTTCGCAAGCGGTGCGGTGGAGGCGACACTGGTCGATCCCGGTATCGCAAGTGGGAAGCGGGGATGGAAGATGTCCCTTGCGGATACACTGGTGTAAAACCGGGCGATCGATGCATCGCCTTCCTTGCCCAGAAAGGCAAAGGGAGCGATCAATGCCCCGGTGCTGACCCCGGTGACAACGCTGAACTCCGGACGCGTGCCGCTCTGCGTCCAGCCGTTGAGCACACCGGCGCCATAGGCACCCTCGTCAGCACCACCCGAAAGGGCCAGCATCGTTACCGGCTGCCCGGCCGGCACATCGGGTCGCATCCGCTGCGCGGCATCCGGCAGATCCGCCCAGAAACGGACGTCCGGCGCACCGGCAATAGCGGCCGCGGCACTTTGCGCCCCGGTAAACGGCACGCGCTCCACCGTGGTACATCCACTGACAAACGCCATTGCGGCTATCGTAACGGCGCGGAGGATCTGTCTGGTCATCGCATGGCTCCACTAGCCGTAGTTGCTTCAGTGTCACGAAGATAAAAATGCTGAGCAAGATCGGGACGAATACGCACAAGTTGCCTGGACCCGCGATCGATGCACACCAGCGTAGACTCAACTATGGCAACGTCTTCGCCGTTTCGCTCGAAGCGAGTTTCAAAGTGGGCACGACATCCTTGATGACCAATGACGCGCACTACGGCGACGATCAGATCGTGCAGCACGGCGGGCCTGTGATAGACCACGTCATGACGGTGCGCGATCCAGGCGAGCGTCTCTACCTGTTCTGGCGGCGCGGTCTTGTGCCAATAGGCGTTGACCGCTTCTTGCATCCACATGAGATAGATGGCGTTGTTCACATGATCGAGATCGTCGATCGCTCCCGGACCGACCCTGATCGGATGCCGATATTTAACGTAGCGGCCCGGACCATGGTCAGGCATCTCAGTTCCACGATCCTGCCGCGATCCATCGCAAAGCGGTGAGCGAAGGCATGAACATATATTCGCCGCCACGCAGCCGGTTGTACGTGGTGACACCGTCTATACGGCGACGAACCGGCTCGGCAGGCACGGTGAAGCGTCCGGGTTCCTCATGCAGGCCGACCACAGGATCACGCTCCTTCCCCAGGTCGATGAAATTACCGCGATTGATCCATTCCTGCTGCAGAAACTCGATCGTGTCGAACGCACGTGCCGAGATGAAGATGAAGAAGATGCCGCGATCGTCCTCGCCATCGTCGGCAGCAGTCAGGTCGGCCGACCATTTCGGACCGAAGGTGGAAGAGCGGCGGATGATCCGGTGGATGTTTTCGTCGGTCAGGATCGTCAGTCGCTCACCGCGCGGATTGAGGCGGCGCATGTGCGCGCCATGCGGACAGACAATTCCCGCCTTGTCGCCCGAGAAATCAAAGTCGTTGCGCCGGGCCGGATCGGCGCCCAGCTCTTCGTCGTCGCGGGTCGGCGACAGGATCAGCGGTGCCCCCGATCGCCAGCGGCCGAACATCTTGGCGGCCAGCAGCTCCTGCGCCGCCTCATCGTTTGCCTGGCCGCGCACGAAATCGTTGAATGCGCCCGGTCGACTGTCATACTTACGCAGCACGACATAGGAACCGTTCCGCCCCAGCGCGTCAGGCTGCGGTATCTCCAGCGGCGCTCCCGTTTCGCTGTCCTCGCCCAGGATGAACTCGCCCGGCGCGATCGCGCGCTCCTGCCCCGGCTGTGGATCGACCCCGGCACCCGCGACGGTCGGCTGCGACACCGAGTCACGAAAGCCGAACGGGTTCTTGGCATCCGCATCGGCTCCGAAACGATGTGTTCCGATCAGCGTCACGCCGCTCGATGCATGATATTCGGACATTGCCCGGTCGGTGGCTTCGTCAAGCCGGGCCTGATCCGAAGCGAAGATGGTGAGCGCGATGTGGCAGCGATTGTCGCGATACGCCTCCTCCCATTGCTCGGGAGCATTCTCTCCCGCGTCACGCAGCTGCTCGGCGCGCGCCGCCATTCCCTGACGAAACGACAGAGGAAAGCTGGCGAGCGAGCCTTCGGGCACCCCAAGCGCCTTCAGACCCGCGTGACTGATCGCCACGCCGGTCCATGCCGTCAGCTCTTCGGTCCAGTCTGCTGCGGCAGGGATATGCGGCGCGAGCCTTCGCAGGAGATCGCGGCCACCCGCGGCGTCGTCGACGTGAAGCATTGCGTGAATGCCGACATACGGTTCAGGCCGCGCGCGCAGGATCAACGCCTGAATGTCGTCCAGCTGCAGCGTCACGCGGTCAGGGCGGAAGCGGTCCTTGAGGTGCTGGAGGATACCCATCAGTAATCCACTCCGTGCGGCACCGACACCTGCCTGGACAGCAGGGCCAGCGCGTCCCGTGTCGCGGGGTCCACAGCGGTGTTGCCGGCCATTGTATCGAGGAAGGCATCGAGCGCCGTCTCCATCCGCTGCAGCCGCCGCACGTCCACAACCGTCACCTGCGGGTTGGCGACGAACCAACCGGCCGCGTCGATCTGGTGATCGGCGATGAAATCCTTCACGTCAGGCGAGGCAATCCCCGGCCACCCTTCGACATTGGCGAACAAGAGATCCATCAGGTCAGGGATCTTGGTCGCGAAGTCGTTGATATAGGTATCCCAGTCACCGTCGTACGCCGTAGCGAACAGGATGCGCGTGTCGTCGTCGAACAGGACGAAACGCATGTCATGCAGCGTCGAAACTTTCTGGGCGCCGTCGAAATTGCCGCCGGTCAGGTTGAAGATGCGACGCAGCCGGTCGCCGCCGCCAGGCTTGAGTTTGGCGATTGCAGTCAGTTCGGACACATTGCCCGATTGCCGGCCGGCCCGGCCCGCCGACCCGGCGGTGCCCTTGAACAGAGGGTTGTGGTTGCGGATCAAGCCTTCGATCGCGATCCGGGCCAGCGTGGGGGCATCGGCGGCGATTTCTGCGGCGAGGCGACGGAACTCTTGCAGACGGGTTTCGTCATCAAGCCTGGGATCTTTACTGTCGGCCATGAACGGCTCCTTCTGGTTCGGATCAGTCCGGAATTTCATCAAGCGAGCGTGGTTCGCGCCGAGCCACGGCATTCAGCCTGTGCCGCTGGCTGGAGGACGATTCATACGCTGCCTTGCGGATTCGCATGATGCCGCCGAGCGGCCGATGCGCCGCGACCCCGTTCCACGGGTTGAAGGCGAGCGAGGGCCGCTTGCCGCGAAATTCGCTCCGCTCAGCCGGGCTGATCCTCCTGCACGCGTAACGTCGCCAGCGCGGCGAGGCCCATTACCCCGGCGGCGAAGGCCATCGTCCATACAGGCTCGTTGGGGAACAGGTGGCGGACGATCGTGCCCATCACGGTCGCGACCAGCAGCTGCGGCACGACGATGAAGACGTTGAACAACCCCATGTAGATGCCGAGCTTCGCCCGCGGCAGGCTGGACGCCAGGATAGCATAGGGCATCGCCAGTATCGATGCCCAGGCGATGCCGATCGCGACTTCGCTCAACAGCAACAGCTTGGCATCGCGAACGAACAGGAAGGACAGATAGCCGAGCGCGCCGATGGCGAGGCACAGCGCATGAGTGCGGACCTTGCCGATCGCGCGCGCAAGCGGCCGGAGCAGGAACAGCGCGGCAAGCGCCGCCACCGCATTATACGCGGCGAACAGGATGCCGACCCAATTGCCGCCGGCGTTGTAGGCGGCGCTGGTCGGGTCGCTCGATCCGAACACATATTGCGCGACGACCGGCGTCGTGTAGATCCACATGATGAACAGCGCAGACCAGGTGAAGAACTGGACGAGCGCGAGGCGCTTCATGATCGGCGGCATGCCGGCGAAGTCGCCGACGATGTGCGTCAGCAGGTTGTCGCTGCGCCCGCGCGCATGGAGCTGCGCTGCGACGATCCGGGCGATGCCATAGGCGGCGAGCAGGCCGGCGAGGACGTAGAGTTCCTTTTCCATCCCGACCGCGAAGACCAGCGCGGCGATGGCGACGCCGCCGGCGATCCAGGCGAGCGCGCCTGCGGTCGATTGCGGCGGGGCGGGCGTTTCGGCTGCGGTTGCGGTAGCGCCGTCGAACGCCGCGATTTGCTCGGGCGAATATTCGCGCGTCGTCAGCACCGTCCACAGCACCGCCAGGAATAGCGCCGCGCCGCCCGCGTAGAAGCTGTAGCGCACGGTATCGGGCACCCCGCCGCCTTGTCCGACATTCGCGACGCCCAGGTGATCGAGGACATAGGGCGTCACCGATCCGACCACCGCGCCTGCGCCGATGAACGCGGTCTGGATCGCATAGCCCGCGGTATGCTGGTCCTTGTCGAGCATGTCGCCGACGAAGGCGCGGAACGGCTCCATCGAAACGTTCAGCGACGCATCGAGCATCCACAGCAGCACCGCCGCCGCCCAGAGCGCGGGCGCGGTGGGCATGCCGAACAGCGCCAGCGCGGCGAAGACGCTGCCTGCAAAGAAATACGGCCGCCGCCGCCCGAACCGGCCCCAGGTGCGGTCGGAATAATGACCGATGATCGGCTGGACGATCAGCCCGGTCAGGGGGGCTGCGATCCACAGGAAGGCCAGATCGTCCAGGCTTTCGCCCAGCGACTGAAAGATGCGGCTCATGTTCGCGTTCTGCAGCGCGAAGCCGATCTGGATGCCGAAGAAGCCGAAACTGATGTTCCAGAGGCCGGCGAAGTCCTGCCGCGGGCGGCGGTTTGCTGTTTCGGTCATCGTCGCCTCTCTGGAGTCAAAACCTCCCCTCCCTGGATAAGGGAGGGGTCGGGGGTGGGTCGGTATGAGGCCGGGCAAATCCGCTGCGGCTGGCCAACCCACCCCCAGCCCCCCCCTTGTCCAGGGAGGGGAGACAATGCGGCCCGCGCTTAGCGCCGCCGCTTGCCCTTCGTCGCACCCGGCGCGACGAAGCGGATCGCCTGGCCGCCGCCCGGGGCCAGTGCCAGCGTCAGCGTGTCGCCGCGCTTCACCGCCTTGCTCTCGATCGTGATCGCGTGGCGGTTGGGCGTGCGGTAATCGGCGTTCGGCCCGTCGCGGTAGATTTGCGCGGTGTAGGTCTTGCCGGGATCGAGGAAGTCGAGTGTGATCGTCGTCGTGCGCGGCTGTTCGTCGCCGACCGACCCCAGGAACCAGTCGTTCGTGCCCTTCGCCTTGCGCACGATCGTCACGTAATCGCCGACTTCGCCGTTCAAAACGCGGGTGTCGGTCCAGTCGGTGGGGACATCCTTGATGAACTGGAAGGCGCCCGGATATTGCGCGTATGCTTCCGGCGTATCGGCGACCATCACCACCGGCGAGTAGATGACGACGTAATTCGCCAGCTGCTTGGCGAGCGTCGAGGGGATGTCGCTGTTCTCGCTGCCCTTGAGACTCACGATGCCGGGCGTGAAGTCCATCGGACCGCCCAGCAGCTGGGTGAAGACCATGTTGGCTTCATGCTCGGGCGGATTCTTGCCCGCCCAGCTCATATATTCCATGCCGCGCCCGCCTTCACGCGCGACCCAGTTGGGATAGGTGCGGCGGAGCCCGGTGTCCTTGACCGGTTCGTGCGCGTCGACCGACACCTTGTACCTGGCCGCGGTCTGCACGACGCGCAGGTGGTGGTTCACCATCCACTGGCCCTCATGCCATTCGCGATACTTCGAGCCATCGGGGTCGACGCGCTCGATCTGGCCGGCGTCGGTGACGTAGCCGGTCTTCACGAACCGCTCGCCATGATCGGCGGCGAATTTGAACGCGGTGTCGAGCTGCTTGTCATAGTGGCTGACCGAGCCACCCGTCTCGTGGTGGCCGATCAGGCGGACGCCTTTGCCGCGCGCGTATTCGCTCAGCGCCTTGATGTCGAAATCCTCGGTCGGCTGGCTGAAGTTCATGTCGTTGCCGTTGCCGAACCAGTCGCCGTCCCAGCCGACGTTCCACCCCTCGACCAGCACGTTCTTGATGCCGTTCGCCGCCGCGAAGTCGATATATTGGCGGACATGCGCGTTGGTCGCGCCGTGGATGGGCCCGCGTGACCAGCTCCACACGCCCTTGATCATGTTCCACCAGACGCCGGCGAACTTGCCCGGCTCGATCCACGACACGTCGCCGAGCTTGTTCGGCTCGTTGAGGTTCAGCGTCATGCGGCTGGCATAGTAGAGCCCCGGCGCGTCGTCGGCGATGGCGATGGTCCGCCACGGCGTCGAAAAGCCCGCGTCGCGGCTGACCTTGGGTGCGCCCGATCCGGGCGTCAGGTTCGCCTTGAACTTCGTGCCTTCGAACCGCTGAAGATTCATCGCCGAATAGTCGACCAGCGCCGCCTCGTGAATCGCCAGATGCGTGCCACTGGCGAGCTTGAACGTCGCGACGGTCTGCGCGGTGCCGACGCTGGAAATCGGCGTCGCGTTGTACAGATACTCCTCGCGGTTCCAGCCGTACGCCGGCTTCCACCAGGCGACGCCGTCTTCGACGATGGCGAATTCGGTCAGTTCGTCGGCGATGTTGGCGTGATGCAGGTTCGGCTGGTCGGGGAGCGTGTAGCGGAAGCCGACGCCGTCGTCGAAGATGCGGAAGGTGACCTGCATCTCACGCTGGTCGCGCACCTTTTCCTTCAGGCGGACGACCAGGTCGGTGTGGTTGTCGCGGATCGTCTGCCATTCGCCGAACGGCTGGGTCCAGGTCGTGTCGCTCTTCGTGGTCTTGGCATCGACCAGCGCGAAATAGCGGTCGAGCTTGGGCGCGTCGGTGAACAGGAAGCCGAGCGCGCTATTGGCGATGATCGGCTTCCCCTTGCGGTTGATCGCATAATAGGCGCGGCCGTCGCCCTCGACCGACACCGACACAGTGATCGACTTGTCGGGCGAACTCGCGGTCGCGACCACCTCGGCCAGGGCGGGCTGTGCGGCGACCAGCGCCAGCAGGCTCACGAACATCCGGGTCATTGCGTAGTCTCCCTTGCGATCAGCCCCGCGGGGCCGGTCAAAATCCATCCGTCGACCGTGCCGACGCGTTCGATGATCTGCCACCCTTCGACATCCGCGGGCGCCATATCAACCGGCGTGGTGCCGAAAGTGAAGATGCAGCGCAGCCGCTCGCTGGCGCACCGGCGTTCGAAGACGAGCACGTCGTCGGTCGCGGTCATTACGGTCATGTCGCCGCGCATCAGGGCGTCGCTGCCGTGGCGGACCTGGAGCAGGCGGCGGGTGAGGTGGAGGAGCGATGCTGCGTCCGCCTCTTGCCGGTCGACCGCCAGTGCGGCGTGGTCGGGGCCGGTCGGCAGCCAGGGTTCGGCGGTCGAGAAGCCCAGCCCCGCCGCATCGGCCGCCCAGGGCATCGGCGTGCGCGCGCCGTCGCGAGACAGGGTCAGCGGCCAGTTGGCGATCGCCTCGGGATCCTGCAGCCGGTCGAAGGGCACGTCGACCTGGGTCAGCCCCAGTTCCTCGCCATAATAGAGGATGATCGTGCCGCGAAGGCAGGCGAGCAGCAGCATTTTCATCGCCGCGAAGGCACGGGGGTCGCGCGTCCCCGCCCAGCGCGACACCGCGCGCGGCGCGTCGTGATTCTCGAACGCCCAGCTCGGCCAACCGGCATCGGGCGCGTCGGGCCAGGCGTGCACCGCCTCGGCAACCACGCGCGGGGTCAGTTCGCGGGCGTAGAGGAAGTCGAAGCCGTAGGAGCTGTCGAGGCGCCCCGGCGCGGTGAACGCCTTGCGTTCGCGTTCGCTGTCGTCGCCGCCGACCTCGGCCACCGTGAAGGTCGCGCCATAGTCGTCGACCACGCCGCGCAGCCGTTCGAGAAACAGCGGGATGTCGGGATGCGACTGGTTGTGGACATGCAGCTGGAAATCGAACGGCCGCGTGCGCACGCCGTTGCCGGTCGGCGCGGGCGGATTGTCGGTCAGCGCCGGGTCGTGCATCGAGAAGTTGATCGCATCGACGCGGAACCCGTCGACACCGCGGTCGAGCCAGAACCGCGCGACATCGAGCAGCGCGTCCTGAACATCCGGGTTGTGGCAGTTGAGCTGCGGCTGGCTGCTCAGGAAATTATGCATGTAATATTGCCCGCGCCGCGCGTCCCACGTCCACGCCGGGCCGCCGAACACCGACTGCCAGTTGTTGGGCGGCGCCCCTTCGGGTTTGGCATCGGCCCAGACGTACCAGTCGGCGCGGGGGTTGTGGCGGCTCGACCGGCTCTGCGCGAACCAGGCGTGCTGGTCCGAGGTGTGCGCGTAGACCTGGTCGACGATGACCTTCAGCCCCAGCGCATGGGCGCGCGCGACCAGCGCATCGAAATCGGCGAGCGTGCCGAAGATCGGATCGACGTCGCAGTAATCGGCGATGTCATAGCCGAAGTCGGCCATCGGCGACGTGTAGAAGGGCGACAGCCAGATTGCATCGACGCCGAGCGACGCGACATAGTCGAGATGCGCGGTGATGCCGGCCAAGTCGCCGACCCCATCGCCGTTCGCGTCGGCAAAGCTGCGCGGATAGATTTGATAGATCGCCGCACCACGCCACCAGTCGGCGGCGGTCGCGGTGTCGGTGTCGGTACGGGTCAGGATGGTCATGTCGGGTCCGAAGCACAGATGGCATAGCCGAGCGGCGGCAGCGTGACGGTGACGCTGCCGGGCGCGGCGGCGGTGGCGGCGCAGGGGCCGGACAGCGCGGTAAAGTTGCGCGAGCCGACTTCGACCTGCACCTGCGCACTGACCGGCGTGGTCGCGGTGTTGAACGTCAGCAGCACTTCGCGGCGCGTGTCTGGGTCGATCCGCGAGATGGCAAGCAGGCCCGGCGTATCCTGGCGATACCGGATCACGGTCGATCCGCGGCGCAGCGCTGCCTCAGCACGGCGGATGCGGGCGAGCTCGGCGATCTGGCGGAACAGCGGGCCGTCGGTGCCAAAATTCTCGGTCGCGGTGGTGCGCGTCGTGCCGACCAGCCGGTTGTCGTTGTAGCTCGCCACGCGGCTGGCGAACATGTCCTCGCGCGCGTCCTGGTCGCCGCCGTCGCCCGCGAACCCCTGCTCATCGCCCGAATAGATCGTCGGTACGCCGCGCAGCGTGAGCAGCAGCGCGTTGGTCAGCTTCACCCGGTCGAGGATCTCGGCTTCGGAGGCAGTCGGGAACGCCTTGCGGATCGACGTTGCAACGCGGCCGTCGTCGTGATTGCCGGTGAAGGTCGGCAGGATCCGCGCGGTGTCGGCGCCCTTCGCGTAGATCGCGTCGCCGTCGAACAGATGTTCGAACAGGATGGTACCGCCGGTCCCCACGACGGTTGCCGCCACGGCCTCCTTGAATGCGAAGTCGAGCACCGCCGGCAGCGCCGCCGTCCGCGTCCATTCCGCCAGCGCGGCGGGGCGGATATCGTGCTCCGACACTTCGCCGAACATGTGGAAATTGGCGATCCCCCTGGCCTTGGCCCGTGCCTCCATCGCGGGGACGAAGGCCTGCCAGAATTTGGGGTTCACATGCTTAGCGGTGTCGATGCGGAAACCGTCGATGCCATAGCGGTCGATCCAGCCGCCGAAGATGTCGATCATGCCGGCGACGACGCGCGGGTTTTCGGTCATCAGATCGTCGAGCCCGACGAAATCGCCCATCGTCGAGCTTTCGTTGCGATACGTCGTGTCGCCACGATTGTGGTAAAGCGTCACGTCGTTCAGCCACGCCGGCACCTTGATCGCCTTCTCCGCTGCGGGCACGACGGGCGTGTAGGCGTAGGTCGGGTCGGTCAGCTTCGCGAAGTTTTCCGCCGTACGGATGTCGTCCCCGGCAAACCCCGAATTGATCGCCGCACCGGTCACGCCGCCGCGCCGTTGATAGGGATAATCGGCGCGCGATCGGTACAGGCACTCACCCTTGCCGGCGCATTCGCGCATCTGAATCACGTCCGCCGTATGGTTGACGATGATGTCCATATAGACCTTCAGGCCCCGGGCATGCGCAGCATCGACCAGCGCGCGGAAATCGGCATCGGTGCCCAGATGCGGGTCGACGGTCGTGAAGTCGGTGATCCAATATCCGTGATAGCCGGCGCTCTCCTGGCCCAGCCCACCCTGCACCGCCTTGTTCTTGAAGATCGGCCCGACCCACAAAGCCGTCGCGCCGAGCGCCTGGATATAGTCGAGCCGCCGGATCAGCCCCTTCAGGTCGCCGCCATGGTAGAAACCCTTGGCGGTAGGATCGAAGCCGGTCTGAAGCGGGCCGCCCTTCAGGCCACCGCGGTCGCTGGCCGGGTCGGCGTTGTCGAAACGATCGGGCAGGACGAAGTAGATGATCTCGTCCTCGGGGGGACGGGCGCGATACGCCTGCCCATCCCCTTGCGTATGCCATGGCACGATGCTCCCAGATCCGTTCGCCCTGAGCTTCTCGAAGGGCTGCCCTTCTTCGGACCTCGAGCTTGCCGTCGAGGAAGAAGGCAGTGCTTCGACAAGCTCAGCACGAACGGGGTGAGGGCTGGTGGCTGCGACCAGCGCTAGGAGCAAACTCACGCCGCCAGCCCCTGCGGTGCGGCGCAATGCCGCGCGATAAAATCGGCATGTCCGGGCATCTGGGCCACCTCGCGCGCGTTGAGTTCGGGCAGGATGTCGAGGAACTCCGCGATCTGCGCCGCCGGCATCGCGTCGGCCAGCGGATGCCAGGCATCGGGCATCACGCCCTGACCGATCAGCACCTGAAGCCAGCCGACCTCGGTAAACAGCTCTTCGCGCTCCCGCGTGATCTGCGCCGACGCTGTCCACAAATCGAGCTTCGCCCGCAGCGTGTCGGGCAGCGCCGTCTCGCGCCGCTCGCGCCAGAACGGCTCGTCGCGGCGGTTGGCGATGTAGTGGAGCAGGATGAAGTCGCGGATCCGCTCATATTCGAACACCGCCTGGCGGTTGTATTCGTCGCGCAGCGCCGGAGCGATCTGACGACCGGGGAGCAGCTTCAGCACACGTTCGATCGCCGACTGGATCATGTGGATGCTGGTCGATTCGAGCGGTTCGAGGAAGCCCGACGCGAGGCCAACCGCGATGACGTTGGCCTTCCACAGCTCGCGCCGCCGACCGGTGGTGAAGCGCAACGGCCGCGGGTCGGCGAGGGCTGCGCTGTCGAGGTTCGCCAGCAGATGGTCGCGCGCCGCCTCTTCGCTCAGATGCTGCGAACTGTAAACGACGCCGTTACCGGTGCGGTGCTGGAGCGGGATGCGCCATTGCCAACCGGCACCATGCGCGGTCGCGCGGGTGTAGGGCGTAAAATCCTCCGCCCGCGCCGAGGGCACCGCCATCGCGCGATCGCAAGGCAACCAGTGCGTCCAATCCTCATACCCCGCGCCCAGCACGCCTTCGATCAGCAGTGCGCGGAAACCGGTGCAATCGAGGAACAGGTCGCCGTCGATCCGGCGGTCGCGGTCGAGCAGCAGCGCGGTGACGTCGCCGCTCTCGCCATCCCGCGCGACCTCTAAGATCCGCCCCTCGACCCGCGTGACGCCGCGCGCTTCGGCGAAGCGGCGAAGGTACGCGGCGTAGAGGCTCGCGTCGAAATGAAAGGCGTAGGGCATGTCGGGCAGCACCGACGCCGTCCGGGCCGGCCCCCGCTGCATCCGCCCGGCGAGCGCGGCCTGGTTGTTGAGCGAATAGGCCGCTAGCGGCTGCGCGACACCATCGCGCTGCCCCCTGAGCCAGGTGTGATGGAATGGCGTCAGCCCGCTGTCGCGCCCGATATTGCCGAACGCGTGCATGTAGCGCTCGCCCGGCGCACCCCAGCCGACGAACTCGATGCCCAGTTTGAACGTGGCGCCGGTCGCACGGACGAACTCGTCCTCGTCGATGCCCAGCGCCTGGTTGAACAGCCGAATCTGCGGGATCGTCGCTTCGCCGACCCCGACGATGCCGATCTCGTCGGATTCGACCAATGTGACGGTGAAGCCCGGCCCCAGGAACCGCCCGAGCGCCGCGGCACACATCCATCCCGCCGATCCGCCGCCGGCGACCACGATGCGGATCGGTGGGTTGGTCACGTTACGCCTCCATCACCTCAACCCAGTCCGTTCGTGTCGAGTAGGGATCGAGCTTGTCGAGAGCCCGTATCGAGACAGCTTTTTCGATACGCCGTCTCGACACGCTCGACGGCTACTCGAAACGAACGGCGCAGGCGCGGTTCGATCAGAACTTGTACGTCACGCCCAGATAATAGTCGCGCGTGTACCGCTGATATTCGCGCACCAGTCGGGGATCGCTCGCTTCGCTGGTGACGAACGGCTCGTCGGTCAGGTTCTTGCCCTGCAGCAGGATCGACAGCCCCGTCAGCGGCCCGGATTTGAACTCGTATCCGATCTGCGCGTCGAGCACGCCTTCGGCCTTGCCCTGGCGGAATTCGGGGTTGGCCGACAGGCCTGCCAGTTCGGCGAGGAAGCTGGAGCGATAGCGATAGGTCGCGCGTGCCTGGAAGCCGCCCTTTTCGAAATACGCCGTGCCCGTGCCGACCCATTTCGACTGGCCCGGCAGCGTGATCGCCTGCGTCGGGTTCGACCCGTATTTGATCGCGCTGTCGACATAGGTGCCGGTCACGAATACGCCGAAGCCGTCGAGCGCGTTCGTAAACATCTTGAACGGCAGCGATGCCGTCGCTTCGACGCCCATCACGTCGCCGCCGCCCGAATTGGTCGGCTGCGAAACGAGACCGAACTGCGCGTTCTGGCTGCGGATGACCGCCTGCTGCGCCGGGGTGAGCGCGCTCAGCAGCCCGGAGAAGTCGTACAACGTCGAGCTCGACGGATCGACGAAATCGGTCAGGTGCTTGTAGAAACCGGTCAGCGCGACATAGCCGCCCTGGTCGAAATATTTCTCCAGGCTGATGTCGATGTTGGTCGACTTGTACGGCCGCAGGTTGATGTTGCCGCCGGTCGAGCTGAACGGGCTGTTCTGCGGCAGGCTGCCCAGACCGATCTTCGACGTGTTGATCCCGACGTCCTGCGTGATCCGCTCCTGGTCCAGACGCGGGCGGACCATCGTCTGCGCCGCGTTCAGCTTGACGTAGAAGTTCGGGACCAGTTCGACCGACATCGTCGCCGACGGCAGCACGTTGGTGTAGGTCGTCTTGCCGAACGCCGGCGCGGTGGTGACGGCGCCGCCGTTCAGGCTGGCGATCGCCCCGCTCGAGCTCTGTTCGGTGTGCACCACCTGGACGCCCAGCGTGCCCTTCAGCGGCTTGCCGCCGGCCAGACCGTCAATCACGATCTTGCCGTAGCCGGTCCAGACATTCTCGGTGACGACATTGTCGCGCACCAGCGATGACGGGCGATTGTCGAACACCGGGTTCAGCAGCGCATAGACCTTGAGCGGGTCATAGGTCAGCATCTGCGGCACGCCGAGATAGTCGAGGCTCACCTTGCGATCGAGCAGCACGTCGGCAGGCACCACCAGGCTGGTCGGCGTACCGCTGGCGACGGTGCAGTTGGTCCCGCCGCCCTTCGGGCACAGGAAGAAGGAGGTGTAATTGCTCTCCTTCTGCCGGCGGCTGAAGTTGCCGCCGATTTCCCAGCCCTTGATGACGCCCAGATTGCCGAATTCGCCGTCCAGGCTGGCGCGCAGCGACTTCAGATCGTCGGTGAAGTCGGGCTGGTTGAGGAAGCCCGCCTGCACCACCGCGGCGGTGCCGTTATAGCCCCACCCGCGCGGGTCGGTCAGGCGAATGATGCTGGTGTTCGAATAATCGATCGTCGGCACGATGTCATAGGTGCCATCGCCGTTCTGGGTGATGCGGATCGTGTCCTTCGCCCCCGCGCCATTGTACCCGGCGCCCGAATAGGTCTCCAGTAGGAAGTCGGTGCGCGTCGCGCGGCTCCAGCTGGCGTCGACCTTCAGATGCGTCGTCTCGGTGATCGCAAAGTCGTTGTTCCACCCCAGCGACAGGTTTTCGGCGGTGCGGCGGTTGTAATCGTTGCGCTGGACCGCGGCGACGTTGCTGATCGTCGCGGCCGTCACCAGCCCGTTCGACACGGTATAGCCCGGCGCGATCACGGTCGTGCCGTTGTTCTGCGTGCCCGACCAGTCGGGGTTGATCGGGAATTCGATGCCGCGCAGCCGCTGCGTTTCCTCGAAGTTCGAATAGAGCACGTCGAACGTCGAATGGAAGCGGTCGGACGGACGCCATTCGATCGTCGCGACGCCGCCATAGCGCTTCAGCAGGTTCGACTGGACATAGGGCTTGGCGCCGCCGAGGATCAGGTTGCCGCCGGCCTGCGACGCGGTGGGGAAGCCCCAAGCGGCATAGCGTTCGATCTGGGTCGGGGTCTGCGTCGCCGAGGCGCCGATCGCGATGCCGAGCGTATCGTTCGCGAACTGGTCGACATAGGTCGCCGACGCGCGATAGCCGTAGCGGGTACCGTCAGGGTTCAGCGTCTTCTTGTCGTTCATCTGCCCGCGCGCCGACAGCACGACGGTCTGCTTGCCGGAATCGAGCGGGCGCAGCATCCTGAGATCGACGGTGCCCGAGATGCCGGCCGCGATCAGCGCCGGGTCCGCGCCCTTGTAGACGTTGACGTTCTGGAAGAATTCGGACGGATACTGGTCGTATTCGACGCCGCGGTTGTCACCGACCGTCACCTGCTCGCGACCGTTCAGCAGCGTCGTCGAGAAATCGGGGCCGAGGCCGCGGATCGACAGGCGCTGGTCGCGACCTTCCAGACGCTGGGCGGTGACGCCCGGGATGCGCGCGAGCGAGTCGGCGATCGACACGTCGGGCAGCTTGCCGACGTCTTCGGCCGAGACCGAGTCGACGATCATCGTCGCGTTGCGCTTGGTGCGGGCCGATGCCTCCAGCGCGCCGCGGATGCCGATGACGGTGATCTCGGCGCCCGCATCCTCTTCGGTCGTGCCGGGCGCGACCGGGCCGCTCGGCGGGTTCTGGACCGGCGCGTTCTCGGCCTGCTGGGCGAAGGCCGGCATGGCGATGCCGAGCGCGATGGCGCTCGCGCCCAGGACGAACCCGGCGCGGCGGCGCGTGGAAATGGTGCTGGAATACCGCATGGAAGTCCCCTCCTGTCGCCCGCGTCGCATCTTGCTGCACGCTTGTCGGGCACCGTCCCCGTGGACGGCCTCGTCCCGCGATGTGGAACACGGCGCGGGTTTGGGGAAGCGGACGGCATACGTATTCAGCCCCCTCCCTTTACCTATGTCAGTCGCACGCTACGGTGGGCGGACAGGGGAGAGTATGTCGCAGGACAAGCCGACATCGTTCGACATCGCGGAACTGGCGGGCGTGTCGCAGCCGACCGTCAGCCGGGCGCTGCGCGGCGACAAGACGGTCAGCGAGGCGACCCGCATTCGGATCGAGGCGGTCGCGCGGCAGCTCAATTACAAGGTCGACAAGAACGCCTCATCGCTCCGCCGCGGCATGACCAACACGCTGGCGCTGCTATTCTTCGAAGACCCCGCGCTCGATGATTCGCTCATCAACCCGTTCTTCCTATCGATGCTGGGGTCGATCACCCGCACCTGCGCCAAACGGGGCTTCGACCTGCTCGTGTCGATCCAGCAGCTGTCCGCCAACTGGCACGTCGATTACGAGGACAGCCGCAAGGCCGATGGGATCATCCTGCTCGGCTATGGCGATTATTCGGCGTACCGCGTGCGGCTCGACCAACTGGTCGCGCAACGCACGCATTTCGTCCGCTGGGGATCGGTGCGGCCGGGCCAGCCAGGAACGACGATAGGCTGCGACAATGTCGAGGGCGGGCGGCTGGCCGCGCAGCATCTGATCGACCGCGGGCGCAGGCGCATCGCGTTCTTGGGCGACGCGTCCGAACATTATCCCGAATTCGCCGACCGCTACCGCGGCTATGCCGACGCCCTGCGCGCCGCCGGCCTGCCGGTTGATCCCGGCTTGCAGGTCGATGTCGTCGCGTTCGAGGATGCTGGGGAAGACGCCGCGCGCCGCCTGATCGGCCGTGGCATCCCGTTCGACGCGATCTTCGCCGCATCCGACCTGATCGCGATTGGCGCGATGCGCGCGCTGGCCGACGCCGGCCTGTCGGTCCCGCGCGACGTCGCCATCGTCGGCTTCGACAACATCCCCGCCGCCGCCAGCGCCAACCCGCCGCTTACCACGATCGCGCAGGACTACGGCCACGCCGGCGAAGTGCTGGTCGACACGCTAATCGCGCAACTTGCCGGTCGCGATGTCGCCGGCGAGACGCTACCGCCGCGGCTGGTAACGCGCGCGTCGAGCTGACCTGCGCCGCAGACCGGACCACAAGTATCTGACGCACCTGCCCGCGGCAGTATTTCGAAATTTGAAGCATGATTAAGCGCACTTAATATTTCATCTTGGCTGCGTCTCGCCTTTGGAATTTGCTAGATGTTCCCAGGTCCGCAGCAAACGCGCACCCCCTTGCTATCCGGCGGCTGTAAGGACCGATCGCAGCGTGTCTCAGCCACCGTCCGCCAGATCGGTCGTCCCTGAACCCTCCGCCAGGTTATCGTAGTGTCCTGCCGCGCCATCTCCGCAGCAACGGCGCTTGCCTTGACCCAGAGGCCCGGTATCCGCCTGGCGAACTCGGCCTTCTGCCGGTCGGTTATCCCGTACGCGACCAGCATGAGGCTGTACGGGGTAGTCCGCGACCTGCCCGTTCGGTCAGAGAAGGGCAGGCGACCGCGGAGGAGGTAGATGTCGGCGGCCGCTGCGACCTTGCTCTGGAAGAAATCGCTGTCGGTCCTGACCGGCACCAGGCACAGTACCATCTCGACCTCGCCTGCGAACCACTGCTCGTACGCTCGGGCCATCCAGTCGAGGTAGCCGGAGTAGGGCGGGTTCATGAAGACGAGACGGCCGGCCCAGGAGTCCTTCAGGCCGTCATCGCCATTGGCCAGTAGGAAGCGGCGCCGCGCTACGACCGGGCTCAGCACATGTCCGCACGGGTCAAGGTCGATCGGACCGAAGACCTCAATCACCGGATTGATGAACCTCTTCGGCGTGAACCGCGCGTCGCGGTCCTCCTTATCGCCGGGACCCCAGTGCGACCGCTCCTGAGCGTGGCGGCGCACCTTGGGCCTGACGACGGCGAGCAGAGAAAGCAGGTTCTCTACCGAACCCTCTCCGGCCTCGAGTTCGACGATCTGGTTGGGCAGCAACGATACCTTTGCCGCGAGATCTTCGACAGACAGCCTAAGCGCATCGCGGCGATTCCGTAGCTTCTCGGGCAGGTTGCCGCCCCGAGCAAGGCCGGCAACCTTGAACGGCAGAGCCTTGAACACCGCATTCAGCGTGGCAACCGGTCCGCGGCCCGCTTCCAGCTCGACGATCGCCTCGGGAGCGACACCGGCCATCTCGGCCAGGTTCGAAACGGAGCGGAATTCCGCGATGCGCGCCTTGACGAGCTCGTCGACCAGATTGCTGCGACGAGGGGCACGGCCCCGCGGCTTTACGACTACGTCCACTGTCTCACCATCTGCCGCGGTCTTGGTCGGCTCGTTCTCTGGTTCAACGACGCAGTTGGTCATGACGATCTCCCTGGATGATATCTCACGCACCGGTCCGTCCAAGCTGATGCCTTGTCCTTCGGAATCGATGTGAACACGGACGACTGTAGGTCAGCTCGCCGGCCCGCGATGATCTTCGTTGAGGATGTGGTTGCCATCGACCGCGTAGGTTGCGTGGTATTCGCCTTCGAGGTCGAGATAGAAGCCGCGGAGGCGCTTCCACCGCATGACTGCAAGCGCCGCAGCCAGCGCGTTCATGTCGGCGATCTGGATGTTGCTGCGGTAGATCTCGAGGTCGCCGCCCTTCATCGGGATACGATCCCGATCGTGAACATGCGCGCGCATAGCCGGCGTGCTGGTGGTAACCCGCACGAGCCCCATCAGCCGGTCATCGACGATCGACAGGCCGAGCCCCGCGTCGATGAACGGCAGTCCGCGCTCTTCCAGCGCGGGAACCAGGAACGCACGCGCCTCGACGCTGTCGACGCACAGGAACACGAAGTCGGCCGCGTCGAGTAGCGCGAGGTTCTCGGGTGTCAGGTGCGTGGCATGTGTAACGATCCCGGCGTGCATGCGCCCGTAGATGCGTGCAAAATACTCCACCTTCGGCAGGTTATTTCCGACGTCCTCAGGCGAAGCCGCGCCGGGGCTGCGGTACGCATTGTGCGACTGCATGACGTCGCCGTCGATGAGGTGGATGGCATCGGCCGGCGTTTTCGCGATTTGATCGAGGATATAGGAGCCGGTGCCGCCGAGCCCCAGGATCGCGACGCTGCCGCCAACCAGCTTCTGCGACACCGCTTCGATCCCGGCGCGGGTCGTCGCGGTGTCTGGATAGACGAAGGGGCTAGCCGACGGCTGCATGCTATCAGCTCAGCACGGTGGCGTTGGCGTTGAAGAGCATGCCCTGAACGATCGGCACGACATCACCGGGGTTGAGCGACCCGGCCGAGCGGTCGGGCACACCACGCCGGTAGGTGACCGATAGCGCGGTGACGGTCTGGCCCGGGTTGACGGTGATGGCGAGGCCGACGATCTGCTCGAAAGTCGCCACGTCCGCACGCATTGCGTGCCACTTGCCATTGAGGCAGATCATCGTCCGCTCGGCCGCGACGACCGGCCTGGCTGCCGAACGGTCCTCCTCGCCGACGAGGTACAGCGCGCGACGCTGAACGGTGGCAGGGGCCGGCACGCCGTCGGCGCGGAGCGCCGCCGGCGGGCGAAGGCTGGTCGACGCGGTGCCTGCATGCTGGGTCATGATGCTCTCCTTCACTGCTGGTGAATGTTGACCGGGACGCCGAGCCGCGCGGCGGCAGCGTCGTATTGGGCTTCAATGATCGCCGTCCTGAGCTGGTCATAGGTGTCGCGCGGCGAGTGCCACGAGCCGGTCCACCAGACAGGACGCGAGTTGCGGAAACGAGGCTCGTCTCCGCCGGCAGAGCGGCTCAATTGGCCGCGCTCCACGATATCTTCCCAGCGAACGGCCGGATCGGCAGGCGGAATATCGAGGTCTGCAAGCACCTCGGCAAAGAGCGACACTATGATCTCGCTGCGCTCGTGAACGGACGCCTTCTGCATCGGAATGGTCGTGAGCTTGTCGGCGAGCGGTGCAGGGAGAAGCTCTGGCGCGTCTGCCTGAATGAGCCAGGTGACCTCGCCCAGGTCGATCACGGTCCCGATTTTTTCTTCCACAAACGCTCGGCTCAGCTTGGGGTCGACCAGCGACGCCAGCGCCACCGCGGCATCGGCGTTGATGTCGGCGCCGATCACCGTCACGATCGGGTTTGCGCATCGGGCTGCTGCCATGGCGGTGACGATCGGCGAAACCCACAGGGCCTCGCTCATGTCGGTCGAGCCGGAAATGCTGGTAGCGATCACAGGATCGGACAGATCGAGGAAGATGTGTTGCACGCCAGCCGCGCGGGCGAGCGATCGTGCCGCATGCGAGCGACCGGCACCCGCAGGTCCCGACAGCAGCGCGGGTGCCATGCGAAACCAGGGCCGGCCGGCTGCCAGCAGGTCGTCACACGTGGTGCGCACGGCATGAAGGAAGTCCGGCTGCCACTCGTGTCCAACCAGGAACGGGATGCCGGCGGGTCCGAGCCGATCGCCACCGAACAGGGCGAACGGCTCGCCGAGCCCGAGCGGCGGTACGCTATCGCTCACCGAACCCGCTGCGCGACCAGGCGGGCGCGGTCGAGAAGTGGATCGGGATCTGCAATGACATCGACGGCGCGAAGAAGCTGGAGGAGCTCCAGCAATTGATGATGGGCGAAATCAGCCATCGGGTGAAGAACAGCCTCGCGCTGGTCGCCTCGCTCTTGTCGCTGCAGGCGCGCACCGCGGGCGACGACCTGCGCGCCGCGTTGCAGGATGCCGCGGCACGGGTGCAGGCGGTGGCGATCGTGCATGACCAATTGTGGCGACAGGCTGATGCCAAGGCGGTCGATCTTGCCGTGTTCCTCCCCAGCCTCGTCCTCGCGGTCGCCAGGACCGCGCCCAAGCATGACACGGTGGTCAGGATCGACCCGGCGCTGGTCTCGGCGAAGATGGCGGTCCCGATCGGGCTGTTCGTCAACGAGCTGGTCACCAACGCGTACAAATATGCCTATGCGGAGGGCAGCGAGGGCGAGGTGCGGGTCATCGGGACGACGATCGGCGAGGAACGCTATCGCCTTGAGGTGGCCGACCAGGGCCGTGGGCTGCCCGAAGCCTTCGATCTCACCCGCGCGACGACCAGCCTCGGGATGCGCGTGATCACCAGCCTCGCGGCGCAGCTCAATGGCGAGCTTGCCGCCGCCTCCGCCGACCCGGGCGCGCAGTTCGTGCTGGAGTTTCCGCTGACGCCGCGGATGGCCGCGGGGCCGGGATGATCCGCCGCGGCCTGCGCGCCGCTATTGCCCGTCCGGCCGGCGCAGGCGCTGGGTCAGCTCCTGCAGCTTCACCAGCGTCACCTCGCTGACGTGATGTTCGATCCCTTCCGAATCGGCATGGGCGACCGCATCGTCCAGCCCCAGCGCGCGGAGGAATTCAAATACGATCCGGTGCCGTTCACGCGAGGCATCGGCGAGCTCGCGCCCGCGGTCAGTGAGGAAGATCGAGCGATAGCGCTTGTTTTCCACCAGCCCATCGCGGCGCAGCCGGGTGATGACCTTGGAGGCGGTCGCCTGTGATACGCCGAGCCGCTCGGCGACATCGGTCAGCCGCGCTTCCCCCTGTTCGGCGATGAGGTCGCCGATCAACTCGACATAATCCTCGGAAACTTCGGTGAGATGCGCGGCTCGCGTCTTGCGGAAGGCAGCAGCACGATCGGCGGCGGACAGCGTCATGCCGCCCCCTTAGCCGCTCCCCCGGAAGAATCCCAATCGGAACTTGAACTCGGGCAACGTATTTAGCAGTGGCTAACTCTCTTAGCAGGAGGTTTGATGCTTGGTGTGACCTTGGCCCTGGTGTTAGGAGGCGTGGCCGCGGCAGGGGATTCGCAGGGGAGACCGGCAGACGCCCCTGCGCCGGGTGCCAGCGACGGCCAGATCGTGGTGACGGGCACACGCACCCCGCGCACCATGCGCGAGGCGCCGGTCAGGACCGATGTGATCGGGGCGGCGGTGCTGGAGCGGTCGGGCGCGCGCAACCTGGCCGACGCACTCGATTTCCTTCCCGCCGCGCGGACGGAGAGCAATTGCCAGAATTGCAACACGACCGAGATCCAGCTGCTCGGCCTGTCCGGCGCGTACAACCAGATCCTGCTCGATGGCCTGCCGCTGATGACCGGCGTCGGCGTCGTCTATGGCGTGGAGCAGATCCCGGCGGTGCTGGTTGACCGGGTCGAGGTGGTGAAGGGCGGCGCGTCGGTCCTCTACGGCCCGGGCGCGGTTGCGGGCGTGGTCAACGTCGTGCCGATGCGCCCTGAAAAGGACGGTATCCGCGCCGCGCTCGACGTGCAGCGGGTGGACCGGAAGCTCACCGCCTTCGGCTCGCTGATGGTGGCCAAGACCTTTGCCGGCGGGTTCGTGAACCTCTTCGCGCAGGGCGATCACAACCCGGGGATCGACCTCAACGATGATGGCTATACCGAGCTTGCCCGTCGCAAGCTGATCACCGCAGGCGCGCGCGGCGAATGGGCGGCCGGCGCGGCGACCACCGTCGCGTTCGATTACCAGTTCACGAGCGAGGACCGGCGCGGTGGCAATCTGCTCGACCGGCCGGCGCACCTCGCCAACATCGCCGAGCAGATCGACAGCGACGTGCATCGCGGCTCGCTCAGCGTCACGCAGCAGCTCGGCGCCGATACGCGGCTGGTCGGCACCTATGCCCTGTCGGTGCTCAACCGGCGCAGCTTCTACGGCGGCCTGGGGGAGGTGGAGACGAACCCGGATGCCCCCGGCTATGACCCGGTCGCGCTGGCGGAAGCGGAGGCGGCCAGCCGCACCCAATATGGCCGCACCGGCGACACCTTCCATTATGGCGAGCTGCGGCTGGAGACGCGCGCGGGCGCGCACGCCGTGCTCGGCGGGGTGCAGATCCGCAGCGAAAAGGTGGTCGATCGCGGCGAGGATGCCGATGGCCGGCGGCTCGCGACGATCGTCGACGATCGCTTCAGCACGCTCGGCGCCTTCGTGCAGGACGAATGGTCGCTCAGCGAGGGACTGCGCCTCGTGCTGGGGGCGCGGCTCGACAAGAATTCCGAGATCGACGACGTGATCGTCTCACCGCGCATCGGGCTGTGGGCCTCGCCCAGCCCGCAACTGGTGCTGCGCGCCAATTACTCTACCGGCTACCGCGCGCCGGAGGTGTTCAGCGAGGACATTCACGTCGACGTGCTGGGCGCTGAGCCCATCCGCATCGTCAACGCGCCCGGCCTCACCACCGAACATGCGCGCAGTGTCGCGGTCGGCTTCGATTGGCGGCCGACGTGGCGCGACGGCGCCTTCACGCTCGACGGGCAGGCCTATTGGACGCAGCTGCGCGATACCTTCTTCCTCGGCGAAATCCGCGAGCGGGCGGACGGCAGCCTGTTTCGCGTCCGTTCCAACGCCGGGGGCAGCCGCGTGCTGGGCGCGGAAATGAGCGCGACCTATCGCTTCACCCCGACGCTGAACGCCAGCATCGGCGGCGCCTATATCGACGCGCGCTACGATGCGGCGCAGGTGATCTTCGACGATGACGCGACGCAGATTGCCACCCGGCGTTACCTGAAATCGCCGCGGCTGACCGGGGTCGGGCAGGTCATGTGGCGCGTCACGCCATCCTTCGACGCCTTTCTCGCGGCGCGCTACACCGGGTCGATGCCGGTGCTGAACAACCGCCTGGCGGAGCTTCGCAACAGCGACCCGTTCCTGGTGTTCGATCTGACCGCGACGCGCCATATTCCGATGCGCGACGACGGGTCGGAAATCGACGTGACGTTAGGCATCCGCAATCTGACCGACGCCCGCCAGCGCGACCTGGAGGTCGGCGCGGGGCGCGACAGCGACTATGTCTATGGCCCGCGCCTGCCGCGCACCTTCTTCGTGCGGATCAATGCGCGCCTCTAGGCTGCTGCTGCCGCTCTTGGCGTGGCTGGTGATCGGCGCGGGGCCTGACGACACGCTGGCGCGGACCGCCGGCAGCGCGTTCGAGCGGCTCGATCGTGGACGCGTCACCCGCGCCACCGTGCCTGCGGGCACGCGCATGCTGGCGGTCTATTATGGGGCAAGCTGGTGCGGGCCGTGCCGCGCCTTCGTCCCCGAGCTGATCGCTGCCTATCCCCGGCTGCGCGCGCGCGGCATCGAAATGCTGTTCGTCGGCGATGACGCCAGTTGCGCCGCGACGCTGGACTATGCCCGCACCAGCCGCATGCCGTGGCTGCTGCTGCCGTGCGATCGCGCGCGCCACGCGGTACTTCGCCGGCTGGGCGGAAAGGCGCTGCCCGGCATCGTCGTGCTCGACCGCACCGGCAAGCCGGTGGCGACCAGCTGGCAGGCGGACGGCGACAGCATGCCGCGCGCGACGCTTCGCCGGCTGCTGGGATCCGCCCCCGCCGACAGGTGACTTCCTACCGCCCCTGCTTGGTGCCACACTCCCTTCGACGCTGACGCAGGAACACACCCGGATCGCGGGGAGATGGGGCGCCGCGACGTGGGAGAGGGGATGATGATGACCGAGGACGTGCTGGAACCCGATCTGCCGATCATCGACCCGCACCATCATCTGTGGGATTTCACCCCGAACCCGCCGCGCGACAGCGACCATCCCTTCGGCGCGATCGTGAAGCAGAGCCCGCGCTACCTGTTCGAGGAGCTGCTGCGCGATTGCCGGCACAGCGGGCATAATGTGATCGGCACCGTCTTCCTCCAGTGCGGCGCCTTCTACCGGGCGGACGGGCCGGCCGAGATGAAGCCGGTGGGCGAGGTGGAATTCGTCAACGGCGTCGCGGCGCGCGCGGCAAGCGGCATCTATGGCCCGTTCCGCGCCTGCGCCGGCATCGTCGGACAGGCCGACCTGACGCTGGGCGCGGAGGTCGGCGCGGTACTGGATGCTGAGATCGCGGCGGGCAACGGCCGGTTCCGCGGCATCCGCCACATTGGCGCGCATGATGCCGATCCCGAGGTGCTCGGCCCGCTCGGCCATGCGCCGCCCGCGCTTTATGCCGATGCCCGCTTTCGCGAGGGGTTTGCCGAACTGGGCAAACGCGGGCTGACGTTCGACGCCTGGGTGCTGGAGCCGCAGATCGGGGAAGTGACGGCGCTTGCCCGCGCCTTTCCCGACCAGCCGATCGTGCTCGATCATGTGGGCACGCCGTTGGGCCTCGGCGTCTATGCCGGGCGGCACGATGACCGGTTCGCCGCGTGGAAGGGGGCGATCGAGGAACTCGCGACCTGCCCCAATGTCACGATCAAGCTCGGTGGCCTCGCCATGCCGTTCTGCAAGCTGGGGGAGCTGGGCCCGGAGACGCGGACCAGCGCGGCGCGGCTGGCCGATCTGTTCCGCCCCTATGTCGAAACCGCCATCGACGCGTTCGGCGCCCGGCGGGCGATGTTCGAAAGCAACTTCCCGGTCGACCGCTGGGGCGCCGACTACGGTACATTGTGGAACGCCTTCAAGCTGATCGCGAAGGGCGCCAGCGCGGACGAGAAACGCGAATTGTTCGCCGGCGCTGCCGCACGCTTTTACCGCGTCGAGCATCTGCTCGCCTGACAATCCGACCCAAGCACGCCTATAGCGGCAGCCATGACCGATCGCCTCAAAGTGCTGCTGCAATATGCCCTCCCCAAACAGGGGCTGACGACGCTCGCCGGGCGGGTCGCCGGGATGAAGGGCGGCGCGGTGACGACGCGGCTGATCCGGCTGTTCGCGGCACGCTACGGCGTCGACATGAGCGAGGCGGCGAACCCCGACGTCGCCGGCTATGCCACGTTCAACGACTTCTTCACCCGCCCGCTGCGCCCCGGCGTCCGGCCGATCGCCCAGGCGGATTTCGTCTGCCCGGTCGATGGCGCGATCAGCCAGTTCGGCGCGATCGACGACCATCATATCGTCCAGGCCAAGGGGCATCGCTTCACCACGACGCAGCTCGTCGGCGGCGATGCGGCGCTGGCGGCCGAGTTCCGGCATGGCAGCTTCGCCAATCTCTACCTGTCGCCGAAGGACTATCACCGCCTCCACATGCCGTGCGGCGGCCGGCTGGTGCGGATGATCCACGTCCCCGGCGCGCTGTTCTCGGTGAATCCGGTCACCGCGCGCGGGGTGCCCAACCTCTTCGCCCGTAACGAGCGCGTCGTGTGCGTGTTCGATTCGGCGCAGCACGGCCGCTTCGTCATGGTGCTGGTCGGGGCAACCATCGTCGGCAGCATGGCGACCGTCTGGCACGGGGTGGTCAATGTCAAGCGCGGGCGGGCCATCTCCGAATGGCGCTATGATGACCAGAACATCGTGCTGAAGCAGGGCGAGGAAATGGGCCGTTTCCTGCTCGGCTCGACGATCGTCATGCTGTTCCGCCCCGGTGTGATCGCCTTCAACCCCAATTGGGCGCCGGAGCGCAGCGTGCGCCTGGGCGAACGGATGGGCGACCGCCCCGCCTGAGTACGTCTGGCCTGAGCGCGCCCGGCCTGAGGACGTCCAGGATCGCAATTTTTGCCGCCAATCCACCTTGGCTTGGGGCGTCTGATTGCGCACAGGCACCCGCCCGGGTGCCCGATCGCTGCCCCGGCAACAGAGGAACCCCGTGTTGCGACCGTCGCTGTACCTGAACGACCTTGAGATCGGCCAGCGTTGGGCCGGTGGCCCGATCACGCTCACCGAGGCGGAGATCATCCGCTTCGCCGAGGAATTCGACCCCCAGCCGATGCATGTCGACAAGGAGGCTGCGGCCGCGGGCCGGTTCGGGGGGCTGATCGCCAGCGGCTGGCATGTCGCCTCCCGCGTCATGCGCGATTTCGTCGACACGGCGCCGTTCGGCGACACGCCGATGCTGGGGCTGAAGGTCGATGACCTGCAATGGCGGACGGCCGTGCGCCCGGGCGACGTTCTGTCGATCACGCGCGAGGTGGTCGACATCGCCGTCTCGCGCAGCAAGCCCGACCGCGGCGTGCTGACGATGCGCATGACGGTGACCAATCAGGATGGCGCGGTGGCGATGACCTTCCTGAACCTCATCCAGATGCCGGTCTCGGCAGGCTAAGTCGACGTGCTCAAGCACCAAGGGGCGGTCGGTCCGTCGCTTGTCCGCAAAGGCTGCGACCCGCGACCGGCTCCTCTTGCGATAAGAAATACCACCTGGTACAGAAAGCTGCTTGACGCAGCCTGAACCGATTTCTATACCAGTCGGTATCAAAGGGGTGCCACAGGGGTATCCAAGCGAAAGGCCGCACCATGGCTGATTGTCTGACCGGAGTGGTTGGCGCGCGTTAGCAGGCGCCTGTGAGCAGCCCCCACCGGGTGGTCCGGGTAAATAGTTAGTGCATTGTCGTCTCCGCCGCCATTGTCGGGCGGAGGTGGAGCGAAGCGGAACCGGAGACCGACAATGGTGGTGTCGCCGCTTCTGGTGCCGGTGGGCGGTAGCCCAAGCTGCTGTGCGGCCGGACGGTGTTGTAATGACGCCGCCACGCCTCGATCAGCACCCTTGCCTCGGCGAGGCTGTAGAAGATTTCGCCGTTAAGCAGCTCGTCGCGCAGCGAGCCGTTGAAGCTCTCGTTATAGCCGTTCTCCCAAGGCGAGCCCGGCGCGATGTAGAGCGTCTTCACGCCGACCTGCCCGAGCCATTTCTGGACCGCGGTGGCGATGAACTCGCTGCCATTGTCCGATCTGATGTGCGCCGGCGGGCCCCGAGCAATGAACAGCTCGGCAAGTGCTGCCAGTACGTCCTCATGCTTGAGCTGGCGCGCAACGATCAGCGCCAGGCACTCGCGGCTCGCCTCGTCGATGATGGTGAGGATGCGAAACTTACGGCCATCATGCGTCCGCCCTTCGACGAAGTCGTATGCCCAGACATGCCCCGGATATTCGGGTCGCAGCCGGACGCACGAGCCATCGTTTAACCAAAGCCGGCCACGTTTAGGTTGCTTCTGTGGCACCTTCAGCCCCTCACGACGCCAGATGCGTTCGACGCGCTTGTGGTTCACCGACCACCCAGCAGCATGCAACAGCGCGGTCACCCGACGATAACCGTAGCGCCCGTATTGCTTGGCCAACTCGATGATGTCCTCGGTCAACGCCTGTTCGTCATCTGCCCCGCACGGCACCTTGCGCTGCGTCGACCGATGCTGCCCGAGCACGCGGCACACGCGTCGCTCGGATACATCCAGCGTCTCCTTCACCTGATCGATGCAGCGCCGACGCCGTGCGGGGCTCAGAAGTTTCCCCGTGCCGCCTCCTGCAGGATCAGCTTGTCCAGTGTGAGGTCGGAGATCGCACGGCGCAGCCGCAGGTTCTCCTTCTCCAGGTCCTTCATCCGCCGAGCCTGATCCGTCTTCAGGCCGCCATACTCTTTGCGCCAGCGGTAGTAAGTCTGCTCGCTGACCGCGATCCGCCGGCATGCCTCCGCGGTCGTCCCGCCCTGGCCCAGCACGATTTCAACCTCACGCAGCTTCCCGATGATCTCCTCGGGCTTGTGCTTCTTGGCAGGCATTCGTCGTCCCTTCCTTGATCCAGACTGTCATAGTCAATGGACCACTCAGAAGGGGGCAGCTCACAGGTCAGTCGCCCTTCAACCAGATACTCGTGGAAAACACGCGCACCTATCTGGGAACCCCGGCGGGCATTCCGTTCATCCGCGATGCCGCGCGACTGGTCCCGGCCACCGCGGGCGGCACGACGTCCGTTGTCCGCAATGCGGCGGGCCAGATCCTGGGTTTCGATCGCAACAGCAATCTGGTGCCGTTCAACATCGGAACTCCGACGCAGGACCCCACCACGTTTCTGGGCGGTGACAACCTGAACTTCGCCGACATCACCAACGCCCGCGTGAAGGATGACCGGTTCAACGCGGTGGCGCTGGCGAAATTTGACTTTTCGGACCGGATCACCGCCTTCGGCGAGGCGTGGTATTCCCGGAACAAGGCCACCAATCTCGCTGGTCAGCCGGTTTACAACACGGCCTTCTTCAGCGCGAGCGACCCAGGCGCCTTTGACGTCAACGGCAATTTCATCATCCCGCTGAACAATCCGTTCCTGACGCCGCAGGCGCGGGCATTGATCGTGCAGAACCTGACGGCGGCGGGGCTGCCCGCGGGCGACACGGACGTTTTCTACCTTGGGCGCGCCAATACCGATATCGTCTCCGGCGTGGCGCGGCTGGATCAGGAAATGTACCGCTTCGTCGGCGGGCTGCGCGGCGATTTCTCGCTCGGCGAGCGGGTGTTCAACTGGGAAGTGTCGGCCAATTACGGCCGTACCAACAGCCGGTCGAGCCAGCCCTCGCTGGTGGAGCCAAACCTGCGGCGGGCGCTGAACGCCGGCTTCGACGCCAATGGCAATATCGTCTGCCTGCCGTTCAACCCGGACCCGAGCAACCCGGCGTCGCCGCCCAATGTGCCGCAATATAACGGCACCATCTCCACCACCTGCGCGCCGCTGAACCTGTTCGGTAGCGGCGCACCGAGCCAGGCGGCGCGCGATTATGTGACCACCAATGCGCGGACCGAGGCGATCACCTCGCAGCGCGATTTCCTGGCGACGCTGACCGGGCCGGTGTTCAAGCTGCCGGGCGGCGATTTCGCGATTTCCGTCGGCTATGAGAACCGCCGCGAATTCTCCCGCTTCTCGCCCGATGAATTCTACACCGAGGCGCTGGGCCGCTCGATCCCGATCCTTCCGGTGCGCGGGTCGTACACCACCAACGAAGTGTTCGGGGAGTTCCGCGCCCCGCTGATCGGGCCGGATCAGAACATCCCGTTGATCTACCAGCTGGAGATCAACGCGGCGGGCCGGTATGTCGACAATTCGGTCGCCGGCGGTGATTTCACCTGGACGGCGGGCGGCCGCTGGGCGCCGGTCGACGGCTTTGCGGTGCGGGGCAATTACACCCGCGCGATCCGCGCGCCGGCGGTGACGGAATTGTTCGCCGCCGACCAGCCGGCGTTCGATGGCGGGTTTGATCCGTGCGATTCCCAGAACCTGACCAGCGGGCCCAACCCGGCGGTGCGCCAGGCCAATTGCGCGGCGGCCGGCCTACCGACGGATTTCTCGTCGCTGATCAACTCGGTCACCGTGCCGATCACCGTGCTGGGCAATCGCGGACTGCAGAATGAGAAGGCCAATTCCTGGACCGTCGGCGGGGTCCTGACGCCCCGCTTCCTGCCCGGGTTTGCGCTGTCCGCCGATTATGTGAACATCAACCTCAAGAACACCATCGTATCGTCCAGTGCGACCGACGTGCTGAGCGGCTGCTACGACGCAACTGATTATCCGGACAATTTCTATTGCAGCCTGATCACCCGCGATACGACGCCGGGCGAAAGTTTCGGCCAGGTGCTGACGCTGGATGAGCCGTTCATCAACCAGGGCGGGCGTCGGTTTGAGGCAGTGATCGTCGAGGCGAGCTATCGCCGTACATTTGGCGAGATCGGGGTAAATGCCACCGTCAATTACCAGCATCTGATAAAGCAGGAGAACCAGATCAACTCGGCGACCCCTTGGGTTAGCGATCGAGGAGAGATCGGCCAGAGTATCGACCGTTTCAACGTCAATCTGACGCTGGATCGCGGGCCGATCAGCTGGTTCAACCAGGTGCAATATACCGGCCCGGCGGTGTTCAACGCGACCGATACGCCAACCACGCGCGAGTTCCGCGGGATCGGCAGCTACGCGATCTGGAATACCGCGATCATCATCCGTGCGAGCGACAATTTCGATTTCCGCTTCAACATCGACAATGTGACCGACCGGGGCGTCCCTTTCCCGGCGACGGCAGGAGCGGGGACGCTCAACACCTATTACCAGGGGCTGGTGGGCCGTGCGTTCCTGATGGGGGCGAACGTCCATTTCTGATGGGACGGGAGAGGGGCGGGAAAGCCGCCGCTCTCCCCCGCCCTATGCGTCAGAACAGCGGCGCCGCCATCGTCAGCAGATTATCGAAGAAGCGGCGCGGCAGCGATCGGGCGGTGACGCCGCCGGGGGAAATCTCGATCGCATCCGCCAGCCAGCGGCGCTGGTGCGCGCTGACCGCCTCGGCCAGCTCGGGCGACTGGATCAACATGTTGTTCTCGAAATTGAGGTCCAGGCTGCGGCGATCCATGTTGGCGGATCCCACCAGCATCAATGCTCCGTCCACCACCAGTGTCTTTGCGTGGAGCAGCCCGCCGCGAAATTCGAAGATGCGCGCACCGGCCCGGGCGAGGACGGGGTAATAGGCCCGGCTGATCGCGCCGGTGATGAAGCTGTCGTTGCGGTTGGGGAAGATGATGCTGAGGTCCACCCCGCGGCGCGCGGCGGCGACAATCGCGTCGAGCAGCGGGGGATCGGGCGCAAAATAGGGCGTGGTGATCACCACGTGATGCTCGGCGGCCGCGAGCACCGCGGCGAAAATGTTGGTCATGGTGGAGGCGGGGGACAGGGGGCCGGTGCCGACCGCGATGGCGGGATAGCCGTGACGCGGCGTGAGTGGCGGCTGGTCCGCGAACACGGCGGGCATGTCCTCCCCCGTTTCAACCATCCACGCCGAAGCGAAGATCAGTTCCGCCTGGCGGACCACCGGTCCTTCGAAGCGGAAGAGGATATCGACCCAGGGAGCAAAGCGGCGCTTGGGCAGGAAGGCGGCGTCGGCGCAATTCTGACTGCCGCACCACCCAATGCGGCCGTCGATGACCGCGATCTTGCGATGGTTGCGAAGATCGGTGCGGTGGCCGGCGAGGAAGCCGATCCCCCAGGGGACCGTGAGCGAGGCGCATAGCCGCGCGCCCGCCGCGCGCATCGCTGCCCATTGGGGCGAGCGGATCAGCGAGCGCGAGCCGATCGCGTCCGCGACGATGCGGCAGGTGACGCCGCGCTGCGCCGCGCGACAGATCGCATCGGCTACGCGTGAGCCGTTATGGTCGGTCAGCCATATGTAGAAGGACAGATGCACGCTCGACCGGGCAGCATCGATATCGGCGACGACGCGGTCGATCGCGCTGTCGGCATCGGGCGCCACCCAGGGGGCGGTCGCGGTCGACAATGGCCAGCCGCTCGCCGTCTCGCAGGTACGAAACGCGTTGCGTGCCACCGCGGAGGGCGGGTCCAGGGCTGGCGGCGGGGCGTGCTCGACCAGCGCGCGGTGGACGAGCCGCGTGCGGCGGCGAAGGCGCGGCGACACCCATGGCTCGCCGAACAACAGGTAGAGTATGGTTCCGATCGTCGGCAACGCGACCAGCAGCAGCAGCCACGCGGCGCGGGCATAAGGCTCCCGCCGCTCCAGCAGCACGGCGCGCACCACCACTGCGGTATAGACCGCCACCAGGATCAGCCATGGCGCCCAGCCGAGATGGTCCATCCGCTCTTCGCCGCGTCGGCCGAACGCCAACCGCGCCAGCCTACGCCTGTTTGCGAGGCGGGCGCCATCCCGTGTTGATGCGGATGGTCACTGTGCCGGGTCCGCCGAACGACCACGCCGGCGCTGCCAGCGCAACAGGCCGGTGACGAACAGCGCGGTGGGCGCCAGGCCGATCAGAACCGCGAGAATGCGGCCGACGACCCCGCCGGCTGATCCATCATGCAGCGGGCGCACCCAGGCATTGATCGCGGTGCCGAGACCGCCGTCACGCACATTGTGCAACGCGACGATGCCAGCGCTACGCTGATCGACGAAGACATAGCTGCCGGGAAAGCGGCGGTGCGGGTCGCCCGGCACCTGAATGCGGACGCGATACGGCACGGCGGGATCGCCCGGCACGTCGATGAAGGCGAGCCGGGCATCGGGCACTGCCGCACGGACGCCGGCCAGCGCGCGGGTAATCGGCAGCGCCGGTCCGCTGCCTGCGATCGCTGGCGGCTCCGGCACCGCCGCGGGCGACAGCAGCGCCGCCTTGACCGCCGGCAGTGCGAGGATGACGCCAGACGCGACAAGGATCAGCAGCAAGCCGCCGCTTCCCACCCCGACGAGCCGGTGGATGTCGTTGAGGCGGCGGATCGGCGGTGCGTTGCGACGTAACGCCAGCGCCTTGCGCCACGAGCCGCGCGGCCACCAGGCGATCAAGCCGCTCAACAGCAGCACCAGCATGATGACGCCCGACCAACCGACGACCTGCGCGCCGACGTCCCCCGCGAGGAGATGCATGTGCAGTTCGTAGAGCCAGCTCATCAGATAGCCGCCCCACGGCGCGACCCGCAGGATGCGGCTGCCATCGGCGGAGAACCACACCATCAGCCGCGGCGGGTGGCGCACGGCACCCGAAACAGGCGGATAATAGCGCGCGGGGATCGCGCCGCCGATGTCCGTCACCTCGAACGACCATTTGCCCGCCGGATCGAAGCGTGCGGCGTGCGCCGTCGCCAGCGCACGATCCCACACTGGCGACGTCCAGCCCGGCGCGGGTGCCCGCTGCTCCACCTGCGTTTCGGGATGCAGCGCCGCGTCGATGCCGACGTAGAAGACCAGCGCCGATCCGGTAAGGCTGATCACGGCGAACAGCAATCCGATCGTTAGCCCCAGCCACAGGTGGATACGGCGTGCGGCCGATCGCCAGGGCTGCCGTCCCGCCGTTACGGTCTGCGTTCCTATCCGGGACACGGTCAGAACCGCGCGCGGATCGCGCCGAACAGGCTGCGCGGATCGGCCGGCGCGTGCAGCCGCTGGGTGCCGTCGTACCAGACATATTCGTAGCGATCATTGGCGAGGTTGCGCACCTGCGCGGACAGCTCCAGCGCGTCGTTCAGCCGATAGGCGAGTTCCGCGGTAAGCTGGAAATAGCCGCCATAGCGTCCCTGATCGTTGGCGGTGGTGAGTTCATAGGAGGATTGCCCATTGCCCCACAGCGAGGCGCGCCACGGCAGGGTCGTCGGCGCCCATTCAACGCCCGCGGTGACGACGTTCTGGGGGACGTGATCGATCGCATTGCCCGCGGTGAGCGGTGCGGCGGGATCGGGCACGCGAATGACGGCCTTTTGATGCGACCAGCTGGCCCAGGCGGACAGGCCGGGCAGCGGGCGAACTTGAGCCTCCAGGTCGAGACCGCGGCGACGGGTTGCGCCGAGATTGTCGAATTCGCCGGAGGGATCGTTGAGGCGCCGGCGCAGCTCGCCACTTGCCGTCTGCTGCCAGACCGCGGCGCGCGCGGTCAGCCAGCGGCCGTGCGACAGTTTGACGCCGCCTTCCCACCCTTCGTTGATCGAAGGCGCCACATCGCGCACGCGCGGCGGCACGACAAAGGCACCGGAGCCCGCGCCGACCTGGAAGGTGCGACCGTAATTGGCGTAAGGGGTCAGCCCGGCCGTGGGCGTCACCGCGACCGACAGCTTCGGCTGGCTGATCGTGCCATAATCGTTGACCGGCGCGCGCGCGCCGTTCAGCCGGTTCAGGAAGTCACCGTCGACCCGGTCAATCCGCCACGCCGGGGTGATCGTCAGCCACGTCGCCGGGGTGACAATCGCCTGCACATAGGCGCCGCCCACCGTGAGGTCGAAATCCTGGTCGCGCGTCGGTGCGGTGATGATCCGCCGGTCGGTCGTCCAGCGCAGGCTGCGATTGTGTTGCCATTGCACGTCGCCCCCGGCCTCCGCCATCAGCCAGCCCGCGGCATGCCAGTGCACGCCGGCGACCACGCCATAATGCTGTTCCTGCGTCAGCCGGCGCTGCTGCGCGACATTGGCGGAGAAGCGCACGTAGCGATCGTCATCGTTGGTCGTCGCATAGCCGACCGCGGTCAGTGACAGGTCGCGCGCCAGATCGGCGTCGAGGTGCAGGCTGTACTGGCTGAGATTGCGGGTGCCGCCGTCGGTCTCAGACACGGCATAGGATCGCCGCCGGTCGGTATAGGCGTCGGCATCGGTGAGGTAGCCGGGCTCCTCGGCCGTGCTGCGGCTGTGCCGAGCGATCAGGCCGACCCGCGCGCCGCCCAGGTCGTAGAACCACTTGCCCGCCAGCGTCAGTCGGTCGAGGTCGGCGTGATCGCGGTAACCGTCCGTTCGGCGATAGGAGAGCGCGACATTCTGGCTGAGGCGGCCGGTTTCGACGCCGGCGGCGAGCTGCGCGTCATAGGTGCCGAACGCGCCGGCGATGCCGCGCATGTCGAGGTAATTGCCGCCGGTGCGCGTCTTGATATTGGCGCTGCCGGCGATGGCATGGAGGCCCCAGCGCGGGTCGGACGTGCCACGCACCAGCTCCACCGCGGCGATATCGAGCGGCGCCACCAGGTCGATGAAGTCGATCCGCCCGGCATTGTCGTTGGACGGGACGCCGTCGATCAGCAGCTTGACGGCGTTGATCTCGCCCTCACCGTTGAAGCCGCGGATCGAGAAGCGGCCCGATGTCGTGCCCTGGTTGAAATCGGTCAGCACCACCCCGGGCAGGCGGGCGAACAATTCCCACGCGTTGTCGACATTCTGCCGCTGGGCAAGATCGCCGCCGAGGACATCGACCGAGGTGAGCACATTGGCGGTGGAGCGCGCCATATCGCGCGCGGTGACGACGATGGCATCGTCGCCGATGGCAATATGGGTGTCGCCGCGCTGGGCGGGAGCGGCATCGGGAAGAGCAAGGACGGGGGAGGGAGCGGCGACGCACAGGGCGCCGCCGCCGAGCAACAGGCTGCGGACCATGACAGGACTTTCTTGCTGACGAGGGCCTGCCGGGCACGCGACGCGGCAGGGACGCCACCGCGCGAAAGCGAGGCGGCAGTGTCGCCGGCCGGTCGATCCGGTCGGCGCGTCAGATCAGCAGCGGTGGTCCGCGCAACGGAGGGCGCAGGTAGAGGGCGGCGCGCGGCAGGCGCCGCACCATCGGGCGAAGCGCCTGGCCCGCCACGATCGCCAGCGCGGCGACCAGCAGCACGGCATCGACCGCACCTAGGAACTGCGTCGAAAGCCCGGCAAAGGCGCAGGGCATGTCGCCCGCGCCACCATCCTTGGACGAGTCACTGCCGGGCGTGGCATGATCCATACCCGGGATGACGATCTCCATCGTCTGCGGGCCGAAGCCCGAACAGACCGCGACGGTGATCCGCCCGTCATCGGGAACGATCATGTAGCCGGTGGGGACCAGCACCTTCAGCAGCAACGCCGCGGCACAGATCAGCACTGGGACCAGGCGTTGCGCCAACAGATTCCGGATCGCCCCCACGATACCGTGGGTATCGCCTGCGTGCGGCGGTGTCACTGGGACATTTTGTCGCGGGGGATAATCAGGTTGGAAATGGGCGTCGCGGGCTTCAGCCGGTCAGTTCCTGCCGGACGATCTGCGCGCCAGCGCCCAGCGCCTTCAGCTTGCCCTGCGCCACGGCACGCGGCAGCGGGGCCATGCCGCAATTGGTGGCCGGATAAAGCTTGTCCGCATCGACGAAGCGCAGCGCCTGGCGGAGCGTCTCGGCAACCTCCTGCGCGGTTTCGACCTGTTCGGTCGCGACGTCGATCGCGCCGACCATGACCTTCTTGCCCCGGATCAGTTCCATTAGATCCATCGGCACCCGCGAATTGCGGCATTCGAGCGAGATGATGTCGATGCTCGATTGCTGCAGGCGAGGGAAGGTTTGCTCATATTGCCGCCACTCGGAGCCGAGCGTCTTTTTCCAGTCGGTATTGGCCTTGATGCCATAGCCGTAGCAGATGTGCACCGCCGTCTCGGCGGTCAGCCCCTCGGCGGCGCGTTCCAGCGCAGCGATGCCCCAGTCGTTCGCCTCGTCGAAGAACACGTTGAACGCCGGTTCGTCGAACTGGATGATGTCGACCCCAGCCGCCTCCAGCTCCCGCGCCTCCTGGTTGAGGATGCCGGCAAATTCCCACGCCAGCTTCTCCCGGCTGCGGTAATGCGCGTCGTACAAGGTATCGATCATCGTCATCGGGCCGGGGAGGGTCCATTTGATCGGTTGATCGGTCTGCGCGCGCAGATAGCGGGCATCATCGACGAACACAGGACGGGGGCGCGACACGGGGCCGGTTACCGTCGGCACGCTGGCGTCGTAGCGATTGCGGATGCGCACGGTCTCCCGACGATCGAAGTCGACGCCGTTCAGATGCTCGATGAAGGTGGTGACGAAATGCTGGCGGGTCTGCTCGCCGTCGCCGATGATGGTGATCCCGGCCTGGCGCTGATCATCCACCGCAAGCCGCAGGGCGTCGCGCTGCGCATCCGCGAGTTCGGCATCGGCGAGCTTCCACGGCGACCAGAGCGTCTCCGGCGTGGCGAGCCACGCGGGCTTGGGCAGACTGCCGGCGGTGGTGGTCGGCAACACTGTGGTCATCATTGGATTCCTTGGGTGAATGGGGGTCACAGGCCGCACGTCGCTGACCATTGTTCGAGCATCGCGCCATGCGGGCGGATGACATGTTCCTCGGCAAAGCGGCCCTGCGCGACGGCGAGGCGGCTGCGTTCTTCGCGGTCGTAGGCGATGCGCGTCAGCGAATAATCCTGCCGCGTGAGGCTGGGCCGATAGTCATGCGCGGCGACCGAATTGGCGTTGTAGATTTCCGGCCGGTAGATCTTCTGGAAGGTCTCCATCGTCGCGACGGTGCTGGCCAGTTCGACATGGGTATAATCGTCGAGCAGCCGACCCTGATGGTAGAAGGCGAGCGGGGCGGCGGCGTGCGGCGGCATGAAATAGCGCACCGCGAGGCCCATCTTGGCGAAATAGCTGTCGGTCGCGGAGTGATGCTCGCATCGATACTCCACGCCCAGGACCGGGTGGGAGTTGGTGGTGCGATGATAGATCTCGCGGCTGGAGACGCTGAGGCAGAACACCGGCGGCTTGCCAAACTGGTCGCGATAGGCGCTGGAGCCCAAGAAGTGCCGGAACAGCTTGCCATGTAACTCGCCGAACCCCTCCGGCGCACCGCCGCATGGGCTGCGCCGCTGGTAATCGGGCAGGCGGATGCTGAAATCATAGTCGCGGATGTAGGAGGACAGGCTGTTGCCGGTCATGCCGTCGGTCCACGCGCCGCTCTGCCGGTCGAGCACCGTCGTCGCCAGCATCTCGATCAGCGGCAGGCCGACCGGGTCGCCATCGGTGATCGCCAGGTGAGCGGAGACGATGCGCAGCGCGAGGGCGTAGCGATCACCGCCGGGATTGTCCCAGTGCATCAGTGCGTTGAAGCGATTGTCGATCATCCGCAGCGTGTTGCGCAGGTTCTCTGCCCGCGCCTCGCCCCGCGCCAGATTGGCGAAGTTGGTGGTCAGCCGCGTACTGTCGCCGGGCTGATAGTCCTCGTCAAAAGGGATGCTGCTGGTCGTGAACGTGAAACCGCTGTTCGTCATGACTCACCTGCTGTTGTACGAACAGGGGAGCCAGAGGGAGCGCGCACGTCATCGATGGTCCGCGATGGCAGTCACCATCCACGGTTCTCCGGCGCGATCCACCGGAGGAACCCCCGTCCGAGGAACGTTATCGCGTCGGAGGCAGGTCTCCTGGCTTGCGGGTCAACACGGCAGTTCCGGCCTTCCCGGACCCGTTACAGGGCCCAGTGACACGAAATGGAACTGCCGCTCTCCGCTCACAGTTGCGGGGGCAGCGCCGGAATCCGCCCCTTCTGGAACGTCACCGGCTTCCCGTCTTAGCCCCATCGCCACGCCTGGGATGGGGAACCTCGACAGGGCCGGTTGAACATCATCCAACCAGCCCTGTCAATGCTGATATAAAGATATGTTTATATCATGATGTCCGCTGCGGTCGTGCCGCTGCATTCATCAGAAACGAATGCCGATGCCGGCCACGACCTGATGCCGCTGCGGACGGAATTTGGAATAGGTGATGCCGTCGTCGAACTTGTCAGCCGAATAGTTGGTGAAGACGTATTCGAGCTTTCCATAGACGTTGTTGGCGACCATTACCTCGCCGCCGGCACCCAGATGGAAGCCGCCGTGATTGTCCTTGAACCGCACCCGTTCGTCATCGACGAAATCATCGGCCTCGAACTTCAGCTGGCCGTTGGAATAGCCGCCCTTAAGATAGACGACGCCCTGGTCCGTGACGTAGCCCGCCCGTGCGCCGACGGTGAAATTGCGTCCGCCCTTCAGACAGGCACGATCGCCGAACGGGCTGGTGTCGCAGTCCTTGATGGACGATCCCTCGACCCCGACATAGCCGCCAACCAGGAACCGGCTGTCGGTGACATAGTCATAGCCCGCTTCGATACCGTAAGTGACGCCGCTCTTTCCGTTCTTGTCGGAAATGTCTACCAGAGGGTCGCGAAATTCAGTCTTGAACTCACCCCGGTCCCAGCCGAACCGGGCTTCGACGCGACCGCTGGATTGGATCGCCCCGGCGGATTGCGCCGCAGCGGGCGCAGCGATGAGGATCGCAAGCGCGGTCCCGATGAAATACTTCATATCGCCTCACTCTCTTTGGCCGGATCACTCTTTACCGACACCCGCGACATAAGCGCGGCCCAAGCCACGGCATATCGGGAGATGCACGTATCGCGCGGCGCATGGTGGAAATGCGCCGCCGAAACCGATCAGAAGCGAAAGCCGAGTGTCGCCATGACGTTGCGCGGCGCGGCCATGAAGCAGTCGCCACGCGCCAGGCAGGAGGCGAAGGCGCGTTCGTCGAACAGATTGGTCGCGTTGACCGCGAGACGCCACTGGTTCCAGCTGACCTCCGCCAGCGCGTCCACGGTAGTACGTGCGGGCGTCACGATCGTGTAGAGCGTGCCGGGCGCAATCGCGGGGTTGAGGGCATAAGGATCGAGCGGGCCGGTCGACTTGCTGTTGCCGCTGTAGACGATGCCGGCACCGAGCCGCAGCTGCGGACCGTCCGCGCTGGTCGCGAAGGTCTTCGTCGACCACAAGGATGCGGTGTGCCGCGGCATGTAATCGAGGCTGGTGTTCACTTCCGAATCCAGCTCGCTGTAGCCGTAGTTCAGCAGCAGTTCGAAATTGCCCGGCAGCGTGTGGCTGGCCTCGAATTCGAACCCCTTGGTCGTGAGCTCGCCGGACTGAGTGGTCACGTTGTTGGCGAGGTAGAGGACGCGGTTGCGCTCCTTGATGTGGAATCCGGTGACGGTGACGAGCGTGGTGGGCGCGGGCTGCCACTTCACGCCGGCTTCATATTGCGTGCCGGTCTGCGGTCTGAATGGATTGCCCGGAACACCGCCGGGCCCGGACAGCCGCCCGGCGATCGGCAGGAAGCTTTCGGTATAGCTGAAGAAAGGCGAGATGCCGGCGCCGATCTCCCCGATAATGCCGGCACGGAAGGTGGTGGCGTTGTCTTCCTGCCCCGACGAATTGGTGACATGGTCCCGGCGGGCGCCGACGATCACCGAGACACGGTCGAACAGACGGATCTGGTCCTGCACGTACACGCCGAGCTGCTTTTGCGATTCATTGACGAACGGACCCGTCGGATCGTAGGTCAGCAGTGCATCGTAATCGATGTCATAGAGGTCGACGACCTCCGGCGCAGGCGACAGCGCTACGCCCCGCTTTCCGACCTTGTTCCAGCTATAGTCCAGCCCGACAAGCAACGTGTGTTCGACATTGGCGCCGGTGTTGAAAGTGAACTGCAGATTGTTGTCGGTCGAGAAGACGTTCATCCGCGCGTCGCTGGCATCAGCGGTCAGGCCGATATGGCGACCGTCGGTGCCATAGACCGAAAAGGGATCGGTCGGGTTGGTGTAGCTGTCGGCATAATGGGTGAAATATTCGAGGTCGCTGTCGATGTAGCGCGCCTTGAGGCTGAGCCGGACATTGTCGGAGAAACGGTGCACCAGCTGCCCGCCGCCCTGCAGTGAGCGTCCGTTGTAGCGATCCCACCCCGCCTTGCCGACGAACGTATAGGGATCGAGCCGCGCGCCCGGGTTTGCGGGATTGGGGCGGAAGGTGCCGACGATCGGCAGGAACTGCGAGGTCGAGCCGGTATCGTCCTCCTGGTACAGACCGGTCAGGATGATGTCGGTCGCGGCGGTCGGCTGCCAGCGGATCGAAGGCGCGGCCATCACGCGGTCATCGGGGACGTTGTCGACATAGGTGTCGGCATCGCGCACGCGGCCCACCAGGCGCACCGCCAGCGTGTCGGTGACGGCTAGGTTGACGTCGCCCAGCGCTTCCTTGCGGTTGTAATTGCCATAGACGAGGTTGAGTTCGCCGCCGGTGCGAAATTCCGGCACCTTGGACACCAGATTGACGAGGCCGCCGATCGACCCCTGGCCAAACAGAACCGAGGCAGGCCCGCGCACGATTTCCACACGGGAAAAGTTATACGGGTCCGAGGTGATGCTGGCGTAATAAGAGAAGATGTCGCGCATGCCGTCGCGGAACTGCAGCGCATTGATGCCGCGCACGTTGAACCCGTCGACGCGGGTGTCACGGCCATAGGGGTTGGCGAGCACGCCGGCGGCGTATTTCACCGTGTCGCTGATGTTGATCGCGCCCTGCGAAAGATAGGTGCCCGAATCGATGATCGTCAGCGGCTGGGGCACCTGCGTCAGCGGGGTTTCGGTCTTGGTACCGGCATTGCTGCCCACGACGACGATTTCGTCCTCCGGCGTGGTGGCCGCGTCGGTCTGCTGGGTAGCGGCGGGGGCGCCGGACGGGGTGAGCGCAGCCTCCTGCGCCAGAGCGGTCTGGCTCAGCAGCGCGCTTGCTACCCCCGCCGCTACGATCAGTTTCGCCATGTCCGCCCTTTCGAGAAATGTAATCGTTCGTTGCCGGCGCCCTCTAAATGCGTGCGAAAGATTATCAATAGCATTTTTCTTGCCATCGGCGGATCGTGTTTCTATTCGCTGCGCCATGGCCGAGCCGACCCCTTCAGCGCAGCCGAACGCCCGCCAGCGATGGGCGCGAATCCTGCTCGCCGGGCCGGGCGCGATCATCGTGACGCTGGCGCTGCTGGCCGGCATGCCGCTGTGGCTGCCGGGCGGCGCCGCAGGAATCGACAATCTGGCTATTCCGCTGGTGATGGCGCCCCTGATCTGGGCGCTGCTGTTTTTTCACGCCTGCCTTGATCGTAACCTGACGCGAGTCGCGCTGGTCGCTGGCGCATTGCTGCTGGTCCATGGCGGACTGGTCGCCACCCGCATGATGGCCGGGCCCCCTGCCGCGGAGAGGAACCTATGATTCAACTGAGGAAGGATCAGACCAAGGCGATGGTCGCGGTCCACGGCTGGTCGGGCATCCTGCTCGGCCTGCTGTTGTATGCGGTGGTGCTGACCGGCACGGCGGCGGTGTTCGCGCACGAGATCGGCGCCTGGTCGGCGGGCCATGTGGCGACCAAATCCTCCTTCGCGCAGCCGGTCGACGCCACGCTGCGCCGCCTGACCGCGCAGACGCCGCGGCAGTATCGGGAAGCGGTCAACATCTGGGAGACCGGCGACCATGGCCTGGGCGTGTTCTTCCACCGGCACGAGACGGGCGCTGACGGAGTTCCGACCGAGGCCGGCGTCTTCTACCAGCTCGACCATCAGGGGCGGGTGCTGAACGCCACCACCGGCAATATCGACGACCTGTTCGGGCCGCGCAACGACGATGCGCTGAGCACCTTCCTGGTCGACACGCACGTCCGGTTGCATGTGCCCAACCCATGGGGGCTGGTGCTGACCGGGATCCTGGGGCTGGCGATGCTGGTCGCCGCCATTTCGGGGCTGCTGATCCACCGCCATCTGTTCAAGGACATCTTCACCCTGCGCCGCGGTGCCAAGCCGGTGCTGGCGACGCGCGACCGCCATAGCGTGGCGGGCACGTGGAGCCTGCCGTTCGCCTTCGTACTGGCGTTCACCGGCAGCTTCTTCTCCTTCTACGGCACGGTCGGGCTTCCGGTCGTCGCGACGGCGGCGTTCGGCGGCGATGTCGAGGCGCTGCAGCATGCCGTCTTCGGCAATCCCGGCACGCCCGATCCGCGCCCGGCGGCGAGCGGCAACCTCGACCGGATCACCAGCGATGCGATCCGGCGCACGGGCGAAGTGCCGACCTTTGTCGCGATCGAGAATTTCGGGCGCGCCGACGCCACGGTGACCAGCTATCACAATCCGCGGGAAGGCGACCTGGAGCCGGTTGCGCTGCTCTATAACGGCGCCACGGCCGAGTTCATCCGCGCCAAGCCGCAGGTCGGCGCGGGGCCCTCCGCCGGAGGGACGCTGGTCGGCATCATGGGGCCGCTCCATTTCGGCAATTTCGCGGGGCTGTTGTCCAAGGCGATCTGGTTCGGGCTGGGATTTGCCATGTGCTACGTCACCTATACCGGGATGCGGTTGTGGGTGGTGCGGCGGCGTGAGGATGCGCGGTCGCTTGCGTGGCTCGAACGGACGCTAACCGTGGTGGCGTTTGGCCTGCCGCTGGGGCTGGTGGTGGCCGCGGCCGGCTTCCTCGTGACGATGCCGCAGGGCGGCGCGGTCTATTGGACGACGACCGCCTTTCTGATTGCGTCTGCAGTGGCGATCATCGCTGGCGTGGTGGCGCGCAGCAACGATGCGCTGACGCTCATGCTGAAGGGTGCGACCGGCCTCGTGATGCTGATGCTGCCGCTGCTGCGGCTTGTCGCTGCGGGCGGGCCGGGCTGGACCGCGGCGATCGCATCGGGCCAAGCGGTGATCCCCGCGCTTGACCTGGCCTTTGGCGTTGCTGGCGGCTGGCTGCTGCGGGGGTGCTGGCAGGCGCGCCCGCTGACGCTGCCCGAGCGGCCGCGGCGGATGGAGGCGGTGGAGGCGTGAGCACGCTGGCGCTTGCCCTCGTCGCACTGGCGCTGTCGGCGCCCGCCGTCCTTCTGTTGTGCCGCGACGATCCCAAGCGCCGCCGCGCCGCGGGGCAGGGCGGGGGCGCGACCCGGCGGGCGCGATCGTTGCTGGTGGGCTGGGCCTGTGCGCCGGCGCTTGGCTGCATTGCGCTGGGCAACAGCGCGGCGTTCATGCTGTGGCTTGGCGGGGCGGCGCTGCTCGGCTGGCTAGCGGCGGGGAGCTTTGCGCGGCCGGCAAGGTGAGGGCGGGTGGCACCTGTACTTAAGGACAGGTTAGCGGGAGTATCTCTGAACAAATCTTGTGATCGCGGATACTTGCGGCACAGTTCTGCAAAGAACAGTGAAGTTGAGCCGTGAAACCGGCGTGCGTCACATGCATTGGCAGCGGCATCTGGAACCTGAAAGGAAAGGAACCAACGTGTCCGCGCTTCGCAATCTGATGATCCTGGCGGCGGGAGGCATGATAACGGCCCCGCCCGCTTATGCCGAGCCGCAGGCGACGACGGCCGCAACCGCTGCCACCGCGTCCAAAACCATCGTCGAGAACGCCTCGGCGCTGCCCGATCTCAGCACGCTCGTCGCCGCGGTAAAGGCCGCAGGGCTGGTCGACACGCTGAACGGCGCTGGCCCGTTCACGGTCTTCGCCCCGACCAATTCGGCCTTTTCCGCGCTTCCGGCGGGCACCGTCGACACGCTGCTGAAGCCGGAGAACAAGGCGCAGCTGACCGGTGTCCTCACCTATCATGTCGTGTCGGGCAAGGTGACCGCGGCTGACCTTGCGCGCCAGATCCGAGCCGGCGGTGGCAAGGCGATGCTGACGACCGTGCAGGGCGCGCCGCTTACCGCGAGCATGTCGGGTCACAAGGTCATCATCACTGACGCGGCCGGCGGCACTGCAACGGTCAGCATGGCCGATGTTCAGCAGTCGAACGGCGTCGTGCACGTCATCGACAAGGTGCTGCTCCCCAGCGCGTAACGGCGCGCTGCTCACTACCCCTGCTACTACCCCTGTCGCTACCCCTGGTCCCTGCGGAGGGCTCCGGTCGAAAGGCCGGAGCCCGATGCGGGTGACTAGAACCCGGCCTCGACCGCCGTGCGGATCGCCTCCGCCGCGGTCCGGCACCCCAGCGCCTTCAGCAGCGCGGCGCGGTGCATCTTCACGGTCCGTTCGCTGATCCCCATTTCATAGGCGATCTGCTTGTTCATCAGCCCCCCGGTCATGAACCGCAGCACGTCGCGCTGGCGCGACGACAGGCGCTCGATCGCGCAGCGCCCGCCCGTCGTCGGTCGCCCGGCGGTCACGTCGAACTGAGAGCCCAGGATGAAGCGCAGCGCGCCGTCCGCCTCGAAGATCGGGGCGAGCATCACTGCATTGCGAAAGGGGCTGCCGTCCTTGCGATAATTCAGGATCTCGACCAGCGTCGTGCGCCGGTCACGCACCGCGCAGCGCAATTCCTCGGTCAGGTGCAGCTCCGTATCGGGGCCCCGGAGGAACCGGCAGTTGCGCCCGATCACTTCCTCGGCAGCATAGCCGGTCAACGCGCTGAAGGCGTCATTGCACGCCACGATGGGCGTGTCGGGCAGCGTCGGGTCGCTGATAACCGCGGCGACGGAGCTGCCGGAGATCATCTCGAGCGGCGACATGGTCGCCGGTTTTGCATTCCATCGCGCGCAATGCAAATTACAAGATGTTGCGCAGCATGTTGCGCCGCACTCTTCCTACCCTGCCCAGACAGTTCGTTTCCATTGGCGGCGCAGCGCCTCGTCGAGCGCAGTTATCACACTAGCCACGCAAGTCTAGTTGATGCGACGCCCTGAGATCACCTATTTTGCCAAAGTCAAGATGTCCGAACACCCATGGATGTGCAGTCTTGTCGTTTCGATTGTGCCCCGCACATCGGCACTGGGCGGCGCAGCCTTTCGGCACGCGCTGCTCATGTGGCTTTGATTAAGGGGATTGATATGCGGAAACTGGCCTATTTGCTGGCAGCACCGGCGGTGGTGCTTGCCATGCCGGCGGCAGCGCAGGATGTGTACGTGGGCGTCAGCGGCGGTCTGTCGCTGCCGGAGGATTCCGCCAATCGTGGCCGCTTCACCAGCAATGTTGCCGCGACCCCGGACTACCCGGCGATCGCATCGGGCACGCCGCTGACCTGGACGACCCGGTTCAAGAGCGGTTTCAACATTTCGGGCCAAATCGGCGCGCGCTTCGACAACGGCTTCCGGACCGAACTGGAGGTGGCCTACTCGCAATATGACGTGCGGCGTCACCGCAACCTCAGCGTCGGCGGAACGGAGATCGACGGCCTTGACGTGTCGGTGCTCACGCGCGGTGCCCCGGCCGCCGGCAACCCTACCGTCGGGCAGGTGATCAACGACGGTCGCGGCAAGGTGAAGAACCTGGGTGCTTTCGCCAACGTCTTCTACGATTTCAACCGTGCCGAGGCGTTCCAGCCCTATCTGGGCGCGGGCCTTGGTGTGCAGCGGGTCGACGTAGAATATCGCCCGTCGGGCGTCGACGTGACGAATGATGACCAGACGCGTTTCGCCTATCAGTTCATGGCCGGCGCAACCTACCAGGTGTCGCCGCGCGTCGACCTGTTCGCCCAGTACACCTATCGCCGCACCGAGGGGCGCGCGAATGTCGACCTTAACCTATTGCCCGCACGGCTCGGGGTGGAGTCCAACCAGTCGATCGTCGGGGCTGGCCTTCGCTTCAAGCTGAACTGACGTGCCGTATCGCCGCACCAGGCACGTCGGGGCCGGTCGGCGGCCGGGAAAGTCCTGCCCTCAACTCCCGGCACCGAGCGGCTGCGGCATCAACGGTGCGGCCCATGACTGAAGTATCCTGAGCAACCTCCCTGTGTGTCCTCCTCCTCCTGCGACGGTGCCACTGCCCCGGCACCGACGCGAGGCGCTTTTCTGCCGGAGTGCCAGCGCCGCGCTCGCTGGACCTTCCGCCCGCCTGCCGGGTTGTCCTGGTGCCGAACAAGGGAGTGACTGATGAAGACGCGCAATGCCGTGATCGCCGCAGGGCTGCTGGCCGGGGTCGTGACGACGGCCGCGATGTTCGCCGGGCGGAAGACGGGCGTGCTGGACAAGACGCTGGATCGTGACGCGGTCGACTGGATCGACGAGACCACCGGTTCCCGCGAGGTGATCGGCGACACGGGAACGAGCCTGGTCGAATTCACCAACCATCTCGGCGCGTCGGTGAGTTTTGCCGCGCTTTATCCACCGCTGCGCCGTGCCTTTCCGACGGTCTCGCCGGTGGTTCTCGGAACGCTCTATGGCACGGGGCTTTACGTGGTGAACATCGCCGGGATCGCGCCATTGCTCGGTATCACCGAAGGCGAATTTGCGGCGGGCCCGAAGAAAGCGGCAGAGCGGTGGTCGCTGCATGTCCTCCAGTCGGTCACCACCGCGCTGGCGATCGAGCGGCTGGCCGACGATCTGCCCTGAGAGCGCCGGCCTTACCCTTGTCCTGTAGACCATCGTCCGGCCGCGGCGCACGGCAACGGCGGGATGACGCGGGCCGCTAGGCAGACAGATGCTGATACAGGATCGTGCTGCCGACCACGACGAGGACCACGCCGCCTGCGATTGCGGCGTAATTGCCAAGATAGGCGCCCACGCGCTTGCCCAGCATCACGCCGCCCGTGGCGACAAAGCTGGTGGTGCCCCCGATAATGAGGCAGGCGATCCAGATGTTGACGTCCATCAGCGCCAGCGTGACACCGACGGCGGCCGCATCGATGCTGGTCGCAATCGCGGTGAGAGATAGCTTGAGGTAGCTCGGCTGCTCGAGCGCTGCCGTCGACGCGGCGGGAGGTGTCCCGTCACCCTTCAGCGCCTGAACGATCATGTGCCCACCAATGCCAAGCAGCAGGACAAACGACGCCCAGTGATCCCAGTCGGCGATCCAGTCGTTGACCAGGTAGCCGAGGAGCCAGCCCAGCGCCGGCGTCACCGCCTCAAAGAAACCGAAGACCAGCCCGATCCGAAGCGCGTCCCCCCAGCGGGCCTTGGGCTGTTGCGCGCCCTTGCCGAGCGCCGCGGCGAATGCGTCGACGGACAGGCTCGCGCCCAAGGCGCCGAGCGTCAGAATTCCTGGCATTATTGATCAAATCCCGGGGCCAACGACCAAACGACACCCACCCCTCCCGGCCCAACGCGGAAAGGCGGTGTCGTGGTCTCGCCTGGCAACGCGAAGGTTGCTGCAATCGCCACGATCCCAGGGATCGAGTATGTTGACGATTGCCCCGGGGCCGGGTGGCTACTCCCCAAGAACGGCAGCCTGTCTAGCGGATGCCGGTAATCGGATCAATAGTATCCGATTTGGTGCCTGGCGACCAAGGTGTGCCTGCCGTTCAGCTCTGATCGTCTACGACGCGGGGCCAACAAGGGCTGATGACGATGAAAAGCACGATCTGCGCGGGGATTGCAGCGCTTGTGGCGCTGGGTGGCTGTGCGTCGATGCGCCCGGTGGTAGGGCCGGTGAGGCTGGGGCAAGTGGCCTATGTCGATGGGCCGCGCGTCCGCGTGGATGAGATTATCGAGGACAGTCGCTGCCCGAGCGACTTGCTGTGCGTCTGGGCTGGCCGCCTGATCGTGCGGGCAACGGTACTGGGCCGCGGATGGGAAAAGCAGCTCAGGATGACGCTGGGTGAGCCTGTCGCTGTGGCGGACGGCGCGCTGACGCTTATCACCGCGACCCCGGTGCCGACGCGGCGGAAGCCCGTTGGAATGCCGGAGCCTTACCGCTTCACCTTCGCCTTTCAGGGCGGGCTGTAGAACAGGGTGCGCCCTAGGAGCCTTAGCCAGCTGCCGCGTTCTTGGGCGTCGGCGCTGACCCGGCGAGCCTCAGGATGCGATCGAGCAATTTTTCGTGGATCGGCCTGCCGGTGAGCAAATAGGCCGTGAAATTGGCCGCAAGGCAGGTGGTGAGCAACGGCAGCGACAGGGGGTAAGCATTGGTCAGTTCCAGCGTCAGGACGACCCTAGCGGCGAGCGGACCGAGGCGGTGAACAAGCCGCCCATCGGCGCGATGACAAAGGCGCTGGTCGCGGAGCTGCCATCCGGCAGGAACGCACTGGCGGCACGGGCAAAGGCGACGCCGACGCAGGCGGCCAGCGACAGGATCGGGGCAAAGATTCCGCCCGGCACCCCGGTCGAATAGCTTGCCACCGTGGCGCAGAAGCGTGCTGCCGCCAGCAGCAGCATGACGAGCACGCCCGCCTGCGCGCTCGCCCAGCCCGGGATCATTGCCTCACCATCGGTGACCGCCTGCGGCACCAGCGCCACCAGTGCGCCCATCGCCAATCCTATCACCGCCGGATAGACATAAGGCACGCGCTGTTCGGCCGCCCCCGCAAAGGCCACCCAGCACAAAGCCAAGCAGCGCGAACAAGGGCAGCATCGTCATCGGCACAACAGCTGTTGCCATGCCCAGGTCAACGGTATTCCCGGCAATCCAGCGGTCATCACCGTCGCGATGACGGCGGCGAGGATGACTGCCATGTAGGTGTCGGTCCGCTAGGCAAACTGACGCCGCGTCTCCTCGATCACGAACAACACGCCGGCAATCGGCGCGTTGAAGGCGCAAGCGAGTCCCGTCCCGCCCCGGCCGCCAGCAGGCCGTTGCGCCGTGTCGCATCGAGCCGGAATCTGCCGATGACGATTGACGCCACAGAGGCACCAATGTGGATGATCGGCCCCTCGCGACCGAGCACCAGCCCGGCGCTGATCGACATGATCCCACCGACGAACTTGACCGGTAGCACCTTGCTGCCGTGGATCTCGCGCAGCCTGTCCATCGCGCCTTCCACTTCCTGGACGTCGCTGCCGCCGGCCTCGGGCGCGAAATGACGGACCACCGCGCGGGACGTGAGCGTCGCCACCATGGTGAGCAACGCGGCGGTCAGTACCAGTAGCGGCCCCTCCATGTAGATGCGGAGCAGCGACGGCCAGTGCAGCAGCATGTTGATCGACAGGTGAAACAGCGAGCCAATCGTCCCCGTCGCAGCGCGACGACCGCTGCCAGCGCCATGTAATGGAGAACCGGTCGCCGGCTTTCGCACATGGGCCGACGTTCGGACGTGGGCTGACTTTCGGACAGGGATTGTGCCGCAACACCATCGTTCATGTGTCCACGTCCTCGAGTTGATACGGGTACGGCAGCGAACACCAGCGCCGCCGACGGCCTCAGGGTCACGTGAATGGCAATACCGGGCAGACGACGGATCGATCGGAGGCACCGAGTTGGCAGAAAGGTTGCCGCGTTGCGGTTCGGCGTGAAATACCGGTTAACCGCAAGCTCGAGCGGGCAATATTCGCTTCCGTTACCGATAGATGGTACTGCCGGGAAAGCTCATCTGCCCGATTACATCAGGGAAGTCATGCACTCATGTCTTACGGCCTCCCCAGGGACTTGGACCCTCGATCGCACCTTATCGGATGAACCAGGCGTTCCAGCACGAGATCGCGGCAGAGAAGGCTGCGTCGCTCGCTCGGTCGGGGAAGAAGCTCGCCGCCACGCTGGCGCAGCTGCGCGCCGCTCCCGATGGCAGCGATCGCGCAATGCTGATCCGGAACGTTGCGGAGGCCGCACACCACTATTTCATCCAGCGCGAATTGTGTGGCTTGTTCGTCCACCAGTCCATCATCGACGATCACGATACCCCGCGAGAAGTATTGGCGCAGATGGGTGCTCGCTAAGGTCAGGCTATAACTTGCCGACCACCTTGGCAGCCGCATTTGACTCAACGGCGAGCGCCTGAGCGTAGCGCGCCGGCTGGGCGGGGGATTTCCAGCGCAGCGCCTGCATGATCCCGGCGAGGTCCTGGCCGCTGGCGAACAGGTCCTGCGTCAGGCCGACGCGCGTTGAGTGCGCGGTGAGGCTCGCGCGCCAGATGTCGAAATCGGCGCTGTCGATCATTCCCAGCAGCCCCGCCGCATGGGCCGCGTCCAGCATCGCCCTATATATAAGAGTCACGGATTGCGCGGAGAGCGCGGCGCCGACGCTCCAGATATCGGCGCCCGACTTGTCACGCGTCCGATGGAGGCGGCGAAACAGCGCGCCGTCGCTGCGCCCGCCACATGCCGCGCGCCACTCGCCCAGCGCGGTCATCGTCCGGGCGGAGAGATAAGCGTAGGCGCCCGCTCCCTCCTGATCTGCCTTGGAGCGCGGCACGAACAACCTGCCGCCGCCCGCGCCACCGCGCTCCACATGCGGCCAGCGGATCGCGACGATCTCCGAGCGTCGCAGGCCGGTGTCGAACGCAAGGCTGAGCAGCGCGCGATTACGCTGACCCGGCAGATCGTCGCCGGTCGCCGCCAGCATAGCCTCGACGCAGACGCCGACTGGCCCGGCGGCCGCCAGCGGATCGGCAACCTCGCCGCGGAAACGCAGCCCGCGCGCCTGTCGCTGCCGCACCCCCAGCGCGCGTCGCTGCGCCTTCAGCTCAAGACGCACACGCTCGGTACGGGTGGGATCGGGTTGGTCGGCCAGCGCATGCAGCCGCGCGATCGACGCCGTATAGCGCGCCAGCGTGGCCGCCTTCTTTCCGTGATCGGCCTGATCGGCGAGGAACGTCGCGACGGTCGCAGGCAAGGCGGGCAATGTCATTAGTCCGCGTGCGGCACACCAACCGGCGAACACGCGAATGTCGGCGCGCAGCGCGCGCCACGAATTGGGGCTCATCGCGCGGCGCGCCGCATCGATCACATCGGCGTCGATCGCAACGATGCCCGACCCGGTCACGTCATCGGCAAATGGCAGCAACGCGTTCATTGTTTTCGACCGTGCGCGACTGTAGGTTTCCCTAAAATGGTGGACGCCATCCTACCTACAGCAGCAGCTGAAAAGAGTGGATCTGCGCCCGAAACA